>NZ_JBIDCW010000016.1:0-173430 GCF_043204795.1 Streptomyces sp. NPDC047706 | reverse complement strand
GCGTTCAGGACCTTGCCGATGTCGAGGTAGCTGGTGGCGGGGGTGTCACCACCCAGGGCGAACGCCTCATCCGCGGCGCGGACATGCAGAGCGTCCCGGTCCGGGTCGGCGTAGACGGCCACGCTCGCGATCCCGGCGTCCCGGCAGGCCCGGGCAACGCGGACAGCGATTTCGCCACGGTTGGCGATGAGCACCTTGCGCACGATGAGGCTCCCTCCTTGAAACAAGCCGAGTTTAGGGACTGCCGACACGGCACTTCGACCCGTCCCCAATGGTGAGCTTGCCCACACGGAGCGTGATGCGAGGCTTGCTCGACCCGCGAAATCCCTTGTCGCGGCACGGTACGCAGGATTCCTCCGGCAAACCCTAGCCTTCCCATGTGGTCAAGGTCTCTGTGAGAGCGTGCCGCGCCCCACTCCGATTCTTTGTGGAGTCCCTACGAATGGCCCAATGATTCTTTGCTCGCGGCTCAACCCTTGTCCCGCGCTTTACCCGTTAGTAGCGTGCGCGAAGTACTCGAACGTACTCGGGGTAACGACCCCATGTGGCGGTACGGCGGTCGAAACGGGGTGGGACCGATGGTGCGCAGGCCGGTGGCGTGGATCGTGGCGCTCGTGCTCTTCGCCGAGGGATGCGGCATCGCGGCGCTGCAGTGGATCATGGGGATGGTGGTCGACAACCAGGACATGTCCCTGGCCGGCCTCGACCCGGACCTGATGTCCCTGTCCTCGAAGATCGGCGGCGTGGTCTTCGGGCTCTACTTCGTCCTGTGCGGCGTGGTCGCCCTGCTGGTCGGCGTGCGCGACCGCGCCCCGGCCGGTCTCGGGCGCGTCCTGCTGATCAGCGCGGCCGTGGTGCACGGCGTGCTGGGGGCGGTCGGCTGGGGGCTGGTGGGCCGGGGCGCGTTCCTGTTCATGATGGTGGTGATGGGCCTGCTCGTGCTGCTCCTGATGACGTACGACGGTCAGCGGCGGCCCGCGCCCGAGGAGGCCGGGGACGGCCCGGACGGCACGGGGGACTCGCCGGAGGACGGCTCCCCGGTCACGGACGCTCCGGTCAGCCCTCCGCCGGCGCCCACAACTCCGTGATCCCGACGCCCAGTTCCGCCAGCAGCCGGCGTACCAGGGGCAGGCTGATGCCGATCACGTTGCCGTGGTCGCCGTCGATGCCGTCGATGAAGGGCGCCGAACGGCCGTCCAGGGTGAAGGCCCCGGCGACATGGAGGGGCTCGCCGGAGGCCACGTACGCGGTGATCTCCTCGTCGGAGGGATCACCGAAATGGACGACCGTGGAGGCGGTGGCGGACGCGTACCGCCCGCTGAGCGTGTCATAGACGCAGTGGCCCGTCTGGAGCGTTCCGGCGCGGCCGCGCATGGCCTTCCAGCGCGCGGTGGCCTCCTCGGCGTCGGCGGGCTTGCCGAGCGCCTCGCCGTCCAGGTCGAGCACCGAGTCGCAGCCGATCACCAGGGCGCCCTTGACCGCGGGCCGGGCGGCCACCACGGAGGCCTTCGCCTCGGCGAGCGCGAGCGCCAGCTCGGCGGGCGTGGGCGCGGTGACGGCGTCCTCGTCGACGCCGCTCACGATCACCTCGGGATCGAGCCCGGCCTGCCGCAGCAGTCCGAGCCGGGCGGGGGACTGGGAGGCGAGCACGAGTCGGCGGCGCGGCTGGTCAGTCATGCGGCCAGCGTATCGGCGTACTCCGAACGGCTCACCCCAGGCCGAGCACGATCATCGTGACGACCATGGCCAGCGCCATGAGAACACCCAGCCGCCGCAACATCTCCTGCATGTCACGCAGTTCCTTCGGCGGTTCGTTCTCCGGGTCGGACCACAGCATGCCCCCGATCGTGAGCGGCGCGGCCGGGCGGCGCCTGAGTACGCGTACTCAAGTTGCGCAGACGGTTCGACGGCTTCAGCCCCGACTGGTCCCGAGAGGGCTTCCGGCGGCGGTCGCCGCGCCAGGCCGTCCGGCTCACGGCGGGCGGCGGAAAGCTGCGCGTCCGGCTCTCGAACGCGTACGGCACCTCACCCGTGCGGGTGGCGGGCGCCACGGTGGCGCGCACGGCCGCCGGTGCCGCCGGCGAGCCGGGCTCGATCCGCCGGCTCACCTTCGCGGGCGCCCTCCAGGCCGCGATACCGGCGCGCGGGCACCGGGTGAGCGATGCCTCGGAACTCGCGGTGGGCGCGTGGGAGACGCTCACCGGGGCTTCGGCTCGGCCCCCGGCACCGGCTGCCGCTGGCCGGACGCGCCGGCGAGGCGCACGGGCCGGCCGGTGACCAACGCGGGAATCGGCGGGAACCCGCTGCTCGACGACTCGACGTGGTACGGGCGGACAGGCGTCCGGCGGCTCGGGCGTGACGTTCTCGGACACCTCGGGTGGACCTGCACCGGGTCCTGGCCGGTCCGGCGGACCCGGACCGGCTGGACCCGGCGTACGACTTCGGCGATCACCTGCACCCGAACGACCCGGGTCACGAGGAGATGGCCGAAGCCGTCGCGGACGTGCTTCAGGCCGGCCAGTAGGTGCGCGCCCACGCCGCCGGGCCCGCCTGGGGCATGTGCTGCGCCGCGAGGCGGGCCGGATCGGACCAGGAGTCCCGCGGGCCGGGCGCGCCGGACGGCAGGGCCGAAGCCGCCGCGGCGCGGGCGCGGACCACCGCCAGGGCGGCGGCCAGCTCCTCCGGGGTCGGATTGCCCCGTACGACCTTGATCGTCATATCTGCTCCAGCAGGTCGGGGTCTTCTAGAGGGGGATGTTGCCGTGCTTCTTCGGAGGCAGGGATTCCCGCTTGGTGCGCAGTTGACGCAGACCGCGCACGATGTGGCTGCGCGTGTCGGACGGCATGACCACCGCGTCGACGTAGCCCCGCTCCGCGGCGACATAGGGGTTGAGGAGCGTGTCCTCGTACTCCTGGATGAGCCGCGCCCGGGTGGCGTCACCGTTGCCTTCGGCCTCCGCCTCCGCGATGGTGCGGCGGTGCAGGATGTTGACGGCGCCCTGCGCGCCCATCACGGCGATCTGGGCGGTCGGCCAGGCCAGGTTGAGGTCGGCGCCCAGGTGCTTGGAGCCCATGACGTCGTAGGCACCGCCGAACGCCTTGCGCGTGATGACGGTGATCAGCGGGACGCTGGCCTCCGCGTACGCGAAGATCAGCTTGGCGCCGCGCCGGATGATGCCGTCGTGCTCCTGGTCGACGCCGGGCAGGAAGCCGGGCACGTCGACGAAGGTGATCACCGGGACGTTGAACGCGTCGCAGGTCCGGACGAACCGCGCCGCCTTCTCGCTGGCGGCGATGTCGAGGCAACCGGCGAACTGCATCGGCTGGTTGGCGACCAGGCCGACCGGGCGGCCCTCGACGCGGCCGAAGCCGGTGATGATGTTCGGTGCGAACAGCGGCTGCGTCTCGAAGAACTCGCCGTCGTCCAGGACGTGTTCGAGCACCGTGTGCATGTCGTACGGCTGGTTCGCGCTGTCCGGGACCAGCGTGTCCAGCTCACGGTCCTCGTCGGTGAGGGCGAGGTCCGCCTCCTCGGGGAACGCCGGGGGCTCGCTGAGGTTGTTGGACGGCAGGTACGACAGCAGCTGCTTGACGTACTCGATGGCGTCCTTCTCGTCCCCGGCCATGTGATGGGCCACGCCGGAGGCGGTGTTGTGGGTGCGGGCGCCGCCCAGCTCCTCGAAGCCGACGTCCTCGCCGGTGACGGTCTTGATGACGTCCGGGCCGGTGATGAACATGTGCGAGGTCTGGTCGACCATGATCGTGAAGTCGGTGATGGCGGGCGAGTAGACCGCGCCGCCCGCGCAGGGCCCGACGACCAGGCTGATCTGCGGGATCACGCCCGAGGCGTGGGTGTTGCGGCGGAAGATCTCGCCGTACGCCCCCAGCGAGGCCACGCCCTCCTGGATCCGGGCGCCGCCGGAGTCGTTGATGCCGATGACCGGGCAGCCGGTCTTCAGCGCGAAGTCCATCACCTTGACGATCTTCTGCCCGTAGACCTCGCCGAGCGCCCCGCCGAAGACGGTGAAGTCCTGCGAGAACACGGCGACGGGACGGCCGTCGACGGTGCCGTACCCCGTCACCACACCGTCGCCGTAGGGGCGGTTCCGGTCCAGGCCGAAGTGGGTGGAGCGGTGCCGGGCGAACTCGTCCAGCTCCACGAAGGAACCCTCGTCGAGCAGCAGTGAGATCCGCTCACGCGCCGTCAACTTGCCCTTCGCGTGCTGCTTCTCGACGGCGCGAGCGGAGCCGGCGTGCGTCGCTTCCTCGATACGGCGCTGGAGATCCGCGAGCTTGCCCGCGGTCGTGTGGATGTCGATCTCTTGACGCTCTTGACGCTCTTGACGCTCTTCCGGCTCGGACATCGGGATGTGGCTCCCTGCCTGCTCAAAAGGGGGGACGGTTACTCATCCGTAGCGTAGTGGGGTGCCTATCGATCGGCAGTGCGGCGTTTACCACACCTAGGGTGGCTTGCATGACGCCCCGAGATGCATCAGACCCGAGCAACCGCTGGACCGATCTGGACCGGCCGCCCCTGAACGCCGCGGCCCTGCGCAAGGCGCTGGTGCGCGAGGGCGGCGTGTGGTCCGAGGTGCACGTGGTGCAGAGCACCGGCTCCACCAACTCCGACCTGGTGGCCCGCGCCGCCGAGGGCAGGGCGGCGGAGGGGGCGGTGCTGGTCGCCGAGGAGCAGACCGCCGGGCGGGGGCGCCTCGACCGCCAGTGGACCGCCCCACCGCGCTCGGGCCTGTTCTTCTCCGTGCTGCTGTGTCCGGCGGAGATTCCGGTGGCCCGCTGGGGCTGGCTGCCGCTGCTCACCGGCGTGGCCGTGGCGACGGGCCTGTCCCGGGCGGCCGGGGTCGACACGGCACTCAAGTGGCCCAACGACCTGCTGGTCACCGTCGGCGGCGAGGAACGCAAGGCCGGCGGCATCCTCGCCGAGCGGGCGGCCGACGACGGCGTGGTCATCGGCGTGGGCCTCAACGTCACGCTCCGCGAGAAGGAACTGCCGGTGCCGACGGCGGGATCGCTGGCGCTGGCCGGAGCGGCGAACACGGACCGGGACCCGCTGCTGCGGGCCGTGCTGCGGTCCCTGGAGAAGTGGTACCGGCGCTGGCGGACGGCCGGGGGCGACCCGGCGGCCAGTGGCTTGCAGGAGACGTATGCCGCCGGGTGCGCGACGCTGGGGAGGACGGTGCGGGCCGAACTGCCGGGAGACCGGTCGATCATCGGAGAGGCGGTCGCGGTGGACGGCGACGGACGGCTGGTGCTGGCGACGGCGGACGGCGTGCAGGAGCCGGTCGGCGCGGGCGACATCGTGCACTTGAGGGGGGTTTAGCCGCGGTTCCGGGAGGAGTGACCTGGGGCACAGCTGACGTAAAGTTGGGGCCGGTCGATACCTGACCGCGGCAGATCGGAAGGGCAGCAGGCGTGACCGTCGACGACACGGGCTCCGGCATGGACCCGCAGGGCGCCGACTCCGGCGAGGACCCGCTCGCCCTGCGGCTCGAAGGGCTCATCCTGGGCGCCGAGCGGCGCTACACGCCGTTCCAGGCGGCCCGCAGCGCCGGTGTCTCCATGGAACTGGCCTCCCGCTTCTGGCGCGCCATGGGCTTCGCCGACATAGGCCAGGCCAAGGCGCTCACCGAGGCGGACGTCCTGGCGCTGCGGCGCCTGGCAGGTCTGGTCGAGGCGGGACTGCTCAGCGAGGCGATGGCGGTGCAGGTCGCCCGCTCCACCGGGCAGACCACCGCCCGGCTCGCCGAGTGGCAGATCGACTCCTTCCTGGAGGGCCTGACCGAGCCGCCCGAGCCCGGCATGACCCGCACCGAGGTGACCTATCCGCTGATCGAGCTGCTCCTGCCGGAACTGGAGGAGTTCCTCGTCTACGTCTGGCGTCGCCAGCTCGCCGCGGCCACCGGGCGGGTCGTGCAGGCGGGGGACGACGAGGAGATGGTCGACCGGCGGCTGGCCGTCGGCTTCGCCGACCTGGTCGGATTCACGCGGCTGACGCGTCGCCTGGAGGAGGAGGAACTCGGCGAACTGGTCGAGGCCTTCGAGACCACGGCGGCCGACCTGGTCGCGGCGCGGGGCGGACGTCTGATCAAGACGCTGGGCGACGAGGTGCTGTACGCCGCGGACGACTCCGCCGTCGCGGCCGAGATCGCGCTACGGCTCATCGAGACCCTGGCGAACGACGAGACGATGCCGGAGCTGCGGGTGGGCATCGCCTTCGGCACGGTGACCACCCGCATGGGTGATGTCTTCGGAACCACGGTGAACCTGGCCTCCCGTCTGACGTCCATAGCGCCACGGGACGCGGTCCTGGTCGACAGCGCGTTCGCCGAGGAGCTGATCCGCAGCGGTGAGGCCCCCGCCTCCGAGGCGGAGGCGGCCGAGGCCGCGGCGGCCGCGGAGAAGGAGGGCGAGGCGCCGCCCGCGTACCGCTTCGGGCTTCAGCCGATGTGGCAGCGCCCGGTGCGTGGGCTGGGCGTGGTCGAGCCGTGGCTGCTCACGCGGCGGGACGGATCCTCGTAGCCGCGCCTCCCCTCGGTCAGCGCAGGCCCAGACACAGGTCGACGATCGGCAGGCAGAGGCCGGGCCGGTCCGGCTCGGGAGCCGGGGCGCTGGGCGTGGGGGAGGGCGCCGGGCCGTCCGTGGGCGGGCGCGGCGGCGGACTGGTGGGACCGCTGGTGGCCGAGGCGGACGGGACGCCAGGCACCTGCGGAGCCTCGGGGGCGTGCGGAACGGTCGTGGACCGGCCCGGGACCGGGGCGGGCGCGTTCCCCTGAGGCCGGGCGGCGGCGCTCGGGGCCGACGGCGTGCCGGGGGCCGTGCCGTGCGCGTGCGGCATGTCCGGACTGCCCTGCGCGGCGGAGTCCGGCGGATTCGTGGCCCGGGTGTCCCCGGTGCCGGCGGGAACCGTGGCGACGGTATCGGTCGCCGGCTCGCTCCCGGCCACGGCCCCGGGGCTCCGCCCGGCCGCGCCGGCTCCGGGACCGCCGTCGCCGTACTCGGGCGTCCCTACGCGGACGACGCTCATCAGCCCGGCGGCCAGGACCAGCCCGCCGAGCGCCAGAAGCACCTTGCGCCGCCGTGGCCGCCGGTGCCGTCCCCGGCCACCGGGAGAGGCGGCGTCGGGCCCGCCGTCCTGGGCGGGCGGGGCGGCGGTCCGGGCAGAAGGCTTACGCGCGGGTCCGGCGGCGGGCGCTTGGGGGCGCCGCTGCTGCGCAGGGCCTCCCGGACTGTGTGCCGAGGACTGAGACGTCGTGCGCCTGGTGGCGGTGATACCGGGTGGCTGGGGTGTTGTGCGTGTGGTGGTGGGATCGGGGGGTTGGGGTGTTGTGCGTGCGGTGGTGGGCCCGGGCGGTCGGGGTGGCGTGCCCGTGTCCGTGGTGGTGCCGGGTGATTGAGGCGGCGTGGGTCCGGTGGTGGAGGGGCTGGGCGGTTGGGGTGGCGTGGGTCCGGTGGTGGGCGGGCCGGGCGGTTGGGGCGTGGGTCCGGCGGTTGTGGTGCCCGTCGCTCGCGGACGCTCGCCGGGGGCGGTGGCACCGCGCTTGTGGCGCTGGGGCTCGGCGGCCGTGGCGTCCTTGGGCGTGGGGGCGGGTGTGGTTCCGGCAGCCTCGGGCTGTGGCTTGGCCGGCCGCGCGTGCGTGGGCCCGTTGAGTCTGACCTTGAAGTGGGCGGCGCGGCCGGGGTTGGGAATGCTGGTCGGATGAAGCGCGGACCCGGTGGAGTGCGTGCCCGTCGGCCTGGGCGGTCGGGCGGCGGCTGCGGGCGTGCCCTTGGCCTGGGGAGTCGGCCGGGCGGCCGTGGGTGTGCTCTTCGGCGCAGGCGCGGACCTGGCAGTCGGCGTACCCGTTCGCCGGGGTGGGCCGGCCGCGGCTGCGGACGTGCCCTCCGGCCCGCGTGGCCGCTCGGCGCTGGTGCCGCCCTCGTCCTGCGGAGGGCGCGCGTCGGCCGGGGCCTTCCGGCGCTCCGCTGCGTGCGGGGGAGCGGGGGCCTGGGGTCCGCAAGCGGCGGTGGTTCTCGGCTGCGCGGGCGCCCCGGTGGCCGTCGTCCCCTCGGGCCGGGAGGACGGGCCGGTGGGAGTGGCGCCCTTGGGCCGGGAGGCCGGGCGGGCGGTGGCAGTGGCGCCAGCGGCGAGGGCTGCGTGCCCGGTGGCGAGGCTGCCACCGGGCCGGGGCGCTGTTGTGGCGCCGGGTTCGGGTGTGGACGCCGTCGCCGTCGCCGTCCCGGGCCGGGGTGTGGGCGCCGCTGCTGTCGTGGCCCCGGCCCTGGGCGTGGGTGCCGCTTTTGTCGTGGCACCGGCCGTGGGTGTGGGACCCGGTCCCGTCGTGGCCCCGGGGCGCGGTGCGGATCCCGGGCCCGTCGTC
Organism: Streptomyces sp. NPDC047706; assembly: GCF_043204795.1. Classification (NCBI taxonomy): domain Bacteria; kingdom Bacillati; phylum Actinomycetota; class Actinomycetes; order Kitasatosporales; family Streptomycetaceae; genus Streptomyces; species Streptomyces sp. NPDC047706. The sequence goes on along the minus strand of NZ_JBIDCW010000016.1, from coordinate 165,056 downwards.
GGCCTGGGTGCGGGTGCGGATGCCGCTGTCGGCGTCGGTGAAGGCGTAGGCCCCGCGGTGGTCGGCGACGTGTTCGTCGTCCCCTTGGCGCGCGGTGCCGGTGCCGTCGGCTGTGGAGTTCTCGGGTGGGGCGGGTGGCCGGTGGTGTGCAGGGGGCGGGGCGTCACCGTCGGGCGCCCCGTGCCGCCGTCCTCCGCCGGGGCGGGCACGCCGTCGGCCGCTCCGGCGTCGTCCCTCTGTGCGGCCTTCCGGCCGTTCCTCGCCGGGTTGTCCGGCGACGTGTCGGTCCTCATGGCGGTCCCTCCCGATGCGCTCGCGCCCCCCGGTGCGCCGTCGCGGTGCGCACGCTATGCGCTCGCCCGGGGCGGGGGGAGCGAGATGGGCGGGATGTCACTCGAACGGGGTGTCGGTGGGTGAATCGGGAACCGGGGGCGCGGAGGCCCGGGCTTCCCCCGGAGGGGGGCGGCTGGAATGATCGGGCCGAGTGTTGTTAACCCACGTTAACCGGGAGGGTGTCATGGGCGAGGAGCGATTCGGGGAGTTCGTGCTGGTGCGGCGGCACGAGGACGGGCATGTCGCGGAGCTGGCACTGGACCGGCCGAAGGCCATGAACGCCGTGTCGACCGAGATGGCCCGGTCGGTCGCCGGTGCCTGCGCCGCGCTGGGGGCCGACCGGGAGGTACGGGTGGTCGTGCTGACGTCCACGCACGAACGGGCGTTCTGTGTGGGCGCCGACCTCAAGGAGCGGAACTCGCTCAGCGACGCCGAGCTGGTGCGGCAGCGGCCGGTCGCGCGGGGGGCGTACACCGGCGTGCTGGAGCTGCCGGTGCCGACGGTCGCGGCGGTGCACGGGTTCGCCCTGGGTGGTGGTTTCGAGCTGGCCCTGGCCTGCGATCTGATCGTGGCGGACGGCACCGCGGTGGTGGGCCTGCCGGAGGTGTCCGTCGGCGTCATCCCCGGCGGCGGCGGTACGCAGCTGCTGCCGCGCCGGGTGGGGGCGGCGCGGGCTGCCGAGCTGATCTTCAGCGCGCGCCGGGTGGAGGCGGCCGAGGCCCGGGAGCTGGGGCTGGTGGACGTGCTGGTGGAGGACGGGCAGGACCGCGGGGAGGCGCTGGCGCTGGCGTCCCGGATCGCCGTGAACTCACCGGTGGGCCTGCGGGCGGCGAAGCGGGCCCTGCGGCTCGGGCACGGGCTGGACCTGCGGGCCGGCCTGGAGGTGGAGGACGCGGCGTGGCGCTCGGTGGCGTTCTCGGGCGACCGGGCGGAGGGCGTCGCGGCCTTCAACGACAAGCGCAAGCCGCGGTGGCCGGGTGAGTGAGCCCGTGGAGCCGGGTGGGTGACTTCCGGGGAGCCGGGCGACTCACCCGATCGGTCGTGCGCTGCTCCGCGCTTCCCCCTCTCACCCCACCGCCCCGCAAACCTCCCCATTCCTCCCGAATCTCCCTAGCCTGGGGTGATGGGTGAGGACGACCGGCTCGCGGCCGTGGTGGCGCTGGCGCAGGGGATGGCCGCCGCACAGTCCGCGCGCGACTCCTGGCGGGCCGCCGCGCTGGGGGCGTGCCGTGCGCTGGACGGGAGTTTCGCCGCGCTCTCGGTGTGGGAGCGGGACCTCGGACGGTTGCGGGTGCTCGTGAACGTGGGCGAGCGGGCGGAGGACGAGGAGGAGTTCCCGGAGGACGAGGCCTACCCGGTGCACCAGTTCGCCGAGATCACCGAGTTCCTGCACGAGCAGTGGGCGGGGGGCGGTGAGCCCGACGCCTGGGTGGAGACCGCCGAGGGGCCCACCGCCGGGCGCGCCGGCTTCTGTCATCAGCGGGTCGCCGCACTGCGGCGCCGAGGGCGGGGGTGCTGTGTCGTCGCCCCGGTCGTCCTGCACGGCCGGGCCTGGGGTGAGCTGTATGTGGCCCGGCCCCTCGGGGTCCCCGTCTTCCACCGTGGCGACGCCGACTTCGCCACCGTACTGGCCGCGGTCGTCGCCGCCGGGATCGCCCAGACCGAGCGGCTGGAGGAGGCCCGGCGGCTGGCGTTCACCGACTCCCTCACCGGTCTCGCCAACCGCCGCGCCGTGGACACGCGCCTGGAGGAGGCCGTCGAGCGGCACCGCATGGACGGAGCGGTGGTGAGCCTGGTCGTCTGCGATCTCAACGGCCTCAAGCGCGTCAACGACACCGGCGGGCACGCCGTCGGCGACCGGCTCCTCGAACGCTTCGGCTCCGTGCTCTCCCTCTGCGGAGCCATGCTGCCCGGCACCCTCGCCGCCCGCCTCGGCGGCGACGAGTTCTGCCTGCTCGCCGTCGGGCCGCCCGCCGACGACGTCGTCAAGGTCGCCGACGAACTCTGCCGCCGCGCCGCCGAACTGGAACTCGGCGACGGTGTCGCCTGCGGCGTCGCGTCCACCGCGGACCCGATCGGCCAGGTACGCTCCGCCCGCCGGCTCTTCCGGCTCGCGGACGCGGCCCAGTACCGGGCCAAGAGTCTGCGCGCCGCCAAGGCGGTCGTGGCCGGCCGTGAGGGCCCCGACGACCCCGTCGTACGCCTCGCCGACGCGCCACCCGAGGGCCCCGCCCCCGAACGCCGCCGCTTCCGGGGCCGCCGCTGACCCAGGGCACGGAAGCGGGTCCGGGCACGATGGCGGTGAACGCGGGAGCGGGTGTTCCGCACCGCTCACTCGACGTCCGGAGCCGTCTGCTCCGCCCAGATGATCTTGCCGGTCGGGGTGTAGCGGGTGCCCCAGCGGTGGGCGAGCTGGGCCACGATCAACAGGCCCCGCCCGCCCTCGTCGGTGGTCCGGGCGTGCCGCAGCCGTGGCGAGGTGCTGCTGGCGTCGGAGACCTCGCAGATCAGGCCGCGGTCCCGGATGAGGCGGAGACAGACCGGTCCGGACGCGTGGCGGACGGCGTTGGTGACCAGTTCGCTGACGATGAGCTCGGTGGTGAACTCCAGATCGGGCAGCCCCCACTCCCTCAGCTGCCGTGCGGCGCGCGCCCGGGCGTCGGCCACGGCGGCCGGATCGCTGGGCATGTCCCAGGAGACGACCCGGTCCGGTGCGAGGACGCGGGTCCGGGCGAGGAGCAGGGCGGCGTCGTCGGGCGGCGGTGCGGTCAGCAGACCGTCGATGACCGTGCGGCCGGTCTCCTTCAGGGTCGGCAGGGGTTCCGCGAGGGCGGCGCCCAGCCGGGAGAGCCCGATGTCGATGTCCGGATCGACGGAGCCGATGAGGCCGTCGGTGTAGAGGGCGACGAGGCTGCCCTCCGCCAGTTCCAGTTCGACCGACTGGAAGGGGAGGTATCCGAGGCCGAGTGGTGGTCCGGCCGGCAGGTCCAGGATCTCGGCGCCGCCGCCGGGACGGACGATCACCGGTGGGAGGTGCCCGGCCCGTGCCAGTGTGCACCGCCTGCTGACCGGGTCGTAGACGGCGTACAGGCAGGTGGCTCCCATGAACGCGGTGCCCGCGGCCTCCCCCTCGTCCGCCGGGGACACGTCGTCGGCGTGTGCTCCCATGAGGCCGATGACCAGGTCGTCCAGGTGGGCGAGGAGCTCGTCGGGGGAGAGGTCGAGGTTGGCGAGGGTGCGTACCGCGGTGCGCAGGCGTCCCATGGTCGCCGCCGCGGTGATGCCGTGCCCGGCCACGTCCCCGACGACCAGTGCGACCCGTGCCCCGGAGAGCGGGATCACGTCGAACCAGTCACCCCCCACACCGCTCGGGGCGTCCGCGGGGAGGTACCACGACGCCACCTCCAGGGCGGATCCCCCGGCGAGGTCCTGCGGCAGCAGGTAGCGCTGCATCGAGCGGGCCGCGGTGCGCTCCCGGGTGAAGCGCCGCGCGTTGTCGATGCACACCGCCGCGCGGGAGACGAGTTCCTCCGCGAGGCGTACGTCGTCCCGCTCGAAGGGGCCCAGCCGTCTGGACCGGGCGAAGGTGGCCGCGCCCAGGGTGACGCCGCGCGCCCGCACCGGAACCACCATCAGGGAACGGCAGTCGTAGTCGCGGATGGAGGCGCGCAGCGACTCGTCCTCGGTCACCCAGGGGCTGGAGCCCTGGTTCAGGACCCGCTCCACGAGGGTCCTGCTCTCCAGCAGGCAGCGGGTCACGGGCGAGAGGGGGGCACGCCGGATCGTCTCTCCGACCGCAAGCGTCGACTCCGGGCAGCCCTCGCGCACCGACTGCTGCCCCGCGCGCCGGATGACGGGCACCATGCCGACCGGCCCTGGGGCCGGTTCCTCTCCCGACATCACCGAGTCCAGCAGGTCGACGGCGACGAAGTCGGCGATGGCGGGCACGGCGTCGTCGGCCAGTTCCTGGGCGGTGCGCGTCACGTCCAGGGTGCTGCCGATGCGGGATGCGGCGTCGTTCAGCAGGGCCAGGCGTTCCTGGGCGCGGCGGCGCTCGGTGACGTCGATGACCATGTACCAGACGCCCACGTTCCGGCCGTGCCGGTCCGTCATGGCGAAGAAGGAGGCGGAGACCGCGTGGTCGGATTCGCCTCCGTGGCCGGTGTCCGCCCAGGCGGCACCCTGGTACTCGAAGTCCATCACCGGAGTGCCGCTCTCCAAGACCTCGCGCATCTTGTCCTCGAAGGCCTCCGCCTCCGCCTGAGGCAGCACCTCCGCCATGCGCCGCCCCAGTCGCCGTTCGAGGGGGATCAGGCGGTCCAGCGGCTCGTTCACCCAGACGTAGCGCAGATCCGTGTCGAGGACGGCGATGCCGACCGGCGCGTGCATGAGGTGGGGGGTGAGCATCATCTGACTGACACCGCCGCCCGGTATCCGCCAGAAGGCCCGCTTCGGAGGCCGCCCGATGAATCTGCCGAACACCAGGGCGGCGGCCGTGGCGACCAGGACGCCGGGGACCATTTCGTAGACGTCCGACTCCAGCGGGCCGAGCAGCGGATTGATCTCCTGCCAGAGCAGGACCGTCGCCGCGCCCGACACGATCCCCGCCATGGCACCGGCCCAGGTCATGCGCGGCCAGTACAGCGAGAGCAAAACGACGGGTCCGAACGCCGCTCCGAAGCCCGCCCAGGCGTAGGCGACGATGCCCAGCAGCCCGCCGCCCCTGAACGCGATCACGAAGGCCACCAGGGTCACGACGACGACGGCGGCCCGGCCGACCCACACCAGTGTCCACTCGGATGCCCTGCGGCTGAGGAACGCGTGGTAGAAGTCCTCGGTGAGCGCGACGGACGACACGAGGAGCTGACTGTCCGCGGTCGACATGATCGCGGCCAGCACGGCGATCAGCATCACGCCGGTGAGCCAGGGGTTGAGCAGCGCCTGGCTGAGGCTGACGTACACCGTCTGCGGGTCGCCGAGCGGGGCCCCGGTCTGCGCGATCCCCACCAGGCCGACGAAGATGGCGCCGGTGAGCACGACGACGACCCACGCCGTGCCGATGCGGCGCGCGGCGGGGATCGCGCCGGTGCTGCGGATGCCCATGAAGCGGGCCAGGATGTGCGGCTGGCCGAAGTAGCCGAGGCCCCAGGAGAGCAGGGAGATCATCGCGACCGCGCCGAGCGGCCCCGCGGCGGTCCACTGTCCGTCCAGGTAGTCGACCTCGGCGCCGAAGTCCAGCAGCTCGGGGTTCTTGCTGTCGAGGGCGTCGCGCAGTGCCTGGAAGCCGCCCAGCGCCCCGATTCCGACGGCGGGCAGCGCGAGCAGGGCGAGGAACATGAACGTGCTCTGCATGACGTGCGTGGTGCTCACGGCGAGGAAGCCGCCCAGGCAGGAGTAGACGACGATCACCAGGGCGGTCAGGGCCACTCCGAGTTCGAACCTGATGTCGAACGTGCTCTCGAACAGCAGTCCGCCGGCCACCAGTCCGCTGGCCACGTAGACGGTGAAGAACACGAGCGTGACCACCGCCGAGACCATGCGGAGCAGGCGCGTGCGGTCCTCGAAACGTTCCTCAAGGTAGGCCGACAGGCTCACCGCGTTCTCGGCGCGCTCGGTGTACGTGCGCAGCCTCGGCGCGACGAAGAGCCAGTTGAGGTAGGTGCCGAGCACCAGGCCTGCCGCCAGCCAGCCCGCTCCGATGCCGGCCGCGTACACCGCTCCGGGGAACGCGAGGAACAGCCAGCCGGACATGTCGCTGGCTCCGGCGGACAACGCGGCGACGGGGGCGCTGAGCCGGCGGCCGCCCAGGGCGAAGTCGGCGAGGGTGCGCGTGCGGCGGTATGCCCAGACCCCGGTTCCGATCATGACGGCCAGGTACACGAGGAACGTGGCCACGATCGGTGCACTCAAGTCGAGCATGCTGCCTCGCCTGCGAGGTTCGTGAGCACGACGTGACCGCCGCACGTTTCGCGGTCGTGGACTCTACGCACAAATGTACAGATTCCCTGTCATCCACGGGACTCGGGCAGCCCGACCAGCAGCAGGGTCACGTCGTCGTCGTGCACGGCCGTGTCCGGAATGAGCGCTCCGATCAGCTGGTCCACCGCCCGCTCAAGGCTTTCGGCCTCCGGGGGGACGTCTTTCAGCGCCGTGTCGAGCGTGTGGGTGAGGATGTCGATCTGGGCCTCGATGTCGGTACCGGGCCGCTCGACCAGTCCGTCGGTGTAGAGCGCGAGCGCGCTGCCCGCGGGCAGCGGCTGGGTCGTCTGCCGGAACGGCACGCCGCTGCCGCACGAGTCGTTGACGCCCAGCGGCACCCCGACCGGTGCCTGCAGCCGGCGGGCCGCCTCACCGGGAGGCAGGAGGACGACCGGGAGGTGCCCCGCCGACGACACGGTGACCTCGTGCGTGCCTTGGTCGATCACCATGTAGACGCAGGTGACCAGCTGGTCGGCCAGGTCGCCGACGAACGCGTCCAGGCCGGTCATGAGGCCGCTGGGCGAGACGCCCGTGCGGGCAAGCGCGTGGGACGCGGCGCGCAGCTGGCCCATGACGGCCGCGGCCTCCAGACCCCGGCCCATCACGTCCCCGACGACGATGCCGGTGCGGTCCCGGCCCAGCGGGACGACGTCGAACCAGTCACCGCCGACCCCGGGGTCCTGGACGGACGCCAGATACCGGTGGGCGGTGGGCAGGCCTCGCAGCCGGGGCGGCTCCCCCATGAGGCTGTGCTGCAGTGTGTAGGCGATGCGCCGGTGCTCCTCGTAGCGCTCGGCCCGTTCGGCCTCGACCTGCCGGCGTTCGGTGATGTCCCGCACGGTCAGGAACACCAGTGTCTCCTCCTCGGCCTGGAGGCTGCTGACGCTGACCTCGACGGGGAACTCGCCGCCGTCGCCGCGCAGCCCGTACAGGCCCCGGTCCACGACGATCGGTTTCGGATGCTCCTGCCCCAGATAGGCACGCAGGAGGGCGCTGTGCCGTTGCCGCGCGGGGCCGGGCACGAGGTCGACGACGGCCGCGCCGAGAAGGTCGGCGGGCGCACGCCCGAACATGCGCTGCACCTGCGCGTTGGCCATGACGACGGCGCCCTGGCCATTGGTGATCAGCAGGGCGTCGGGGGCCGACTCCAGCAGCGCGACGAAGCGCCGGCTGGCCTGCCGGACCTCGCGCTGGGCGGCGACCTGTTCGGTGATGTCGGTGACGACACCGCCTACGGCGTACGGCTTCCCGGACGCGGTGCTGAGCGGGAACAGGCTGGTGAGGAAGTCGCGCGGGCCTTGGGGCAGGGCGAGTCGTTGCTCCCGCTGCAGGGGCTCGCCGCCCGCCAGCATGTCGAGGTCCGCGGCCCGCGCCTGACGCGCCAGATCGGGCGGCAGGACGTCCTGGTCCCGCCGCCCCAGTACCCGCTCGGCGGGCAGGCCGAGGCTCTCCTCGAACGTCGTGTTGACCGCGAGGAAACGGCCGTCCAGGTCCTTGATGAACAGCACCGCGGGCGTGTGGTCCATGAACGCCTGCAGCAGTTCGTTCTGGCGCACCTGCCATTCGGCACGGGCGTGCGCCACCTCGACACGGCGGCCCACGGTCAGGACCGCGAAGACGACCGCGCCGAACACGATCACATGCCCGAACACCAGCAGTGCGGTACTGAGCCGTGTTCCGAACAGTCCCGCGTCCTCGCCCGCCAGGACGAGCCACCCCAGCAGCGGCGGCGCCACCAGGACGGTCGCGAACAGCCGGCGCCCCAGCGCGCCCGTGGTGCCGGCGTTCGTCAGCAGACTCGCGGGGCCCTCGTCGGGCCGGACGAGAAGGGCGGACGCGCCCAGCAGCATCAGGGCCAGCCCGCTGTACAGGGCCATGCCCTTGTACAGCCCGAACCGTTCCAGTTCCGGCACGGCGTACGTGAAGCCGTACAGCCGCAGCATCCCCAGGGCGAGGACGACCAGGCCGGGGACCTGACTCGTCCAGGCGGGAAGCCGGGTGAGGCTCGCGCACAGCGCAGCCACGCCCGCGATCGTCAGCGCCAGAGCCGTGTTCGCCGCCATCCGCCCGCGCACCATGCCCGCGGGGGGCGCCGCGTCGTCCTCGACGACCAGTTCGTCGATGCCCAGGCTCGTGCCGGTCAGGTACTGCACCAGGGTCAGCCCGCCGATCAGCGAACCCAGGACCGCGGCCGCGCGGGCCGCGGCGACGAGCCCCACGGGGACGCGTCCGCGGGCGGGCGCCAGCGCCGACACGAACAGGGAGGCGCCGAGTGCCAGCAGAGCCACGGTGGTGTTGGCGTCCATCGTCGCCCCGGCGCCGGGAAGCCGCCTGAGGACCTCGAGGCCGGACACCCAGCCGGTCAGGCCCACGGCGCCGAGCGCGGCGCCCGCCAGGGCGGCACCCCGGGACACCGCGCGCGCGGTGTTCAGGGTGGAACGCTGGTACGGCAGGTCCGCGGCTTGCTCTGCTCCCAGTACGCCGTGCAGTTCGGGCGTCCGCTGTTCTTCCACGCCAAACACCCGCATATGTGAGGAAGTCGCCTGGTATGCACTAATACCGTAAGCGCTGCGGCCATCCGGTGCCCTGTCCCTGGCGGGGCGGGGCAGGCGGGGGTCACGCCGCGCGGATTCGCGCGCATCGGGCGGTAAGGGTCACATCCCGTCCCCACTCGTGACATCCTGGAATTCACTGCGTACGCTCCTGAATATGGATATGCACACTGTGGTGGTGGGGACGTCCGGTGTCACCGCGTCCGACGTTCTCGCCGTGGCGCGCGCCGGCGCGCGCGTCGAGCTCTCCGGCGAGGCGGTGTCCGCCCTCACCGCGGCCCGCGAGATCGTCGACGCCCTGGCAGCCAAGCCCGACCCCGTCTACGGCGTCTCCACCGGCTTCGGCGCCCTCGCGACCCGGCACATCGGCCAGGAGCTGCGCACCCGGCTCCAGCGCAACATCGTCCGCTCGCACGCGGCCGGCATGGGCCCGCGGGTCGAACGGGAGGTCGTACGGGCGCTGATGTTCCTGCGGCTGAAGACCGTCTGCTCCGGCCGCACCGGTGTGCGCCCCGAGGTCGCGCAGACCATGGCCGACGTGCTGAACGCCGGCATCACCCCCGTCGTGCACGAGTACGGCTCCCTCGGCTGCTCCGGCGACCTCGCGCCCCTGTCCCACTGCGCCCTCACCCTGATGGGCGAAGGGGACGCCGAAGGCCCGGACGGGGTTGTGCGGCCCGCCGCCGGACTGCTCGCGGCACACGGCATCGCGCCCGTCGAGCTGCGCGAGAAGGAGGGCCTCGCCCTCCTCAACGGCACCGACGGCATGCTCGGCATGCTGCTCATGGCCCTCGCCGACCTCGACACCCTCTACAAGTCCGCCGACGTCACCGCGGCCCTGTCCATGGAAGCCCTGCTCGGCACCGACAAGGTCCTCGCCCCCGAGCTGCACGCCATCCGGCCGCACCCCGGTCAGGCCGCCAGCGCCGCCAACATGCTGGCCGTGCTGAAGGGTTCCGGCCTGACGGGCCATCACCAGGACGACGCGCCCCGCGTCCAGGACGCCTACTCCGTCCGCTGCGCCCCCCAGGTCGCCGGCGCCGGACGCGACACCCTCGCCCACGCCCGCCTCGTCGCCGACCGCGAACTCGCCTCCGCCGTCGACAATCCCGTCGTACTCCCCGACGGGCGGGTCGAGTCCAACGGCAACTTCCACGGCGCCCCGGTCGCCTACGTGCTCGACTTCCTCGCCATCGCCGCCGCCGACCTCGCGTCCATCGCCGAGCGGCGCACCGACCGGCTGCTGGACAAGAACCGCAGCCACGGGCTGCCGCCCTTCCTCGCCGACGACGCCGGTGTGGACAGCGGGCTGATGATCGCCCAGTACACCCAGGCCGCGCTGGTGAGCGAGCTGAAGCGGCTCGCCGTACCGGCCTCCGCGGACTCCATCCCGTCCTCCGCGATGCAGGAGGACCACGTGTCGATGGGCTGGTCGGCGGCGCGCAAGCTGCGCACGGCCGTCGGCAACCTCACCCGGGTCATCGCGGTCGAGCTCTACGCCGCCACGCGCGCCGTGGAACTGCGTGAGGGGCTCACCCCCGCCCCCGCCACGCGGGCCGTCATCGATGCCGCACGGGCCGCCGGGGTGGCCGGTCCCGGGCCGGATCGTTTCCTCGCCCCCGACCTGGCCGCGGCCGAGGCGTTCGTGCGCGACGGACGGCTGGTCGAGGCGGTGCAGACGGTCACCGGCCCGCTGCGGTAGCCCAAGGGGCGGCGGGCCCCGGCGTACGTCGGCCGGGGCCCCACGAGTGGTTACCCGAGCCTGGCGGTCCGGGCTTCGACCACCGCGGCGGGAATCTCGTACGTCTCGCCGGTCACCAGCGCGCCCATGCTGATCGTGCAGTAGGTCGCCGGTGTGCCGCCGTGCCGCGCCCTTCGGCGTGCACCGTGCCGGGCGCCCCCTTGTCCTCCATGACGACGGACGCGGAGATCGCGGCCGACTCGTCACCGGTGGCGGAGCCCTTCTCCGAGGCGATCTTGACGATCTTCTGCTCGGCGCCCTTGGCGGTGAGGGTGAAGCCGCCCGCGCACACGGCGATCGCGTCCGAGACGGACCCCAAGGTTTCGCCGCGGCGCCGTCACCGTCGTACGAGGAGAGGCCGACGGCGGTCATGTCGACGCTCAGGGCGTCCGAGAACGCGTCCTCGAACTCGCCCTGCGTCATGTCCCGCATGGACTGGGGGCCGTGTCGGTGGGGGACTTCTGCTCGGTCGCCATGGCGCGGGCGCCGCCGGCGGATCCGCCCGGCGCGAGACCGGTCAGCGCGTGGGCGAGCGGCTCGCACCCCGCCCTGTCGACCTCGACCTCGCTCTTGGAGGCGGGGAACCGGGCGTCGGGCGCCTTGCCGTCGTACCCCCCGACATCGCCCTGTGAGGCGCAGGTCAATTGCGCGTCAGGCGAACTTCCCGCTGCGTGTTGCGGCGGTGTCCGCCGGTGCCGCGCCGGCGGTTCGTCAGGGACCCGGACGCTCGCGGCGCACCGAGTACGCCACGAATCCGGCACCCAGCGTGAGACAGAGCGCGCCACCGAGGACGTAGGGCGTGCTGTCGAAGCTGCCGGTGTCCGCGAGGCGGGTCCCGCCGGCCCCGGACACCGCGGTGTCCGAGAGGGCGCCCGAGTCCGTGACGGTGGCCGTCGCGGTGTCCGTGGTGGTGGCCCTGGCCTGCGTCGTCATCACCGACATGGCCCGCTCTCTCACCGGCCCGTCACCCGTCGCGTTCGCGGAGGGGACGAACCACAGGGCCCCCAGCAGGGTGCCCGCGGCGGTGGCGGTCAGCAACGGACGGCGAGCGGATGACACGGAATATCGATCCCCTTGTGACGCTGGCGAATTGGCCGTGTGGGGCGATGCTAGTGAAAGCCGCGGGTCGTGGGAAAGTCGCGGGGGCCCCTGGCCGTACGCTCCGGGCATGAGCACTCCAGAGACAGCAGGTTTTGTACGGCTTCGGGTGGAACTCGTCCTCCAGATCGACGACGCTGAGGCAGTGACCCGGGCGGCACAGCGGCGGATCTCCGAGGACGCCGATATGCAGGCCGAGGAGCGGGTACACGCCGAGAGCGCTGTGACGGAAGACACCGCGGAGGCACTCGCGTATCTCGTGGACCCGTTCGACCTGGTCAGCGAGGTGCCCGGGATCGAGCTCCAGCAGGCCTCCTGGAGCAGCGAGCAGGTGGACTACGACCCTGATTCGCCGGACTGGGATCTCGACGAGGATGATGCGGACGACGACGAAGAAGAGCGGGTCGGCTGACGCGGCTTGGGAAAATAGTGACCCCGGGCGGCAACCACCGCCCGGGGTTCGTTCGTCTCACGGGGTGCGCGGACCGACACCGGCACCACGGGCCACCGGGCCGGTGGAGGTGGTGTGCCCCACACATCGAAGGAATGTGGAACGGGACGAACCGGTCGTAGCGTTGAACTTGGTTGATGGGGACTCTCGACGGGGCTTTCGGGGTTCTGGGGATTCGGCAACGATGGAGAAGCGTGTGATGACGAACAGTAGGCGGCGCAGGGGCCTGACGGCCGCGTCCGCACTGCTCGGCGGCGTACTGGTGCTCTCGGGGTGTTCCGGCGGGGACGCCGCCGGCAGCGACGGCGGCAACGACAGCTCGCAGGCCAAGGTCGACGAGGCGGCCGCGCAGAAGACCTCAGAGGCCCAGATCAAGATCACACCCAAGGACGGCTCGGCCAACGCCTCCATCAACAACTCGGCGGCCGTCACCGTGAGCAAGGGCACGCTCACCGAGGTGTCGATGACGACGGCCGACGGCACCGCCGTCGAGGGTGAGATCTCGGCCGACAAGACCAGCTGGAAGCCCAGCGCCCAGCTGGAGCGCTCCACGCGCTACAAGGTCGCCGTGACCGCGAAGGACGCCAAGGGCCTCAAGGCCCACGAGAACGCCTCCTTCACCACGGTCTCCCCGGACAACAGCTTCATAGGCTCGTTCACGCCGGACGACGGCACCACGGTCGGCGTCGGCATGCCGGTCTCGATCAACTTCGACAAGGCGATCACCAACAAGGCGGACGTCCAGAAGGGCATCACCGTCTCCACCAGCAGCGGCCAGGAGGTCGCCTGCCACTGGTTCAACGCCAACCGCATGGACTGCCGCCCCGAGGACTACTGGCAGGAAGGCTCCACCGTCACGCTGAAGCTGGCGCTCGACGGCGTCGAGGGCGCCGAGGGTGTCTACGGCGTCCAGCAGAAGTCGGTCTCCTTCACCATCGGCCGCAACCAGATCTCCTACGTCGACGCGCAGACCAAGCAGATGAAGGTCACGCAGGACGGCAAGGTCGTGAAGACCATCCCGATCTCCGCGGGCTCGCCCGAGAACAAGACGTACGAGGGCCAGATGGTGATCTCCGAGAAGTTCAAGGAGACCCGGATGAACGGCGCGACGGTCGGCTTCACCGACGACGACGGCAAGGGCGAGTACGACATCAAGGACGTCCCGCACGCCATGCGGCTGTCCAGCTCCGGCACCTTCATCCACGGCAACTACTGGGGCGCCGACTCCATCTTCGGCAACGTCAACACCAGCCACGGCTGCGTCGGCCTGAACGACACCAAGGGCGCGAACGACCCGAAGACCGAGGGCGCGTGGTTCTACGACAACTCGATGGTCGGTGACGTCGTGGTCGTCCAGAACACCGGCGACAAGACCATCGCACCGGACAACGGCCTCAACGGCTGGAACATGAGCTGGGAGCAGTGGAAGGCCGGTTCCGCCGTCTGACGCCCGCTTCCTGACACAGACTCGACGACGAAGGCCGCCCACCCAGGGCGGCCTTCGCCCTTTCCCGTCCCGCCGCCACGCGCCCTCGCCCTTCCCGCTTCCCCGGCCTGCTTCTCATCCTTCTCTTATCCGTGCCTTATCCGGTCATCACGGTGCCTCCCTAGCTTGCGGCACATGTTCTTCACCTACCTGAGGCGCGAACTGCGCCGCCGCAGGAAGGCGGCCCTCGTCGTCGCCTCCGGACTCGCGCTGGGCATCGCGCTGGTCATCGTCGTCAACTCCGTGTCGTCCGGCATGGGGCAGGCCCAGGACAAGGTCCTTCGGTCGCTGTACGGCCTCGGCACCGACATGACCGTCACCAAGGCCGCCGATCCCGCCGAGGAAGGGCAGGCGCAGGGGCCGCGGTTCCGGTTCGACGCACGACAGGACGGCTCCGGCGAGGAGCAGAGCAGCGACCGGGTCATGGTTCAGGGCCTCCAGACCCTGGCGAGCTCCACCGTGGCGAAGGTCGGCTCGCAGGACGGCGTCGCGCACGCCGTCGGCGGTCTGAGCCTTCAGGTCATCCAGGTCAGCGGCGAGTTCACCCCCGGTCAGCTGCAACAGGGCAGCGGCGGCACAGGCGGTGGCGGGCCGTCCGGACCAGCCGGTGAGGGCCGGGTGCAGGGCGGTGGCGCGGACTTCGGCGTCAACAGCTACTCCGTCTTCGGCACCGACGTCACCGAGCCCGCGCTCGGCCCGCTGACCACCTCGAAGATCACCAGCGGCCGTACCTTCACGTCCTCGGAGACCGACGCGAAGGTCGCCGTCGCCGACGCCTCCTACGCCAAGGAGAAGAAGCTGGCCGTCGACGACACGGTCACCATCAAGGACGTCACCTACGAGGTCATCGGCATCGCCACCCCCGACAGCGGCGAGGCGGCGGCCAACCTCTACATCCCCCTGAAGCAGGCGCAGACGCTCAGCGACTCGGCGGACAAGGTCACCACCATCTACGTCGAGGCGGCCGACTCCCAGCGGATCGACGCCGTCAAGTCGGAGATCCAGCAGAACATCTCCGGCACCACCGTGACGACCTCCGCCGACCTCGCCGACACCGTCTCCGGCTCCCTGTCCACCGCCTCCGACCTGGCCGCCGGCGTCGGCAAGTGGCTGTCGATCGTCGTGCTCGCGGCCGCGTTCCTGGTCGCCGGGCTGCTCACCTCGTCCGCGGTGTCCAGGCGGGTGCGGGAGTTCGGCACCCTGAAGGCGCTGGGCTGGCGGTCCGGGCGGGTGACCCGGCAGGTCGTCGGCGAGGCCGTCGTGCACGGGCTGGTCGGCGGTGCGCTCGGCATCGCGCTCGGTCTGGCGGGGGCGTACGCGGTCACCGCGATCAGCCCCACCCTGGAGGCCGAACTCGGCGGCACCGGGGGCGGAGCGGCCGGCCCAGGCGGCGGTGGCTTCGGCGGCGGCCCGGCGAGGCAGGCCGCGAGCCGCACGCTCGACGTCGCCCTCACGGCCCCCGTCAGCTTGACCACCATCGCCCTCGCGGTCGGCCTGGCTGTCACCGGCGGGCTCGTCGCCGGCGCGTTCGGCGGCTGGCGGGCGTCGCGCCTGCGGCCGGCGGACGCGTTGCGGCGCGTGGCATAGCCGGCCGCCGCGCGGGCCCGGCGTAGCCCGTCGCGCCCCCGTAGCCCGTCGCGCCCGCGCGGCCCAGCCACGTGACGACGCGGCCCCGCGCCCCTCGGGCGCGCCTCCCACCCTCCGAAGCACCCAGGAGCTGCACCATGTACGAACTCAGAGGCGTCACCAAGCACTACAACCGGGGCAAGGACACCGTGCGCGCGCTGGACGGCGTCGATCTCGTCATCCCCGACGGCGACCGGCTGGTCATCCAGGGCCCCACCGGCGGCGGCAAGTCGACGCTGCTGCAGATGCTCGGCGGGCTCGACAGGCCCACCTCCGGCGAGGTCCTCCTCGACGGGACCGACCTGGCGAGGCTGCCCGAGGCCCGGCTCACGCGGGTGCGCAGCGAGAACATCGGCTTCGTCTTCCAGAGCTTCAACCTGATCCCCACGCTCACCGCCCAGGAGAACGTCGAGACCGCGCTCGTACCGCTCGGCATCAGGGCCCGGGACCGGCGGGAACGCGCCGCCGAGGCGCTGGAGTCGGTCGGGCTCGGCGAGCGGCTCGGGCATCTGCCCGGGGAGATGTCCGGCGGCCAGCAGCAGCGCGTCGCCATCGCGCGGGCGCTGGTGAAGCGGCCGAAGGTGCTGCTGGCCGACGAACCGACCGGAAACCTCGACGAGTCGATGCGCGACGAGATCATGGACGTACTCGAACGCACCTGGAAGGAGCTGGGACTGACCTTCATCATGGTCACCCACGACTCCGCCATCGCGAGAAAGGCCCCGCGGGTGGCGACGATCCGCAAGGGGCGGATATCGGTGAAGGAGAACGCCACCCCGTAGCGGAACGCGAAGTCCCGTACGACGTTCGCCGCGAAGTCCGGTACGACGTTCGCGGCCGTGCCGCCGTCATGGCCGGCTCGTGACGGGTCACTCTCCAGGCGGTGGCGTCGAAGAACTTCACCACCTCGCCCGACGCCACCGACAGGCAGGGCCACGGCACGCACGTGGCCACCATCGCGGCCGGCGCCGGCGGGCTTCCTCACGCTCGGCGCGACCGAGGTGACCGTCCCGGCGGGCGGCGAGACCGCCGTCGACCTGACCGTCGACGCCTCCTTCGGAAGGCCGGGAGAGCCCGCCGGCACGGCGTCAGCGTAGACACGTCGAAAGCGGACCGGGGACGCGGGCAGCCTGGCCATGTCCGCGGTCCGCTTCCTGGAGCGGAACGTCCAGCCGGCGTCGATCCGCGTGGCGGCCGCCGCGACCTTGACGGTCCGCTTCACCGAGGTGGTCAGCCGGCGTCACCGGACGGGACGCGGAACGCCTTCTCGCCGAACAGCGTGTCGTCGTGGGAGCCGACCTTGGCGCCGGTGAACAGCGACGTGCCCGCGTGCCGGGAGCCGTGGGCGAACAGCGGCACCCGGCCGTGGAGGTCGTTGCCGTCGCGGTGGGTGAGTCCGTCGGCGATCTCGCCGCCGAAGTGACCGCCGCCGTGGTCCTCAGCCGTCGCTTCCGTAGGGCCGCGTGATGATCTCCAGGTTGTGCCCGTTGGGATCCTCGAAGTAGGCGCCCCTGCCGCCGTCGTTGTGGTTGATCTCGCCCGGGCGGGAGTGGCGCGGGTCGGCCCAGAAGGTCAGGCCTGCCTGCTCGATGCGGGCGAAGATCGTGTCGAAGTCCGACTCCGAGACGAGGAAGGCGTAGTGCTGCGGGGTGATCTCGCCCGGCGTCTCCATGTAGTCCAGAGTCACGCCGTTGGGGATCTCGACGGGGGTGAAGGGGCCGTACTGCGGCCTCACCGGCAGGCCCAGGAGGCCGGCGAGGAAGCGGGCGGAGGCCTCCTTGTCGTGGGCGGCGACGATGGTGTGGTTCAGCTGGACGGTCATCGGTGACCTCCTCGGGTCTCCTCCGGTCACTTCCGGTCTGTTCCGACCTCGTCCGGTCCTCTTCTCATAACGTCAGGACCCGGGCGGCTCTTCCGCGCCAGGGCCGCGAGACGGGGTCCACAGCCGTCGGCGGCCCGGCGGCCTCGCGATCCGGCGGCCCGGCGGTTCGGCGGCCCGGCGGCCTCGCGATCCGGCGGCCCGGCGGCCCGGCGGCCTCGCGATCCGGCGGCCCGGCGGCCCGGCGGCCTCGCGATCCGGCCACCCCGCGATCCGGCGGTCCGGCTCAGGCCGCCGGACCGCCGACGACCGGCGTCAACGGTCAGATCGTCGAGGTGTCGATCACGAACCGGTACCGCACGTCGCTCGCCAGCACCCGCTCGTAGGCCTCGTTGATCTGGTCCGCGCGGATCAGCTCGATCTCGGCGCCGAGGCCGTGCGCGGCGCAGAAGTCCAGCATCTCCTGGGTCTCCTGGATGCCGCCGATGCTCGACCCGGCCAGCGACTTGCGGCCGACGATCACCGAGAACAGGTTGAGGGAGATGGGCTCCTCGGGAGCGCCGACGTTCACCAGCGCGCCGTCGGTCTTCAGCAGGGCGAGGTACGCGCCGAAGTCGAGCGGCGCCGAGACCGTCGACACGATCAGGTCGAAGGTGCCGGCCAGCTCCTCGAAGGTCCGCGGGTCGCTGGTCGCGTAGTAGTGGTCGGCGCCCAGCTTCAGCCCGTCGTCCTTCTTGCGCAGCGACTGCGACAGGACCGTCACCTCCGCGCCGAGCGCGTGCGCCAGCTTCACGGCCATGTGGCCGAGGCCGCCCATGCCGAGGACGGCGACCTTCTTGCCGGGACCGGCGTTCCAGTGCTTGAGCGGGGAGTACGTGGTGATGCCCGCGCACAGCAGTGGCGCGGCCTCGTCGAGGCCGATGTCCCCGGGGATGCCGACGACGTAGTTCTCGTCGACGACGATCTTCTGCGAGTAGCCGCCGTACGTCGGCTGCCCGTCCTTGCCGACGCCGTTGTACGTCATCACGGCGCCCTGCGTGCAGTACTGCTCCAGGCCGGCCTCGCAGTTGTCGCACTCACGGCAGGAGTCGACCATGCAGCCGACGCCCACGCGGTCGCCGACGGCGAACCTGGTCACGCCGGTGCCGGTCTCGGCGACGACTCCGGCGATCTCGTGCCCGGGCACCATCGGGAAGATGGCCTCGCCCCAGCCCTCACGGGCCTGGTGAATGTCGGAGTGACAGATTCCGGCGTACTTGATGTCGATCAGGACATCGAACTCACCGACCTCCCGCCGCTCGATCGTCGTGCGCTCGAGCGGTGCCTTGGCGGCGGGGGCGGCGTACGCGGTGACAGTGGTCATGCCGGGGGTCTCCTAGCGATGCTGTTCCGCACCCGGCTGCCTTCCTGCCGGGCACATCGTCAAGGCTGCCTCCGGACGGCACATCCACCCAGGCCACGGCTTTGCGTACGTCCGCTGTGCCTACCACTGGCGGGGGCAGGTTCGTGTGCGTACGACCGTGAATACTGGAGGCATGGACGAACAGCCCGCGCACGTGGAGGAGCCCGGCGGCGGCCTGGACCGGCGTGCCGAGCTCAGCGAGTTCCTGCGCAGCCGGCGGGCGCGGCTGAAGCCGGAGGACGTCGGGTTGCCGGACTACGGACGGCACCGCAGGGTTCCCGGACTGCGCCGGGAGGAGCTGGCACAGCTGGCCGGGGTGTCGGTGGCGTACTACACGCGGCTCGAGCAGGGCAACGGGCGGAACGTGTCGGCGGAGGTGCTGGACGCGATCGCGCGGGCACTGCGGCTGACCGGCGCCGAACACGCCCACCTCACCCACCTGGCCAGACCGAAGCACCACAAGAAGAAGCCGGCGGCGCGTACGCAGCATGTGCGGGGCGCGCTGTGGCAGCTGCTGGACACGCTCGACGGCATCCCCGCCTACATCATCGGGCGCCGCTCGGACATCCTGGTCTGGAACCGGATGGCGGCCGCCGTCTTCGGCGACTGGGCGGAGATGGCGGCGCAGGAGCGGAACTGGGCGCGGCTGGTGTTCCTGAGGCCGGAGTACCGCGAACTGTTCGTCGACTGGGACCAGAAGGCCTTCGACATGGTCGCCTTCCTGCGCATGGACGCCGGCTGTCACCCCGACGACCCGCGCCTGTCGGCACTGGTGGGCGAGCTGTCCGTCAAGAGCTCCGAATTCCGGCGTCTGTGGGCCACGCACGACGTCAAGGAGAAGAGCCATGGCGTCAAACGGCTCCGTCACCCGCTCGTCGGCGACCTCTCCCTCTCCTTCGAGACCTTCCGCCTCGTCGACGACGCCGAGCAGTCCCTGATCACCTATCACGCGGAGCCGGGCTCCCCGTCCGCGGAGGGTCTGCGTCTCCTCGCCAGCTGGGGCAGGGACGCGACCCGGGCCGGGGCGGGGACCTCGACGCCGTCGAACTGAGCCCGGACCGTACATCTCGTGGGTACTTCTCGTTGGTCACGGTGGCGAGGTCGGGGCGTCCGTCGCCGGAGAAGCATCGAGGCACCCGAGGAACACTGGGTCGCAGGGCACGCGGTGACGGGGGGTGTGGCGGGCGGGGTGGTGCGATGAGGGCCGCGCGGCGCGGCCGAGGCGGCTGGGCCGAGGCCGGCGTCGGGGCTGCGAGGCTCACGCAGTGCGGCGCGGCCGCGCGACGTCTGCGCCGCACGGCCGCGCCGCGATCCCTCTGCTCCGATCCGGTGTCCGCCGGGACCTGGATCAGCGCCCGACGCCTCACCCGTCGGCCGGGGCAACTCCGATCGGGCACGACACACCCGTCCCGCCGATTCCGCAGTAGCCCGCGGGGTTCTTGTCCAGATACTGCTGGTGGTAGCCCTCTGCCGGGTAGAACGTGCGGTCCTCCGCCGGGAGGATCTCCGTCGTGACGCGGCCGTGGCCCGAACCGGTCAGGACCTTCTGGTACGCCTCGCGGGACGCCTCAGCCGCCGCGGCCTGCTCGGGGGTGTGGGTGTAGATCGCCGAGCGGTACTGCGTGCCGACGTCGTTGCCCTGGCGGAAGCCCTGCGTGGGGTCGTGCGCCTCCCAGAAGGTCTTCAGGAGGCGGTCGTACGAGATCACCTTCGGGTCGTAGACCACGCGCACGGCCTCCGTGTGGCCGGTCAGGCCCGAGCAGACCTCCTCGTACGTGGGGTTCTCGGTGTGACCGCCCTGGTAGCCGACGAGGGTCGTCCAGACCCCCGCGGGCAGCTGCCAGAACTTGCGCTCGGCGCCCCAGAAACAGCCGAGGCCGAAGTCGGCGACCTCCAGGCCCTCGGGGTAGGGCCCGCTCAGCGGGTTGCCCAGGACGGTGTGGCGCTCGGGGACGGTGTAGGCGGGCTCCGCGCGGCCCTTCAGTGCCTGCTCAGCGGTAGGCAGGCTGGGCGTGCGGCGGAACAGCATGTCGGGCTCCTTCTGCTGGGTTCAGTACGGTTCCCGCCCCGTCGCCGTCACACGGCGGGGCGGTACTTTGTTGAACATTCCAGTACCGCGGGGCATTCCGGGCGCCACGACGGGGCGTCCACGCCCCCGTCCACCAGTCGCAACCGCCGGCTCGATCGCCGTCCCCGTCGCTGTCCCCGTCGCCGTCCGGATCGCCGTCCCGCCTCGCTCAGCGCAGCAGCGTCGCCGGGCTGCCGCCGTTCGCCTCGTAGCCCGCGACCGCCAGTGCCCGGTAGACCGCGAACTCCGAGGCCGGGTCCGGGGACAGCGTCCACGGGAGCGCCCCCACATGCCCGTCGATGTGTATCAGCTGGCTCATGGCCTCGGACCAGCGCTCGGAGCGGACCAGGAAGAAGACCAGCAGATGGCGCACGTGCGCCAGCATCGGGTCGTCGGTGCGGGCCGAGTGGACCGCGTGCAGGGCGCCGTGGATCGCCTTGGTCACGACCTCGCTCCGGTAGAAGCCGGCGACCAGGTTCACCTCGGGGAGGTGCTCGAAGACCGCGAACAGCGGCATCGCCGCCAGCAACGAGCCCTGCGGGGCGCGGGCCGCCGCGGCCTCCGCGAACTGGGTCGCCAGCTCACGCGAACCGTGCCACTTCTCGCACCAGTAGTGCAGCGCGGCCAGGTGCGCGCCCATGTGGTTCGGCGCGCGGTCCAGGATCTTCAGCCACAGCTGCTCGAACTCCGCGCGCGGGTACGCCAGGCCGCGGGCCACCGACAGCTCGACGATGTACGGGATCGGGTCACCGGGGGCGAGCAGCGCCGCGTCGCCGCACGCGGCCTTCGCCTCCTCCATGATGATCCGGAAGTCGTCGGTGCCGGGCGTCGCCGTCCGCCACGCCTGCTGCACCAGGAACTCCGCGTGCACCGCCGCGCCGCCCGCGTCCTTGGGCGACTCCGCGCGCCACACCCGCAGCCACTGGCCGCCCGGCGTGTCGCTGACGCCGCCCGGCCGCTGCTGCAGCTCCAGCGCCGCGGCGCCGGCGAAGGCCTGTACGCGCTGCCAGCGCAGCTCGCTCTCCGCCTCCGTACCCGCGAGCAGTTGCGCCGCGGCCCGGTGGTCCTGCGTGCGCTGCACCAGGTCCAGCACGTCCAGCAGGTCCTGGTCGGGGCCGGGCATGCGGACGTCCAGCTCCTCCTGCCGCACGAACCCGTAGTTCGCGGGGTCCGCCGCGTCCGGGTGGCCCGGCTTGACCAGCTCTATCCCCCTGCGCCTACGCATCATGACGGGACCGAGCACAAAGCCGATCATGAGCAGGGCGAACAGGACCCAGAGAATCTCCATGCCTCAAGCGAACCAGACGCCGCCGACAATTGGCCAACCCCCTCGGCCCGGCCTGTGGAAAACTCCCGGCGAGCGGTGGGCGGTGCCCCTCCGAGCGGCCCGAAGCCGCGGTTGAGCAGCCCCGAGTGTGCCGCGGGACCCGTCGAGATCCGGAAATACTCCGCCGGGAACTGCGGCACCCCCTGTGGAACGCCTACGCTCGGTTCTCATGAGCGACAGGCACATCAGTCAGCACTTCGAGACGCTCGCCATCCACGCGGGCAACACGGCCGACCCCCTCACCGGCGCGGTCGTACCGCCGATCTACCAGGTGTCCACCTACAAACAGGACGGGGTAGGCGGCCTGCGCGGCGGTTACGAGTACAGCCGCAGCGCCAATCCGACCAGGACCGCGCTCGAGGAGAACCTCGCCGCCCTGGAGGGGGGCCGCCGCGGTCTCGCGTTCGCGTCCGGACTGGCGGCCGAGGACTGCCTGCTGCGTACGCTGCTCAGCCCCGGCGACCACGTGGTCATCCCCAACGACGCCTACGGCGGCACGTTCCGGCTGTTCGCGAAGGTCGTCGCCCGCTGGGGCGTGGAATGGTCGGTCGCCGACACCAGCGACCCGGCCTCCGTAAGGGCCGCGATCACGCCGAAGACCAAGGTCGTGTGGGTGGAGACCCCCTCGAACCCGCTGCTCGGCATCACCGACGTCGCGGCCGTCGCCCAGATCGCCCGGGACGCCGGCGCCCGCCTCGTCGTCGACAACACCTTCGCCACGCCGTACCTCCAGCAGCCCTTGTCGCTCGGCGCGGACGTCGTGGTGCACTCGCTGACCAAGTACATGGGCGGCCACTCCGACGTCGTGGGCGGCGCGCTGATCGTCGGCGACGCGGAACTCGGCGAGGAGCTGGCGTTCCACCAGAACGCGATGGGCGCGGTCGCCGGGCCCTTCGACTCCTGGCTGGTGCTGCGCGGCACCAAGACGCTGTCGGTGCGCATGGACCGGCACAGCGAGAACGCGACCAGGATCGCCGACATGCTCACCCGGCACGCGCGCGTGACGCGTGTGCTGTACCCGGGGCTGCCGGACCACCCCGGGCACGAGATCGCCGCCAAGCAGATGCGTGCCTTCGGCGGCATGGTCTCCTTCCTGGTCGAGGGCGGCGAGGAAGCGGCCGTCGAGGTCTGCAACCGGGCCAGGGTGTTCACCCTGGGTGAGTCGCTCGGTGGCGTCGAGTCGCTGATCGAGCACCCGGGCCGGATGACGCACGCCTCCGTGGCCGGCTCGGCCCTGGAGGTCCCCGGCGATCTGGTGCGCCTGTCCGTGGGCATCGAGAACGTCGACGACCTGCTGGAGGACCTCCAGCAGGCGCTCGGCTGACCCGGCCTGCCGGCTGCTACCAGCCGGTGGGCGGTGGAGTCGTCCCCGACGGCGGCTCCACCCAGGGGCGCTCGGTCATCGCCCAGACGGTGAACGCCACGGTCACCGCGAAGAGCAGCAGCCAGAGCAGGCGCAGCGCGAGGGTCCGGCGCCGCAGCAGGCGGTCGCCGAGGCGTACGGCGTCGGCGCAGAGATCCGGCGGCACGCTTGGCGGTGTCCGCTCCATGATCCGCCGTGCGGCGGAGTCCCGGTCGGCCTGGCTCACGGGGACCTCCCGGTCATGATGCCGCCACCTCGGCCCCGGTCGCCGTGGGCGTGGGCGGCCGGGGTGGGTGCAGCAGGGTGGCCGTCGCCCGGGCGCAGACGGCGCGGACGCGTTCGGTGGGCAGCCCCAGCAGTGCCGCGGTCTGTTCCTCGGCGACCCCCTCGTACAGCCTGAGGACCACCACCAGGCGCTCCTGCGGCGTCAGGCCGGCGAGCGCGCTGCCCGGGTGCGGGCGGCTCCGGCGGGCGCCGTACTCGTGCCAGGCGCGGTGCGCGAAGCGGGTCGCCAGGTACGCGCGCGTGCGGACGTACGGGTCCTCGCCGCGCAGCCGGTCCCAGGAGGCGTACGTGTGGGCCAGCGCCTGCGTGAGCAGGCGCCGCGCGCGTGGGTGGGCGTCCGGGGCCTCCGCGGTGAGCAGTGTGGCCGTGTGCAGCAGCCGCCCCGCCGCTCCGGCCACGAACGCCTCGAACTCCCGGGCCCGGCGGGCACCTTGGGACGCTTGCCGCTCTCGCATCGCGCCTCCCGCCTGAGCGACCTGAGGAAGCGGATCCCGCCCGGCCGCCGGCGCGTCCGGCGTGCCGGCTGCGAACCCGCGTACGCCCGCGGGGACCCGGTCTCATATGAGGGCAGGCGCGTCCGCTCGGTCAAGAGCCGTGCACGCCCGCGGGGACCCGGTCTCCTGGGCGGAACCCCGCCGGCCCGGGAACGCCACGATCCCCGGCAAGCCGAGATCGTCAGGAGGTTGCCGGCACTTCCGCCTCCGGCACCCCCTGGGCCGCCATCCGCGACGACAGGGCGTGGTTGAAACGGGTGAGGAGCGTGCAGAACGCCTCGCGCTCCTCCGGCGCCCATTCCTGGGTCAGTTCGGCCATCAACTGACGCCGTGACGAGCGCACCTCCTCCAGCCGCGCCGACCCGCGCGGGGAGAGCTGCAGCACCACCGCCCGCCCGTCCTCGGGGTGCGAGGTCCGCTTGACCAGGCCCGTGTCGACCAGCGGAGCGACCTGCCGGGTGACCGTCGACGAGTCGATACCCATGCTCGCGGCGAGCGCCTTGACGCCCATCGGCCCCTCCTTGTCGAGCCGGTTGAGCAGCAGGTACGCGGCGCGGTCCATGGAGTTGCGCACCTGGCCGACCCCGCCGAGCCGGGTCTGTTCGGCACGCCGGGCGAACACCGCCACCTCGTGCTGCAGCGCGTCGAGAAGGCCGGTGTCACCGACGGTCGTCATGTCCATCGACATTTCAGGTGTTGTGGGCATGGCCGGGGGCTCACTTCATGCTGGGTGCTGGGTTGGGGGACAGGGTACGCGGCCGGGGGGCAGGTCGTACCGGCGCTGCGCAAACCGGTCTCGGACGTTGGTCACACCGCGGACCACGGCGTGTGAACTGCGAGACTTGAGTCATGAACTACCGCAAGGCCCCCTCCTTGCCCCCGGTCACCCTCGACGACGTACGCGGTGCGCAGAAGATGCTGAGCGGCGTCGCACGTGTCACCGCGATGGAGGGCAGCAGGTATCTGACCCAGTTGGTGGGCGCCCCGGTCCACCTCAAGTGCGAGAACCTCCAGCGGACCGGCTCCTTCAAGCTGCGCGGCGCCTACGTCCGGATCGCCGGGCTGCTGCCCGAGGAGCGTGCGGCCGGTGTGGTCGCGGCGAGCGCCGGCAACCACGCGCAGGGGGTCGCCCTGGCGTCCACACTGCTCGGCGTCCACTCCACCGTGTTCATGCCGAAGGGTGCCCCACTGCCCAAGATCAGTGCGACCCGGGACTACGGCGCCGAGGTGCGGCTGTACGGACAGGTGGTCGACGAGACCCTGGCCGCCGCGCAGGAGTACGCCGCCGAGACGGGCGCGGTGTTCATCCACCCGTTCGACCACCCGGACATCATCGCGGGACAGGGAAGCGTGGGCCTGGAGATCCTGGAGCAGTGCCCGGAGGTGCGCACGATCGTCGTCGGCGTCGGCGGCGGGGGACTCGCGGCGGGAATCGCGGTCGCGGTGAAGGCGGTGCGGCCCGAGGTGCGGATCGTCGGCGTGCAGGCGGCGGGCTCGGCGGCGTATCCGCCCTCGCTGGCCGCGGGACGCCCGGTGTCGATCGAGAACCCGGTGACGATGGCCGACGGCATCAAGGTCGGGCGGCCGGGCGACGTACCGTTCGCACTCATCGGAAATCTGGTGGACGAGGTCCGGACGGTCAGCGAGGATGAGCTGTCCACCGCGCTGCTGCTCTGCCTGGAGCGGGCGAAGCTGGTCGTGGAGCCGGCCGGGGCGAGTCCGGTGGCGGCGCTGCTGAGCGATCCGGGTGCCTTCGGGGGCCCGGTCGTCGCGGTGCTGTCGGGTGGCAACGTGGATCCGGTCCTGATGCAGCGCGTGCTGCGGCACGGGATGGCGGCACAGGGCCGCTACCTGGCCGTGCGGCTGCGGCTGACGGACCGGCCAGGTGCTCTCGCGACGCTTCTGGGGGCGTTGTCAGTGGTGGACGCTAACGTCCTCGACGTGAGCCATGTACGGACCGATCCACGGCTCGGGCTCACGGAGGCGGAGGTTGAGCTGCACCTGGAGACGAAGGGCCCGGCGCACTGCGTCGAGGTCGGCGAGGCCCTGCGCAGCGCGGGGTACACCGTCATCGACTGAGTCGCCGCCGGATGGCGCGCTGCCCGCGAAGGCCGAGGTCAGGCTGGTGTCGGGTCAAGATCGCCAAGTCTTCGTCACTCGTTCGGGCAAGCTTCGTTGAGAGACGCGATACATCGCGTTATGGTGTGTCTCGTGGCCCTACCCATCGGTCGGGACGAATCCCGCAGCCCCGGTGCTTCCGAAGCACCTCACACGACGTGGAGACTCATATGCCAGGCGCCATCTACGCCGAAGGTCTGGTCAAGACCTTCGGCGACGTAAGGGCACTGGACGGCGTCGACCTCGATGTCCCCGAGGGCACCGTCCTCGGCCTGCTCGGGCCGAACGGCGCCGGCAAGACGACGACGGTCCGCTGTCTGACGACCCTTTTGCGCCCCGACAGCGGCCGTGCCGTCGTCGCGGGTGTCGACGTACTCGCACACCCCGATAAGGTGCGGCGCTCCATCGGCCTGTCCGGCCAGTTCGCCGCCGTCGACGAATACCTCACCGGCCGGGAAAACCTCCAGATGGTCGGCCAGCTCTACCAGATGAGCGCGAAGGCCGCGAAGGCCCGCGCCGGCGAGCTGCTCGGCCAGTTCAACCTCGCGGACGCCGCCGACCGGCCCGCCAAGACCTACTCCGGGGGCATGCGCCGCCGGCTCGACCTGGCCGCGGCGCTGGTGGTCTCGCCGCCGGTGATGTTCATGGACGAGCCGACGACCGGCCTCGACCCGCGCAACCGCCAGCAGCTGTGGGAGGTCATCAAGCAGCTCGTCTCCGGAGGCACGACGCTCCTGCTGACCACGCAGTACCTGGAAGAGGCCGACCACCTCGCGCACGACATCGCCGTGGTCGACCAGGGCCGCGTGATCGCCCGTGGCACTTCCGACCAGCTCAAGGCCCGCACCGGCGGCGAGCGCGTCGAGGTCGTGGTGCACGAGCGTGAGCACATGGCGGCGGCCGCCGAGGTGCTGGCCGGCTTCGGCAAGGGCGACACCACCGTCGAGGAGCACACCCGCAAGCTGACGGTGCCCGTCACCGGCGGCGCCAAGCTCCTCGCCGAGGTGATCCGCGAACTGGACGTCCGCGGGATAGAGATCGACGACATCGGCCTGCGCCGCCCGACCCTCGACGACGTGTTCCTCTCCCTGACGGGGCACGCGGCCGAGGCCAAGGACGAGGAGCACCACGAGGCGGGGGACACCTCCGCCGACGCCAAGGGCCGCAAGCGCAAGAAGGAGTCCGTCAAGTGAGTGCCGTCACCGACGCCACCCCCCGGGCCGCGCGCCCGCATCCCTTCGGCCAGTCCGTCAGGGATTCCCTGATCGTCGCCAAGCGCAACCTGATCCGGATGTCCCGGATCCCCGAGATGATCATCTTCGGCCTGTTCCAGCCGATCATGTTCGTGGTGCTGTTCAGCTATGTGTTCGGCGGCTCCATGAACATCGGCGGCAGCACCGAACCCGGCGTCTACCGCGAGTTCCTGATGGCGGGCATCTTCGCCCAGACCGTGACCTTCGCCACGGCCGGCGCGGGCGCGGGCATCGCCGAGGACATGCACAAGGGCCTGGTCGACCGGTTCCGTTCGCTGCCCATGGCCCGAGGGGCGGTACTGACGGGGCGCACCCTGGCCGACCTCGTGCAGACGGCGCTGACCCTGCTGGTGCTCGCCATCGTCGCCCTGCTGGTCGGCTGGCGCACGCACACCAGCGTGGGCGAGGTGCTCGGCGCGTTCGGGCTGCTGCTGCTGATGGGATACGCGTTCACCTGGATCGGCGCGCTGATCGGCCTCTCCGTGCGGACGCCGGAGGCGGCCACCTCCGGTGGGCTGGTCTGGCTCTTCCCGGTCACCTTCGTGTCGAACGCCTTCGTGGACTCCAGCCAGATGACGCCCTGGCTGCGGCACATCGCCGAGTGGAACCCGTTCAGTGCCACGGTCCAGGCCAGTCGGGAGCTCTTCGGCAATCCCGGTGTCTCCCAGTCGGACGCCTGGCCCCTGCAGCACCCGGTCCTGGCCTCGCTGATCTACTCGGCCCTGATCATCGTGATATTCCGGACCCTCGCGGTGCGGAAGTACCGCTCGGCGACGGCGTGAGGCGACGGAGCCCCGTTCCGGTCGGTCGCGGACTGCGGCTGACCTGGGCATGACGAAACCCCCGGCGTCGCACGGACGCCGGGGGCTGTCAGGAACGGGCGGACCGAGGCCGGCGCGGCAGCGGCTCCTCGCCGCCGCGCCTACGGGGTCAGCCGCTGTAGGGCTCGGCCTTGAGGATCTTCACGGAGGCCTTCCGGCCGTTCGGCAGCTCGTACTCCGCGTCCTCGCCGACCTTGTGTCCGATCACGCCGGCCCCCAGCGGAGACTGCGGCGAGTAGGTCTCGATGTCGGCACTCGCGTACTCGCGCGAGGCGAGCAGGAACGCCAGGGTGTCGTCCTCGTCACCGTCGAAGGCGATCGTCACGACCATGCCGGGCGCCACGGTGCCGTCCGTCGAGGCCGGAGCCTCGCCGACCTGGGCGTTCTCCAGGAGCTGGGTCAGCTGGCGCACACGAAGCTCCTGCTTGCCCTGCTCCTCCTTGGCCGCGTGGTACCCGCCGTTCTCGCGCAGGTCGCCCTCCTCGCGCGCGGCCGCGATCTTGGCGGCGATCTCCGTGCGCGCAGGACCAGTAAGGTACTCAAGCTCGTCCTTGAGCTTGTTGTACGCCTCCTGGGTCAGCCAGGTGACGTTCTCGCTGGTCTGGGTCACAGGTGCTCCTCGTCGGTACTGGGAATACAAAGCATCGCCCTACCCAGAAGAATGTTCCTCCATGAGTGGGCGAAACCACGAGCCTAACAATTCAGAGGCGGAAGGGGGAGGACATTAGGGCCCAAAATCACGTCAACGCAGGTCAAAGGCGGCAAATAACATGCCGTCTCAGTCGGCGTGGCAGCCCAGCAGCTCCGCCGTGGTCGCCGGCGCCGTCGTGCGCAGCGTGACCACCTCGGTGAGGCGCTCGGCATCCCCGCCGAAGCGGAAGTCGGCCCGGCCGACCTCGGCGCCGTCGGCCGCCTGGGAGCGGACCGTGCAGTAGCCCGAGGTGCCCGCGTCCTTCTCCACGGCCAGCTCCACCTTCACCGCGTTGTCCGAGAGGTCGAAGCTGATCACTTCGGCGCTGATTTTGTTCTGCGCGATGTAGTGATAGGCGAAATAGCTGATCACGGCGATGAGCAGGGCACCCAGGGCCACCCCGACGACCTTGAGGGTGCGGTCGGCACGCTCGTCCGAGGAACGGCCGTAACGGCCCTCGGGCAGTCGAGTGCTCGCCGTGCTCATGATCGTCCTCTCGGCCGGGGCGGGATCGAAGATCCCGAAGGGGCTTCCGGGCCGTACCCCGGAATTAATCGGCCCCCGATTCGGTCACTATAGAAGCCGCCGTTCGCACCCGGTCACCCCGGGCGCCGACCAAACGAGGATTGAGTCTTGACTGACCAGCTGCGACTGATGGCCGTGCACGCCCACCCCGACGACGAGTCGAGCAAGGGCGCGGCCACCATGGCGAAGTACGTGTCCGAGGGGGTGGACGTGCTGGTGGTGACCTGCACGGGCGGGGAGCGCGGCTCCATCCTCAACCCCAAGTTGCAGGGCGACAAGTACATCGAGGAGCACATCCACGAGGTACGCAAGAAGGAGATGGACGAGGCGCGCGAGATCCTCGGCGTCAAGCAGGAGTGGCTCGGCTTCGTCGACTCGGGCCTGCCCGAGGGCGATCCGCTGCCGCCGCTGCCGGACGGCTGCTTCGCCCTCGAGGACGTCGACAAGGCGGCCGGTGAGCTGGTGAAGAGGATCCGCTCGTTCCGTCCCCAGGTCATCACCACCTACGACGAGAACGGCGGATACCCGCACCCCGACCACATCATGACCCACAAGATCTCGATGGTGGCGTTCGAGGGCGCGGCGGACACCGAGAAGTACCCGGAGTCCGAGTACGGCCCGGCGTACCAGCCGCTGAAGCTGTACTACAACCAGGGCTTCAACAGGCCGCGCACCGAGGCGCTGCACAAGGCGCTGGTGGACCGTGGCATGGAGTCCCCCTACGGCGAGTGGCTCAAGCGCTGGGACGACTCCGGGCACAAGGACCGCACCCTGACCACGCACGTCCCGTGTGCCGACTTCTTCGAGGTGCGCGACAAGGCACTGATCGCGCACGCCACACAGATCGACCCCGACGGGGGCTGGTTCCGGGTTCCCATGGAACTCCAGAAGGAGGTCTGGCCCACCGAGGAGTACGAGCTGGCGAAGTCCCTCGCGGATACCTCCCTCCCCGAGGACGACCTCTTCGCGGGCGTCCGAGACAATGCCTGACATGAGCGCAAGCGCGAGCCTGGCAATGACCCACCTCGTCCCCCTCGCCAAGGAGCTGGACGAGGACAAGGTGACCCCCGGCGTCCTCGGCTTCATCGTCTTCGCGGTGATGGCCCTGGCCGTCTGGGGTCTGATGAAGTCGATGAACCGGCACATGGGCCGGGTCGACTTCAAGGAGGCCCCGGACCCGGCGGGGGTCTCCGCCAAGGACTCGGCGGAGGCGGGCACCCCGGGGAAGTCCTCGCAGGCCTGAGCCGCCGACCCGCCCGGACAGCGGTGGCCGCGTGGTCCGCGGGCGCAGCGGAAGGGGGACTGCGCCCGCCGGCCCACGCACAGCCGCCGCCTGCCGGCCGACGGCCCCCGTGTCACGGCGCCGTGACCACCGGCACCCCCATCACCTCGCGGGCATGACGGCTCGGCGCCATCCCCAGGCGCCAGGCCTGCCAGCCGTCCTCCAGTTCCACGCCCCGCTCCAGCAGCAGCTGGTACGCCTCCACGTAGTGGTCCAGCTTCTCGTCACGAGCCGGATGGCCGGCCCGGGCCAGTTGCGCCAGCTCCTCCTGCGCGACCGCCGTACCGACCTCCACGCCACCCGGAGCGGAGTACGGCAGCAGGGTGGCGCGCAGGAAGCAGGCCCAGTCCTCGCCACGGCGGTCGCCGTACGACGCGAACAGGCCCACCGCCTCGTCGCACAGCGCCAGCGCCGCCGCCGTGCGGGCGTTGCCCGCGTCGACGACCGCGAGTTCCAGGCAGGTCCAGGCCTCGCCGTGGGCGACGCCGATGCGGTGGAAGTCGGCGCGGGCGTCGACCAGGAGCTGCCGGGCGAAGCCGGAGTTGCGCAGCGAGCCCGTCTGGGCGGCGCGTTGGTCGCGGGTGGCGCGCGCCGAGTGGTGCCGGGCGCACGCCAGACCGTAGACGTCCCGCATGCGGGAGAACATCGTGCGGGAGCGCTCCAGTTCGCGGACCGCCTGCTCGAGGTCGCCCGCCTCCTCCAGGGACTGGCCCAGGTAGTAGAGGGTCCACGCCTCGCCGCGCGCGTCCTCGTTGTCGCGGTGCCGGGCCGCCGCCCGGCGCAGCTCCTCCACCGCCGGGAGGGCGTCACCCGCGACCAGCCGGGCCCTGGCCAGCTGGGTCAGGGCCCACGCCTGGCCACGGGCGTCGCGGGTACGGCCGTACAGGTCGAGGGCCCGGCGCAGTTCGGTCTCGGCGGGCGGTACGTCACCGAGGCGAAGATGGAGCTGGCCGAGCTGGAAATGGGCCCAGGCCTCGCCGTGCAGGGACTCGCCGGCGCGGTGCAGCTCCAGGGAGCGCGTCAGCAGGTCGAAGGCCTCGGCGAGGTGCGCGCGGTCGCGTTCCACGGCCGCCAGCGCGTGCATCGTCCAGGCCCGGTCCGTGGCCAGCGAGGGCGCGGCCTGCAGGTCGAGGGCCTCCCGCAGCCGGGCCGCCGCCTCGGTGAGGTTGCCCTGGTGGTGCAGGGTGATGCCGAGGGAGCACAGGGCGCGGGCCGCGCCCGCGTCGTGGTGCGCCTCCCGGTACAGGTCGACCACCGATGTCAGCGTCGTGCGCGCCTTGTCCAGCTCGCCCAGCTGGCGGGCCGCGATGCCGGTGCGCCACTGTACCGAGCGGATCAGCAGGCCCTGGTCGACGGCCTGGGCGAGTTCACTGATCTCGCCCAGGCGGTAGAGGTCGCCGCGCAGCAGGCAGTAGTCGCACAGGGCGCCCAGCAGGTTCAGCACGGCGCCCTGGTCGACGCCCTCCGCGTGCCGCAACGCCGCCGTGATGAAGCTGGACTCCTCGTCCAGCCAGCGCAGCGCCTCGTCCAGGGACGTGAAGCCGTGCGGGCCGAAGCGGTCGGAGCGGGTCGACATGTTGCCGTCGACCAGGCGCAGCACGGAGTCGGCGAGGTCGGCGTAGTTCACGATCAGCCGCTCCTGCGCCGCCGACCGCTCGTGCGCCTCCTCCTCGTCCACCAGCCGGGCGTGCGCGAAGGCGCGGACGAGGTCGTGCAGGCGGTAGCGGTTGCCGCGGACGTGGTCGATCAGGCCCGCCCGGGAGAGCGCGACGAGACGCCGGTTCGCCTCGGCCTGGTCGGTGGCGAGCAGCGACGCGGCCGCGGCCACCCCCAGCGAGGCCCGCCCGGCCAGGGCGAGCCGCCGCAGCAGCCGCCGGGCCGGCTCGGCCTGGTCGGTGTAGCGCAGCCACAGGGCGCGTTCGACGGGCTCGACGGGACCGTACGCACCGAGGTCGGAGGCCAGCCGGCGGGGCGAGCGCGGGCCCAGCGAGGAGCCGGCGATGCGCAGCGCCAGCGGCAGCCCGCCGCACAGCTGCCGGATCACGTCGGCGGATTCGGCGTCGTACGGCCCGCTCTCGCCCTGCGCGGCCGCACCGATCAGCTCCTCCGCGCCGGCCGCGTCGAGTGGCTCGACGGGCAGCTGGTGGACCCACGCCGGCAGGTCGCCGGGGAGGTCGAGCGGTGCCCGGGCGGTGACCAGGACCAGGCTGTCGGACCGCTCGGGGATCAGCGCACGCACCTGTTCCGGGTCGGAGGCGTCGTCGAGCACGACGGTGACGGGTACGCCGGTCAGATGGTGGTGGTACAGCTCGCTCAGCCGCTTGACCTGCTGGTCGGCCGACGAACGCTCCCGGAACAGCAGTTGCTCGCGCGGCGCGCCCAGCCGGTTCAGCAGATGCAGCAGGGCCTCGCGGGTGGACAGCGGCGGCTCGTCCAGGCTGTCGCCGCGCAGGTCCACCACGCACGCGCCGCGGAACTGGTCCTTCAGGTCGTGGGTGGCGCGCACCGCGAGGGTGCTGCGGCCGGTGCCGGGCGCCCCGTGCAGGACGACCACGGTGGGCCGGGTCTGCGTACTGGCACGCGCCGCCTGCACCCACTGCCTGATCCGCGCCATCTCATGCCGCCGGCCCGAGAACGGACCCACCGGTTCCGGGAGTTGCCCGAACGACTGCTGCAGCACGCTCCGCCCGCGTGCCGCACCGCTCTTGTCGGCGCCCAGCAGTTTGGGCCCGGACTTCTTCGGTCCGGTCGACGCGGCGAGCACCCGCTGCTGGTCGAGGAACGGGCGGATGCCGCGCACCTCCAGCGCCGTCAGCCACTGCAGCCGCAGCTGTTCCGGTCCGCCCGGCTGGCCGGCCGCGCCCGCCCTGTGGTGCGCGGCCGGCAGATGTGAACCGGCGACCTTCACCACGGTCGTCGCCGCACCCACCACCCCGACGGTCACGCCCGCGCCGAGCGCCGTGCACGCCCCCGTGCCGAGAGCCAGATCGGCCACCACCGCCGCCACCGCGGCGACACCCGCCACGACAAGCGGCGTGCCGGCGCCTTCACGCGCGTAGCGCTGCCCGAACGTCAGCCGGCCGGCCTCCGTCTCGTCCAGGGCCCGGGTGTAGGCGTCGTACTCCTCGGTGGCGGTCCGCGCCATCGCGTCCAGTTCGCCGCGCGCCCGGGCCAGGAGGACCTTGCCGTCGGTACGGCCCCCGGAGCGCCGTACCTCCTCCTCCACCGCCCGCGTCAACAGCCGCTCGGCCTCGGCCCGATGACCGTCCCGCATGTCCCGTCCCCCTCCGGCGTCGACTGATTCGCCTACGAGTGTCCTTGCGCGGGCCCGGGATGGCGAGAGGGGCGCGATCAACGGTTCTGCACCGTGTGAGACGAGGGCTACTCGATCGTTCATCGGGATGCCGAGGTGATGGCCGGCCGGGACTCATGGCCGGCGTCGCCGCGCATCGCGCTCGTTCGCCCGGGCGCCGCAAGGAACCAGGTCTGGGATCACTCGCGGGTGCGGCCCGTGGGGCACGGCACGGATCGGGCGAGGCGGCAAGGGGCGGCAGGCCGGGGGACACGCCGTCGTGGGACGGACGGGAGCGGGTCGGGCAGGATGGAGGTATGCCGAACCGACTGGCGCACGAGACGTCCCCGTACCTGCTGCAGCACGCCGACAACCCCGTCGACTGGTGGCCCTGGTCGCGGGAGGCGTTCGAGGAGGCGCGACGGCGGGACGTAGCCGTGCACCTCAGCATCGGCTATTCGAGCTGTCACTGGTGCCATGTCCTGGCCAAGGAGAGCTTCGAGGACCACGCCACCGCCGCCTACCTCAACGAGCACTTCGTCAACATCAAGGTCGACCGTGAGGAGCGGCCCGACGTCGACGCGGTGTACATGGAGGCGCTGCAGGCGGCCACCGGGCAGGGCGGGTGGCCCATGACGGTGTTCCTCACGGCGGCGGGGGAGCCGTTCTACTTCGGCACGTACTTCCCGCCGGCGCCCCGGCACGGGATGCCCTCCTTCCGGCAGGTGCTGGAAGGTGTCAGCCAGGCCTGGCGGGACCGCCGCTCCGAGGTCACGGACGTTGCCGGGAAGATCGCCCGGGACCTCGCGGAGCGGGAGATCGGGTTCGGTGGCACCGAGGCGCCCGGTGAGCAGGAACTGGCGCAGGCGCTGCTCGGACTGACCCGGGAGTACGACGCGCAGCGCGGCGGCTTCGGCGGGGCCCCGAAGTTCCCGCCGTCCATGGCCCTCGAGTTCCTGCTGCGCCATCACGCCCGGACGGGCGCCGAGGGCGCGTTGCAGATGGCGCAGGACACCTGTGAGCGGATGGCCAGGGGCGGGATCTACGACCAGCTCGGCGGCGGCTTCTCCCGGTACTCCGTCGACCGGGACTGGGTGGTGCCCCACTTCGAGAAGATGCTGTACGACAACGCCCTGCTCTGCCGGGTGTACGCGCACCTCTGGCGCGCCACCGGCTCGGCGGCGGCCCGCCGGGTCGCGCTGGAGACGGCCGACTTCATGGTCGCCGAACTCCGTACCGAGCAGGGCGGTTTCGCCTCCGCCCTCGACGCGGACAGCGACGACGGCACGGGCAGGCACGTCGAGGGCGCGTACTACGTCTGGACGCCCGCGCAGCTTCGCGAGGTCCTCGGTGACGACGACGCCGAACTCGCCGCGCGGTACTTCGGTGTGACCGAGGAGGGCACCTTCGAGGAGGGCGCCTCGGTCCTGCAACTCCCGCAGTCCGACGGAGTGTTCGACGCCGGCAAGGTCGAGTCCGTCAAGCGGCGGCTGCGGGCCGCGCGCGCCGAGCGGCCGGCCCCGGGGCGGGACGACAAGGTCGTCGCCGCCTGGAACGGCCTCGCGATCGCCGCGCTCGCCGAGACCGGCGCCTACTTCGACCGCCCCGACCTGGTGGAGGCCGCCCTCGCCGCCGCCGACCTGATCGTCCGTGTCCACCTCGACGACCAGGCTCGCCTGGCCCGGACCAGCAAGGACGGCCGGGCCGGCGGCAACGCGGGCGTCCTCGAGGACTACGCGGACGTCGCCGAGGGCTTCCTCGCGCTGGCGTCCGTGACCGGGGAGGGCACCTGGCTGGAGTTCGCCGGGCTGCTGCTCGACCACGTCCTCGCCCGGTTCACGGACGAGAGGACCGGAGGCCTGTTCGACACCGCGGCCGACGCCGAGAAGCTGATCCGCCGTCCGCAGGACCCGACCGACAACGCCGCACCGTCCGGTTGGACGGCCGCCGCGGGTGCCCTGCTGAGCTATGCGGCCCAGACCGGCGCCCAGCCCCATCGCGCCGCCGCCGAGGGGGCGTTGGGCGTGGTCAAGGCGCTCGGGCCGCGCGTGCCGCGGTTCATCGGCTGGGGCCTCGCGGTCGCCGAGGCCCGTCTGGACGGTCCGCGTGAGGTCGCCGTCGTCGGGCCGGCGCTCGACGACGAGGCGGCGAGGTCCCTGCACCGTACGGCGCTTCTGGGCACGGCGCCGGGCGCGGTGGTCGCGTACGGCGTGCCGGGGAGCGAGGAGTTCCCGCTGCTCGCCGATCGCCCGCTGGCCGGCGGTGAACCGACTGCGTACGTGTGTCGTAATTTCACCTGTGACGCGCCGACGACGGATCCGGAACGGCTGAGTGCCGCGCTGAAGGCCTGATCAGGCGCCGGTTCGGGCTGCCCAATTGGGCATGTGTTCGGACACGTCCCTCTAGGCGCCGTACCGTTCCGAAACAAGCTATTTATCGGAACAGCTACCGCGCTTCACAGTTCCCCCCTACTCTCTCCACAGTGCCGCGGCTGACGAACTGCTCCGCCGTGCCTGGGGGGATTTTTGAAGATCTGGGGGGATCTTTTGCTGACGTCTGTCTTCATTGCCGCCGTTTCGCTTGCCCTGTTCTGGATGGCGGCCTTCACCCTGTGGTGGCAGATGCACGCGTGGCGTACGCCCGAAGTGCTCGCCTCCACCCGTTTCAGCCGGCCGGACGGCGCCGAGCACGTGTCGTTCTCGCTGCTGCTTCCGGCGCGGCACGAACAGGCCGTGCTCGACCACACCATCCAGCGCCTGCTGGAGTCCACCCATACCGACTTCGAGATCATCGTCATCGTCGGGCACGACGACCCGGAGACCACCGCGGTGGCCCGGCGGGCGGAGGCCCGTGACCCGCGTGTCCGGGTCGTCGTCGACACCCACGAGAAGAAGAACAAGCCGAAGGCCATGAACACGGCACTGCCGCACTGCCGCGGCGACGTCGTCGGGGTCTTCGACGCCGAGGACCAGGTACATCCCGAGCTGCTCGCCCATGTCGACCACGCGTTCCGGTCCACCGGCGCGGACGTGGTCCAGGGCGGGGTACAGCTGATCAACTTCCACTCCAGCTGGTACAGCCTGCGCAACTGCCTGGAGTACTTCTTCTGGTTCCGCTCGCGGCTCCATCTGCACGCCCAGAAGGGGTTCATCCCGCTCGGCGGCAACACGGTCTTCGTCCGCACCGAGGTGCTGCGCGAGGCCGACGGCTGGGACCCCAACTGCCTCGCCGAGGACTGCGATCTGGGCGTGCGGCTGTCCAGCGTCGGCAAGAAGGTCGTCGTCGCCTACGACTCCGACATGGTCACCCGCGAGGAGACCCCCGGCAGCCTGATGTCGCTGCTCAAGCAGCGCACCCGCTGGAACCAGGGCTTCCTCCAGGTCTACCGGAAGAAGGACTGGAAGCAGCTGCCCGGTTTCCGCCAGCGGCTCCTCGCCCGCTACACCCTGATGACGCCGTACCTCCAGGCGATCTCCGGCGTGATCATCCCGCTCAACGTGGCCATCGCGCTGTTCCTCGACGTGCCGGTCGGCGTCGCCTTCATCACCTTCCTGCCGGCCGTCACGGCGCTCGTCACCTTCGTCTTCGAGCTCGTCGGACTGCACGACTTCGGCAAGCAGTACGGGCTCCGGGTCCGTCTGGTGCACTACCTCAAGCTGATCATCGGTGGGCCCTTCTACCAGGTGCTGCTCGCCGGGGCCGCTGTCCGCGCAGTGTGGCGTGAACAACGCGGCCGCAACGACTGGGAGTTGACCAGCCACGTCGGCGCACATCTCGCGCACGTGAACCGAGAGGACGTTCCTGCGTGACCTCCACACTTCCCGCGGCGACCGGAGTCAAGGTCCCCGCGCAGCGGACAGCTGCGCCCAGAACCGGGGCGACACACCGGGCAAAGCCGCCCAAGAGACTGCGTTCCTCACGTCCCGACCTCATCCTGTGCGGCCTGCTGCTCGTGGCGATCCTCGTCGTGCAGGGCTGGAACATCGCCGACTACCCGACCCTCAGCGACGACGAGGGCACCTACCTCGCCCAGGCCTGGGCCGTGCAGGAGGGCCGGGGCCTCGCGCACTACACGTACTGGTACGACCACCCGCCGCTCGGCTGGATCCAGATCGCCCTGCTGACCTGGATCCCCGCGCACTTCGCACCCGAGTCGATGACCGTCGGCTCGATGCGCGTCATGATGCTGCTGATCAGCGCGATCAGCGCGGTCCTGGTGTACGTCCTCGCGCGCCGGCTGTCGCTGCCCCGCTGGGCGGCCGGGCTGGCCATGGCGCTGTTCGGTCTCTCCCCGCTGTCGGTCGTCCTCCAGCGCGAGATCTTCCTGGACAACCTCGCGGTGATGTGGACGCTGCTCGCGTTCACCCTCGCCGCCTCCCCGAGCCGGCACCTGTGGCATCACTTCGGCGCGGGCATGGCGGCCGCGGCCGCGGTGCTCACCAAGGAGACGATGCTGCTCGTGCTGCCGGCCGTGCTGGTCACCATGTGGCGGCACAGCCATCGCGACACCCGCAAGTTCGCCATCACCGGCGCGGTCACCGCGTGCGTCCTGCTGGGGATCTCGTATCCGCTCTTCGCCTTGCTGAAGGGCGAGTTGCTGCCGGGCAGCGGCCATGTCTCGCTCTGGGACGGCATCGTCTACCAGATGAGCCGCCCCGGCTCGGGCTTCATCCTCGAACAGGGCACCGGCTCCTACGGCGTGCTCCAGTCCTGGCTGTACTACGACCGGGTGCTGCCCCTCGGCGGACTCGCCGGCGCGCTGCTGCTCGTCGTCACCTGGCGCTGGTCGGTGACCGCGCGGGCGCTCGCCGGGCCCGCGCTCGCCGTGGCGATCCTCGCGGGGATGGCGCTGCGGCCGGGCTATCTGCCCGCCATGTACATCATCCAGGCGCTGCCGTTCCTCGCCCTGGTGCTCGCCGGGGGCACCGCCTCCGTCGCCCACGCCGTCCTGCGGCGGTGGCGCCGGCCGGGTGAGCGCAAGTACCTGACGGGCGGCCGGTACGCGCTCGCCCTCGCCCTCGCCCTCGCCGCGGCCGCCTACGTGGTACCGCGCTGGTACGACGGCGACCGCACCGCCATGACCGCCGACGCCAACGCCCCCTACCGGGCGGCCTCGCGGTGGATGGCCACCGAGGTGGACAGGCCCGAGGACACCCGGGTGCTCGTCGACGACGCGATGTGGCTGGACCTCGTCCATGAGGGCTACGAGCCGGGGCTCGGCGTCATCTGGTTCTACAAGGCCGACCTCGACCCGGCCGTCACCAGGACCATGCCGAACGGCTGGCGCGACCTCGACTACGTGGTCGCCTCGCCGACGGTACGACGGGACGCGGTCGATCTGCCGAACGTCAAGGCCGCGATGGAGCACTCGACGCCGGTCGCCGTGTTCGGCGCCGGTGAGGACCGGATCGAGATCCGGCGGATTCGGAGCGCCGGGACGGGAGGCGAGCGATGAGCCAGGAGTCCGTGGTCCCCGGCGAGCTGGGTGATCCGGCTGCGTACGCGGCCGAGGTGCCCGAGCCGGGCGCCGTCACCATCGTCGTACCGACCTTCAACGAGTCCGCCAACATCCGTGAACTGCTGCACCAGATCACCGAGTCGGTGCCGTCCCGGCTGCCCTGCGAGGTCGTCTTCGTCGACGACTCCACCGACGACACCCCGGAGGTGATCGAGAAGGCCGCCCAGGACTGTCCCTTTCCGGTGACCGTGCTGCACCGCGCGGAGCCCGTGGGCGGGCTCGGCGGCGCGGTCGTCGAGGGCATCAAGGCGGCCGGGTCGGACTGGGTCGTCGTCATGGACGGCGACTGCCAGCATCCTCCCTCACTGGTGCCCGAGCTGGTCGGGACGGGGGAGCGGGCGAACGCCGCACTGGTCGTCGCCTCCCGCTACATCAAGGGCGGCAGCCGCGCCGGACTCGCCGGCAGCTACCGCGTGGCGGTCTCACGGGGGGCGACCTGGCTGACCAAGTCGCTGTTCCCGCGCAGGCTGCACGGCATCAGCGACCCGATGAGCGGCTTCTTCGCCATCCGCCGCAGCGCCGTCACCGCCGAGGTGCTCCAGCCGCTCGGCTACAAGATCCTTCTCGAACTCGCGGTGCGCGGCCGCCCCCGCGAGGTCACCGAGGTCCCGTTCGTCTTCCAGGACCGCTTCGCCGGGGAGTCCAAGTCGACCGCGCAGGAGGGGATGCGCTTCCTGCGGCATCTCGTCGGGCTGCGCACCGCCTCCCCGCTGGCCCGGATGATCGTCTTCGGTCTGATCGGGCTGACCGGCTTCGTGCCGAACCTCGCCGGACTGTGGGCGCTGACCGAGGCCGGGATGCACTACCTGCCCGCCGAGATCCTCGCCAACCAGCTCGGCGTGGCCTGGAACTTCCTGCTCATCGAGAAGCTGCTGTTCCGTGAGCGGCGGCAGTTCCGGCACTGGGCCGACCGCACCGCGCGGTTCGCCCTGCTCGCCAACGCCGACCTGCTGGTGCGTATCCCGCTGATCGCACTGCTGGTCGCCACGTTCGGGATGGGCGCGCTCCCGGCCACCGCGCTGGCGCTCGTCATCACCTTCGTCCTGCGCTTCGTGGGGACCGAAGCGCTGGTGTATCTCCCGCGCCGTTCAGGCCGGCACGGAAAACGGAGCCGCACAGCAAGGAGCACCACATGAGATCAAGACGCCGAACCGCACTGCTGGCCGTGGCCGGCCTGACCGGGGGACTGCTGCTGACCGCACCCCAGCCCGCGTCCGCCGCGAATCTCATCAAGAACCCCGGCTTCGAGACGGCCGGCACCGGCGACATGCCGTACTGCTGGTCGAAGTCCGGCTGGGGCGACAACGACTTCACCTTCGAGACGGTCGCCGACGCCCACACGGGCAGCAAGGCCATGAAGGTCACCCTCACGCGCCGCCTGGAGGGCGACCGCAAGGCGCTGATCACCGAGTCCGCCGCCTGCGCACCGGTCGTCACGCCGGGCAAGCAGTACGACCTGGGGCTGTGGTACAAGACGACCACGCCGGACGCCAACATCACCCTGTTCCGGCACGACGCCACAGCCGGCTGGCAGTACTGGACGGACCTGAAGACGCTGGACATGGCGGGCACCTGGACCGAGGCGACGGTGCGCACTCCGGAGGTCCCGGCCGGCACCGACCGCATCTCCTGGGGGGTCTCCGTCTACGGCACGGGCTCGGCCACCACCGACGACTACACGATGGAGCAGGTCGCCGAACCGGTCCCGGAGCCCGGGTGCACGGGCACGGCGCAGGAGTGTGCCGACGGCCGGTGGGACGTGCTGCCGGTGCAGAACCCGGTGCGCTCGATGCACTCCGTGGTGCTGCACAACGGCAAGGTGCTGCTGATCGCGGGCTCCGGCAACGACACCGACATGTTCGAGGCGGGCACCTTCACCTCCGCCGTCTACGACCCGCAGACCGGCGACTACGAGGTCATCCCGACGCCGGACGACATGTTCTGCGCCGGTCATGTGCAGCTGTCCGACGGACGGGTGCTGATCATGAGCGGCAACAAGGGCTACCCGTCGGCCGACGGCACGATCGGCTACCAGGGGTACAAGGACTCGTACATCTTCGACCCCACCACCGAGACCTACCTCAAGACCAACGACATGAACGACGGCCACTGGTACCCGTCGGCGACCATCCTCGGCAACGGTGACGTGATCTCCTTCGGCGGGCTGAAGGAGGACTCCACCGGTTCGGTGACCGCCGAGCTGTGGTCCGAGGACGAGCAGCAGTGGCAGCCGCTGTGGAAGGTCAACCAGACCTGGTCGTACTGGGGCCTGTACCCGTCGATGATCCTGATGCAGGACGGCCGCCTCTTCTACTCGGGCAGCCATGTGTTCGGCAACAACATCCCCGGCACCGGCTCGGCGATCTACGACTACGACGCCAACACCATCACCCAGGTGCCCGGACTGCAGAACAAGGACGAGCGGGACCAGTCGGCGAGCGTGCTGCTGCCCCCGGCGCAGGACCAGAAGGTCCTCACCCTCGGTGGCGGCAACATCGACTCCAACCCGGTGGCGAACCGTCTGACGGACGTCATCGACCTGAAGCAGCCGAACCCGTCGTACGTCGCCGGCCCGCCCATCCCGCAGGGCACCGTCGACCTCGGCAACGGCCCCGTCCCGCAGACCGGCAACCAGGGCAAGATGTACGTCTCCGCCGTGCTGCTGCCCGACGGCAAGGTCCTGGAGACCGGCGGCGCCCTGCACAACCGGGCCAACCCGGTCTTCGAGTCGTCGATCTACGACCCGGAGACGAACACCTTCGACCCGGTGGCCGCCGACCCCGAGGCCCGTGGCTACCACTCCTCGGCGTTCCTGCTGCCCGACGGCCGCGTGATGACCACCGGCGACAACCCGGGCAACGGCACCTGGAACCACAACGTGTCCATCTACACCCCGCCGTACCTGCTCAAGGGCGAGCGCCCGGAGATCACCTCGGTGATCGACACCGAGTGGAACTACGGCGACACCCAGCGCATCACGGTCGACCGGCCCATCGCCAAGGCCGAACTGATCCGCCCCGCCGCGGTGACCCACTCCTCCGACCCGAACCAGCGGTTCGTGGACCTGCCGCTGAGCGTGGACGGCAACAACATCGACCTCAACGTGACGAGCAACCCCGACCTGGCCCCGCCCGGCTGGTACATGCTCTTCGCGGTCGACGCGAACGGCGTGCCCTCGGTGGCCGAGTGGGTGCACCTGTCGGGCCCGCAGGCCCTGCGGGCGACGGACGCCTCCGCGCACGTCCACTCCTTCGCCGACGACCTGTCCGGCAAGGTCACCAAGCCCGGCAAGAAGCGGGCGTCGCAGAAGGTGCCCACCACGATCGCCGGCTGCGACCGCCACTACGGCTCGGCCAACGTCTGCGTCCCGACGGCCTTCCCGAAGGACGTGAAGAAGACGACGGCGGCCCGCTGCACCTGGCTGAAGAGCCACGACTACGGCCGTCTGAAGGTCAACGGCAAGGACGACCCGCTGCGCCTCGACCCGAACAGGGACGGCGTGGCCTGCGGAAAGGGTGATGTGCGCCGGGCCTAGCCCCGGCCGTCGAACTCGGTGAGGGCGCGCTCCACGATGGCCACCAGCTGCTCGTGGTGCGCGCCCTTCCAGTACGCCCGCCCGCACGCGCGGCACTGCGCGAAGACGTCGTACGACCGCTGCGTCCCGCCCTTGAGCTGCTCGGCCACCTCTTCCTTGGTGGCGTCCCGCAGCATCCCGTTGCAGGCGGTGCACCGGGTCCAGGGGCGCAGCTCGGGGGAGAACCGGTCGAGGACGTCGCGCAGTTGGTCCTCGGGGCGGGTGCTGTACACGTACGCGCCGGCCCACAGCTCGCGGCGGCGCAGCAGGCCGCGGTCGCGGCTGAGCATGACGCGGCGCTCG
The DNA here is from genome assembly GCF_043204795.1 of Streptomyces sp. NPDC047706. NCBI lineage: Bacteria > Bacillati > Actinomycetota > Actinomycetes > Kitasatosporales > Streptomycetaceae > Streptomyces > Streptomyces sp. NPDC047706. The sequence continues at coordinate 121,655 of NZ_JBIDCW010000016.1, read as the reverse complement.
GCGGCCGAGCGGGCGGCGAGCGCCGGGTCGCCGATGTCCGTGGACTCGTAGGCCGTGTCCACGCCGAGCAGGCGCAGCCGGCGGGCGAGGGTGCCGAGGTGGACGTCGAGGAGGAACCGCAGCGGGGCGCCCGTGACCTGCTGCGGGCGGCGGACCGCGCGGACGGTGACCGTCTCGCCGTCCTCCGGGACGTGCGCGGGCGGCACCTCGCGGCCGTCGACGACGAGCGCGCCCACCTCGGTGAGCGGGACGCCGAGCGACTCGACGACATGGCCGAGCGTGGAGACCCCGTCCGTCGCCACCGGGGTGGGGCCGCGGCGCCGGCCGTGCGGGACGAACAGGCGCAGTTCGGCGCCGAATTCGACGTGGATCTCGGGTCGGTTCACTCGATCAGCATCGCACGGCGGACGGCGTGGGCCTCAGGGGTTTTCGGCACCGAGGCCCCGGTGGTGGACGGCGAGGGCGCGATCGGCCAGGTCGGCCGGGTCGTCGCGGAAGCCGGTGCCCGCCCAGTACTGGGCGGCCTCGGCCAGCCCGCCGACGAGGGACATGGCGAAGACACGCACCTCCAGGCTCTCCGGGTCCCGCCCGGAGCGCTCGCCGACGGCGGCCGCGAGTGTGTGCCCCGCCCCCGCCATGGCCTCCAGCATCCGGGAGCGCACCGTGGGGACCTCCGCCATCAGCCGGCAGCGCAGCCGGGTGATCTCCGGCCGTGCGCGGGTCTCGCGCGTGACGGCCTCGCGCACGACGTGCCGCAGCGACTCCGGCCAGGGCTCGCCGGCCGGACGGGCCCGGAACGCGTCGGCCAGGGGCGCCCCCTGCCCGTCGCTGAGGACGATGTCCTCCTTGGCCGGGAAGTAGCGCAGGACGGTCGACGGCGACACCTCCGCGCGCTCGGCGATCTGCTCGATCGTCGTGGCGTCGTACCCCTGCCGCCCGACCAGCGCGAACGCCGCCGACCGGATCGATTCGCGGGTCCTGATCTTCTTCCGCTCCCGCAGCCCCGGCGAGGGGCCGCCCGCCGGGGTGGAACGCACCGTAACCATGAAGTGACAGTAGCTGTCACAAAGGGCCTGCTGTCAAGAAAAACCGCAGGTCGGCGCTATGCGTGCTGGTACGCCACCAGGGAGATCCCGACGTAGTGCACGACGAACGCCGCCAGCGTGAAGGAGTGGAACACCTCGTGGAAGCCGAACCAGCGCGGTGACGGGTTCGGCCGCTGGATGCCGTAGACGACTCCGCCCACGCTGTAGAGCAGACCGCCGACGATCACCAGGACCAGGACCGCGATGCCGCCGGTCCGCATGAAGTCGGGCAGGAAGAAGACCGCCGCCCAGCCCATCGCGATGTAGCAGGGCGTGTAGAGCCAGCGCGGAGCCCCGACCCAGAAGACGCGGAACAGGATGCCCGCCAGCGCCGCGGCCCATATGCCCCACAGCAGCCAGCGGCCCTTGCTGCCCGGCAGGAGCAGCAGGGTCAGCGGGGTGTAGGTGCCGGCGATGATCAGGAAGATGTTGGAGTGGTCCAGGCGGCGCAGTACACCGTCCATCCGGGGGCTCCAGGTGCCCCGGTGGTAGAGCGCGCTCACACCGAAGAGCAGGCAGGCCGTGAGGGCGTAGACGCCGCAGGCGACACGGCCGCGCGGCGAGTCCGCGAGGGCGGTCAGGACCAGGCCCGCGACCAGCACCGCCGGGAACATGCCGAGGTGCAGCCAGCCGCGCAGCTTGGGCTTGATGGGGTGCGGCACGGAGAGCGCTTCGGAGATCCGGTCGGCGACCGGCGTCTCCGAGGGAGTGTCGGGGGCGGACGCAGTCATGCGCCGCATCGTACCTACGGAACCGTAGGTTACGAATCAGGTCACCCGCGGGAGTGGCCATCATCTCACGGCAGTTGGATTCCGCGCACCCTCAAGGGTCGGTCATGCGAACTCAACGTGCACGTAAAGAAACACAGGGGAACATGGAGGTGGTGGCGTTCCTCACGCCGCTCAGTTGGGCGGCCCTCTGGACAAATGCGCAGTAGACTCGGATGATCAAATGAGTGCGGTCGGCACCGGATGAGCGCCAAAGGGAGTAAGCGAAGCATCCGGGTCGCGGCCCCCACGGGGCAGACAGAGAAAAAAAATCCCTCATTTAGGAGCGATCGTGGCGCGCGACATCGCGGCTCCCCCCGTCATCCCCACCAACCACCAGGAACTCATCTCCTGGGTGAACGAGATCGCCGAACTGACCCAGCCGGACAGCGTGGTCTGGTGTGACGGATCCGAGGCCGAGTACGAGCGACTGTGCGAAGAGCTCGTCGCGAAGGGCACCTTCCGCAAACTCGACCCGATCAAGCGCCCCAACTCCTACTACGCGGCGTCCGACCCGACGGACGTCGCCCGCGTCGAGGACCGGACCTTCATCTGCTCCGAGAAGGAGGAGGACGCCGGCCCGACCAACCACTGGAAGGACCCCGCCGAGATGCGGGAGATCTTCGCCGGTGACAAGGGCGTCTTCCGCGGCTCCATGCGCGGCCGGACGATGTACGTCGTCCCGTTCTGCATGGGCCCGCTCGGCTCCGACCTGTCCGCGATCGGCGTCGAGATCACCGACTCCGCCTACGTGGCCGTGTCCATGCGCACCATGACCCGCATGGGACAGCCCGTCCTGGACGAACTCGGCTCCGACGGCTTCTTCGTGCGTGCCGTGCACACGCTCGGAGCGCCGCTGGAGCAGGGCGAGCAGGACGTGCCCTGGCCGTGCAACAGCACCAAGTACATCTCGCACTTCCCGGAGACCCGCGAGATCTGGTCCTACGGCTCCGGCTACGGCGGCAACGCCCTGCTCGGCAAGAAGTGCTACGCCCTGCGCATCGCCTCCGTGATGGCCCGCGACGAGGGCTGGCTGGCCGAGCACATGCTCGTCCTCAAGCTCACCCCGCCGCACGGCGAGCCCAAGTACGTCGCCGCCGCCTTCCCGTCCGCCTGCGGCAAGACCAACCTCGCCATGCTGGAGCCCACCATCTCCGGCTGGACGGTCGAGACGATCGGCGACGACATCGCCTGGATGCGCTTCGGTGAGGACGGCCGTCTCTACGCCATCAACCCCGAGGCCGGCTTCTTCGGCGTCGCGCCCGGCACCGGTGAGCACACCAACGCCAACGCGATGAAGACGCTGTGGGGCAACTCCGTCTTCACCAACGTCGCCCTCACCGACGACAACGACATCTGGTGGGAGGGCATGACGGAGGAGACCCCGGCCCACCTCACCGACTGGAAGGGCAACGACTGGACGCCCGAGTCGGGCACCCCGGCCGCACACCCCAACGCCCGGTTCACGGTCCCGGCCGCGCAGTGCCCGATCATCGCGCCCGAGTGGGAGGACCCCAAGGGCGTGCCGATCTCCGCGATCCTCTTCGGCGGCCGGCGCGCCACCGCCGTACCGCTGGTGACGGAGTCCTTCGACTGGAACCACGGCGTCTTCCTCGGCGCCAACGTGGCCAGCGAGAAGACCGCCGCCGCCGAGGGCAAGGTCGGCGAGCTGCGCCGCGACCCGTTCGCGATGCTGCCCTTCTGCGGCTACAACATGGGCGACTACATGGGCCACTGGGTCGACGTCGCCAAGGGCAAGGACCAGGCGAAGCTCCCGAAGATCTACTACGTCAACTGGTTCCGCAAGGACGACCAGGGCAAGTTCGTCTGGCCCGGCTTCGGCGAGAACAGCCGCGTCCTGAAGTGGATCGTGGAGCGCCTCGAAGGCAGGGCCGAGGGCGTCGAGACGCCGATCGGCGTCCTGCCCACCAAGGACGCCCTGGACACCGACGGCCTGGAACTGGCCGACTCGGACCTCGACTTCCTGCTCACCGTCGACAAGGAAGTGTGGCGCGAGGAGGCCGGGCTCGTCCCCGGCCACCTCAACACCTTCGGCGACCACACGCCGAAGGAGCTGTGGGACGAGTACCACGCCCTGGTGCGGCGCCTGGGCTGACGCCCACACGAGAAGACCCCGCGGCCGGTCCAGCCGACAGTGCCCTGACCAGCAACATCGTCACGGCCGGCCGCGGTTCACTCCGTGGGCGGGGCGGGGCGCCTCGTCGCGCGAGGGGCGCCGCGCGCCGACGGGTGCGGGTGTGCCGTGGCTGGTCGCGCGGTTCCCCGCGCCCCTTCGGGCGCGCGCCCACGGGCCTTACTGGGAGCGGTCCTCCAAGTAGCGGGTGTGGGACTCCTGGCGGCGGGCCTCGGTCTCCCTGAGGTTCGCCGCCAGGCGTTCCGCCTCCTCGTGGAGCAGGGTGAGCTGCCGTTCCAGATGCCGCTCGGGCGGTTCCTGTCCCGGCGTCATCCGGTGCCACCACCGGGTGCGGACGAAGGCGTCGACGGCCTCGGGTACGTCCTGCCGGACGGCCCGGGACAGCGCGTGCACGCCCTCGGGGTCCTGCGCCAGTACCTCGGCGACCCAGCCGGGCTCCAGCAGCGCCGCCAGCAGATCGGTCAGTCCGGCCAGGCGCCCCGACGCGCCCGGCGGCAGCTCCACCTCGGTGAGATAGCCGCGCAGCCTGCCGAAGTCGCGTCGCAGCTCGTCCAGTTGCGCCGACGGGTCCGGGAAGTCGGGCAGCGCCGGCCGCTCCGGCGGCGCGATCAGCGCGCCCGCCCCGTACAGACCCGCGACCACGACGGGCCAGTACGGCCCTGCCACGCCCGTGAAGGTGAGCACCAGTCCCAGGAGCCCGCAGGCGCAGCCCGTGAGGTTCTTGCGGGACTCCAGGTACGTCAGTGCCCTACTGGTAGCCACGGATCTCCTCGAAGGCGCCGTCCAGGGAGCCCTGCTGGGCGTCGAAGAGACGGCCGCCGGTCAGCTCGGCGATGCGTTCCAGCTCGGAGCGGTCGGAGTCGCCGAAGAGGACGGGGAAGACGGGGATGTCGCGCTGCTCGCCGCTGAGCCGCGCGTGGAACGCCGCGAACTCCGCCGCGGTCGCGCCGGCGGTGTTCTCCCCGTCGGTCATCAGCACGATCGAGGTGAACGTGTCGTCGTCGGCGCCCAGATGCTCGTACGCCTTCTCCAGCGAGGTGTAGACCGCCGTGTCGCCGTCGGCCTGGAGCGCCTGGGTGTCGCGCCGGATCCCGTCGAGGCCGGTCTTCGGATCCTCCGGGTCCACGACATGCGTGCGCACGCTCTTCACTGCCGACCCGAACGGCATCAGCGTCACCTCCTCACGGTCCCGGAAGTCCGCGGTCAGTCCGGTGAGCGCCGCCTTCAGCCGGGTCAGCCGCTCGCCCACCATGGAGCCGGAGGTGTCCAGCACGTACACCGTGCGGGACGGGCGGCGCAGTTCGTTCTCGTACGAGTCGAGCAGCCCGTCGGCGACGGAACGGCTGCCCGGGAAGGGCAGGTCGCGCCGCCGGGTGGTGTCCAGGTCGCGGGCCGGTGGCACCGACGGCACGACCGGGCGGCGCAGGGTGCGGTCGGTGATGTCCTGCTGGACGCCCGGGGTGAGCAGGGCCTCCGTGAGCCGGCGGACGTCCTCGCGGGCGCCGGTGCTCGCGGACGCCAGGGAGGACAGCGGGTAGTCCGCGTTCACCACGCCGTCGGTGGGCCGGATCACCGTCAGACCGGGCACGGACTTCAGCACCGACTCGTAGTTGAGCAGCGCGTCGACGGTGCCGCGCCGGGTGTAGGCGCTCGCCAGCCAGCCCGACGAACCCGACGTCAGCTTCTGCCCCTTGAAGAACTCCCGCAGCCGCGGCGTCGCCTTACGCACATCGGCGTCGGTGAGCGCGGACTGGGCGCCGGAGAGGGCGGAGGCGACGGAGACCAGGGTGGCGAAACCGGAGTTGGAGCGGGCCGGGTCGGTCATGCCGTAGGTCAGCTCACCGTCCCGGACGGCCCTCTCGACCTGGGACCAGGTGACGTCCTCGGGCGCCCAGCCGAGGGCCCGGACGGTGGCCGGTTTGACGCCGACGGCGACCGGGCTCGTCATGACCGGCGTCTGCGACACCACCTTCTTCGCCGCCTCCGGGCGCAGCCGCAGATAGTCGTTGGAGGCCAGCCACACCGCGTCGTACGCCTGGTCCGCCTTGCCCCGGGCCAGCAGGTCGACGGCGTCCAGGGTGCCCATGTAGGTGGGCCGCACGGTGATGCCGGTCTGCTCGCGGACCCGCTCCAGGACGGGCGCCATGTCGCTGAGCTCGCTGGAGGCGAGGACGCGCAGAGTGCCGGGAGCGTAGGCCGTGGGGTCGTCGTCGGGGGTGTCCTGCCCGGCGGTGCAGGCGGTGAGGAGGGTGAGGGCAGCGAGGGCGAGGGCCGCGATCCGGCGTCTCATGTCCGGCCTCCTTCCAGCGCGCCCTGGGAGCGGCTGCGCTCCAGGTGGGAACCGGCGCTGCGGAGTTCGTCCGCCAGCGACTCCACGGTGACGGCCATCGCCTCGGTGGCCTGGACCTTGTAGGTGTCGATGGCGTCCAGCGTGCGGTAGATCTGCTGGAAGGCGGTTCGCAGGGTCTCCGCGCCGACCGCCGGGTCCGCGGCGATCCGCTGGATCTCGCCGGACTGCGTCGCGAGCATCTCCGCGTTGCCCCGGATGAGGTCCTCGGTGGTGCCGCGCAGGGCGTTGACCTGGTCGACCACCTTCTTCTGGTTGTCGAGGGCGGAGGCCAGCATGACCGAGATGCGCAGCGCCGACACGGTGGTCGTGGCCGCCCGGTCGACACCCTTGATCAGTTCCTCGTTGTTGCGGCGTACCACGTCCATGGCGAGATAGCCCTGTGCGCACACCGCGAGCTGGGTGAGGAGGTCCTGGTGCTTCTGCCGGACGGGGAAGAGGACGTCGGCGCGCAGGGTGTCGGCCTGCTGGGGGTCGGCGACCCTGCCGATGTGCTCCTCGACGGCGCCGTCCAGGGCCTCGGTCAGCACCACGTACTCCTGGAGCTTGCCCATGGTCTCCCACAGCCGGACCCGCTCGGTCTGCAACGCCGCGCTGTCACGGCGCAGTTCGTCCTGGCCGCCGCGCAGCGACCCGACGATCTTGTTCAGGGTGCCCTGCGCGGAGGCGTACTTGGCGACGTGGTCGCGCAGCCTGCTGCCGCCGGGCAGCCGGGACAGGAACCTGCGCCCCTTGCCGGCGGGCAGGTCGCGCGGGTCGAGGTCCTCGACGACCCGCCGCAGCTCCACCAGCGACCCGGCGACCTTCGCCTGGGCGTCCCCGCCCTTGCCGGGCAGGCTGCGTACGGTCCGCTCCAGCATGCGGTTGGACTGTGAGGCCGCGGTGCGCATCTCGCCGGCGCCGAGCGCGGTGATCTCACCGACCTTGCCGGCGAACTCGGGCGAGCGGGCGTCGAGGGCGGCGAGAGCTGCGACGTAGTCGGCGGCCTTGCGGGCCATGTCCGTGCGGACGCCGTCGTCGACGGGGACGAGCCCGCCCGCCTTCTCCCGCGGGACCGGCGAGACCGGCTCGGGCGGGGTGAGGCTGAAGGAGTCGTCGCGGCCGGCGCTGGTGTCCTGACTGGCGCTGTGGCCGAGGTCGTAGTCGCTCATCTGGCTGATCCCCCTATCCGCGCGCCCGGCGCGCCATCTCGTGCAGCACCTCGAAGGTGGGCACGGGCACCAGCCGCACGTTCAGCTTCCGCATCAGGTAGTCGGTGTGCTTGGCGGTGGCCGCCGTGAACTCGGGGGAGGCGCCCTGCGGGCGGAACCCGTACCGTACGGCCAGTTCGCGCAACGCCGGGTCGGTGGAGAGCAGTTGCCCCAGTGCGCGGCCCTCGTCGGTCAGCGGCACGACGGTGTGGTCGCTGATGGCGGTGATGTCCGGGTAGAGGACGACGAGGTCGTCGGCGCCCTGGCCGGCGGCGAGCAGGGAGGCCACCTGGGACTCGTAGACGAGGACGAGCGGGTTGCCGGCGCCGCTGATGAAGTCCCGGAAGGCACCGTCCGAGCTGGACTGCTGGGCGCCCTGCACGGTGACCAGCTTGCGCAGCAGCGGCGCGGTGCGCTCCACGTCGGCCTCGCTTGCGACGACGTCGCCGTCGTTGTCCACGTAGGAGGCGGCGGCCAGGTAGAGGGCGCCGGAGTTGGAGGTGACGGGATCGCTGCTGGCGATGTAGAGCGTCCCGCTCAACTCCCCGTATCTGCTGGACCCCTTGAGCTGCTGCCAGGTGCGGTCGTCCCGGGCGGCGTCGAGATAGGAGTCCATCTTCAGTGTGCCGCGGTGGGGTTCGTCGAGCGTGGCGAGCCCGTTGGCCGCGAGCACCTCGGCGGCGCCCCGGTGGGCGACGACGACGAGGGGGGAGTAGAACGGCCGCGGCAGCGGCTTCCGCGCCCGGTACTTGCCGGCCAGCGCGTCGGCGGGTGCCGTGCTGGACGGGAAGGCGAAGTCGTAGCCCTTCAGGTCCAGGTCCTCCATGGCCCACGACCCGGACGGCTCCGTCCTCACGGTGTAGCCCTTGGCGGCAAGGGCGTCCACGACCTGCGGGTCGGCGAAGAACTCCGCCTTCTCCGACCCGACCACCCCGCGCACGGTCTTCGTTGCCGTGCCCCGGTCCCCGTTGTCCCGGCCCGCCACGACGGCCGCCACCACGCCGCCGATCAGCAACACCGCGAGGACAATTCCTGAGATTCGTCTCACGCCGGCAAGCGTGCTCCCGGAACCCAACGTTCCCCGGCGTCCGTGGTGAACGACGGGTGACTTGAAGGTCCCGGTACGCAACGTCGCCCCAGTGCGCGCAACCGCGCGATCAACCCGGGAGGACAGAAAAGCCGCAGGACGACGAGGCGGCCTACGGCGAACGGTGCGGCTCGGTGAGGACGAGGCGGCCTACGGCGAACGGTGCGGCTCGGTCCGGCGCGGTGTGTGGCACCCGGTCCGCGCGTCGCTGCGGGTGCACGCGGACCGGGGCCGATCGAGGGGCCCGGGAGGGCTCAGTGGGCGGCGAGACCACGGGGCGCGAGCATGGCCGCGTGCGCGTCCATCCGTTCGGCCGCCAGGATCGCCCCCGCCGTGTCGGCGCGGGACGCGGCGACCAGCAGCGCGCGGCCGGCCAGGGTGTGGGCGCGTCGGTGCAGCGCGGCGAGATGCGGCCCGGCGGCAGCGGTCGCCGAGGTGCGGGCCGGCGGCCGGCCTCCCCGCAGCCGGGCCACCTGCTCCGCGAGCCGTGCGGCGGCGGTCTCCAGGTCGGCCGACGGGGCCAGCGCGCGCAGCTCGTCGGTGACGGCGAGCAGCGCCGCGAGGTGGCCCGCGAGCTGGATGTCCAGCTCTTCCTCACGGGAACGGTGGGGGAAGTCGGAGGAGGTGCCGGCCATCGTGTGGACCGACTTGGCGCGGATCGGTTCGTACATGGGATGGCCTCCTGTGCTCGACAGAAGCCATCCTACCTTAGATTTCGTCTAAAGTTGAGTCCTTCACAAATCAGGGGATCCGCGTATCCGCAGCGTGAGCGTCAGGGCTGGCTGTAGCCGTCCAGGAAGTTGCCGATCCGGCCGACCGCGTCCCGGAGATCCGCGACCGTGGGCAGGGTCACGACCCGGAAGTGGTCGGGTTCCGGCCAGTTGAAGCCCGTCCCGTGCACGACCATGATCTTCTCGCGCCGGAGCAGGTCAAGAACCAGCCGGCGGTCGTCCTTGACCTTGAAGATCTTGGGGTCGAGGCGGGGGAAGAGGTAGAGGGCGCCCTTGGGGCGCACGCACGTCACGCCCGGGATCTGTGTGAGCAGTTCGTGGGCGACCTCCATCTGCTCCTTCAGGCGGCCGCCCGGCAGCACCAGGTCGTTGATCGACTGGCGTCCGCTCAGCGCGGCGACCACGCCGTGCTGGCCCGGCATGTTGGCGCACAGGCGCATGTTCGCCAGGATCGTCAGGCCCTCGATGTAGGAGTCGGCGTGCGCGCGGGGGCCGGAGATCGACATCCAGCCGACCCGGTAGCCGGCCACCCGGTACGCCTTCGACATGCCGTTGAAGGTGAGGGTGAGCAGGTCGGGGGCGACCGAGGCCGTCGGGATGTGCGTGGCCTCGCCGTACAGGATCTTGTCGTAGATCTCGTCCGAGCAGACCAGCAGGTTGTGGCGGCGGGCGATGTCGGTCAGGCCCTTGAGCACGGCCTCGTCGTAGACCGCGCCGGTGGGGTTGTTCGGGTTGATGATCACGATCGCCTTGGTGCGGTCGGTGACCTTGCGCTCGACGTCGGCGAGGTCCGGCATCCAGTCGGACTGCTCGTCGCAGCGGTAGTGGACGGCGGTGCCGCCCGACAGGGACACCGCGGCCGTCCAGAGCGGGTAGTCCGGCGCCGGTACGAGGACCTCGTCGCCGTCGTCCAGCAGGCCCTGCATGGCCATGGTGATCAGCTCGGACACGCCGTTGCCGATGAAGACGTGCTCGACGTCCGTCTCGATGCCGAGGGTCTGGTTGTGCATGACGACCGCGCGGCGCGCCGCGAGCAGGCCCTTCGCGTCGCCGTAGCCGTGGGCCGTCGAGACGTTGCGGAGGATGTCCTCCAGGATCTCCGGCGGGCATTCGAAGCCGAAGGCTGCCGGGTTGCCGGTGTTCAGCTTCAGGATGCGGTGCCCGGCCGCTTCCAGGCGCATCGCCTCTTCGAGCACCGGGCCCCGGATCTCGTAACAGACGTTGGCGAGCTTCGTCGACTGGATCACCTGCATGCCTGGGAGCTTACGGCCGCCCGCCGACCCCGGCGTCGTGTCTTCCACCACGTGAGACGCCCCACGCCGGGGGTGTGCACCCCTCGTCGCCCTCGCGGCCACGGCGTATCCCTGGGATGCGGCGCCCTGTCAGAGCCCCCCAGAACGGGTGACCCCCAGGATCCGCCGAACGTGTACGTGCAGCGGGAGCCGGTACGCCCGCCCGCCTACGAGGAGTACACCGATCCCTCCCGCCGCGCACGGCCGGCAGAACGCCTACGACGAGACGCCGGGAACCGCCCCCGGTGACGGTCCCGGTGCCGGGCGGCTCCCGCCGCAAGCCCGGGCCCTGGCGTCGCCGGCGGGTGGCGGTGGCGGCCGGCGCGGTGGGCGCGGTGTCCGCAGCGGCGCTGATCGCCGGGCACCGCCGGGCCGGGCTCCGGCGGTGGCACGCAGGGCGGTCAGGACCGGACGAGGTCGACCCCGGACACCTCCGGGGGCGCCGAGCCCTCGTCCTCCTCCAGGGCGGACGAGGGTGCCTCCGCCGTGCCGGCGCGGGACGGCGCGAGCCCCTCGGCGGCCGCTCCGGCCCCGGACCCGTCGCGGAGCGCGGGTGACGTCAGCGCCTCACCCACCCCCACCGGGGCCGGCCCCACGGCGTCCGCCGCGACTCCCACCGCCACGGAGAGCCCGTCGGCCGACGGCCCGGGCAACGCCAACGGCGATCCCGGGCACGGCCGCGGCGGCATCAAGGGCCCGAATGAACTGTCACAGGGGCGTCCGGCGCACCGCCCGCCCCGCCAGCACGTCGGTGCGCCGGCCGTCCTCGATGACGAACCGTCCGTCGATCAGCACGTGCGGGATGCCGGTCGGGAGCGTGCGCGGCTGGTCGAAGGTGGAGCCCGCGGCGACCGTGACCGGATCGAAGAGGACCAGGTCGGCCCGGTACCCCTCGCGGACCACGCCCCGGTCCGGGAGCCGCAGCCGGGCCGCCGGGCGTGCGGTCAGCCGGGCCACGCACTCCTCCAGCGACAGCACCCCCAGTTCCCGCACGTACCTGCCGAGGTAGTGCGGGAACGTGCCGTACGCGCGCGGGTGCGGCTTGGCGCCCTGGAGGATGCCGTCCGAGCCGCCCGTGTGCACGCGGTGCCGCATGATCGCCTGGACGTTCTCCTCGTGGCCGACGTGCTGCAGGATCGTGGGCCCGAGACGGTCCTCGACCAGCAGCCGGCGGGCGGTGACCCAGGGCGCCTCGCCGCGCAGGGCCGCCGAGTCCTCGACCGTACGGCCGACGTACGCCTCCAGGGCCGGGTCGGCCACGCCGGAGATCTCGATCGTGTCCCATTCGACGGGTACGCCGTGGCAGCCGTCCGCTCCGGCGACCTCCAGGTCGTGCCTGATCCGCTCGGCCGTCCCGTCGTCCGCCAGCCGCCGCAGGATCTCCTCCGGCCCGCCCTCGCCCGCCCAGCTCGGCAGCAGCGCCACCAGCGTCGTGCAGCCTGGCGTGTAGGGGTATGTGTCCAGGCTGATGTCCGCACCGGCGGCGAGGGCGTCGTCCAGCAGGGACAGCAGTTCGGGGGCGCGGCCCTTGTTGACGCCGAAGTTCATGGTGGCGTGGGCCAGGTGCAGCGGGCAGCCGGCCTCCCGGGTCAGGGCGACCATCTCCTCGTAGGCCTCAAGGGCCCCGGCCCCGTACGAGCGGTGGTGCGGGCAGTAGTAGCCGCCGTACCGCGCCACCACCCGGCACAGCTCGGTCAGCTCGGCGTCCGGGGCGTACATGCCGGGCGTGTAGGTGAGCCCGGACGACATCCCGACCGCGCCCTGCTCCAGGCCCTCCGCCACGAGTCGCCGCATCCGGTCCAGCTCCCGCGGGGTGGCCTCGCGGTCCTCCCAGCCGACGGCGAGCGCGCGGACCGTTCCCTGCGGGATCAGACAGGCGGCGTTGACCGCGATGCCCCGGTCCAGCCGGTCGAGGTACTCCCCGACCGAACGCCAGTCGAAGTCGACGTCGTCGCCGTGGCCGTTCCAGCCGGTGATGGCACGGCGGACCTCGCCGAGGGTGCGGTCGTCCACGGGGGCGTACGACAGCCCGTCCTGACCGATGACTTCGAGGGTCACGCCCTGCGCGGCCTTCGCGCTGTGGTCGGGGTCGCGCAGCAGGGCGAGGTCGCTGTGGGCGTGCATGTCGACGAAGCCGGGGGACAGGACGAGGCCGCCGGCGTCCAGCTCCCTGGTGGCGGTGGGGCGCAGGCAGCCCGCGGCCGCCGCCTCCTTGACGATCGAGACGATCCGGCCGTCGTCCACCACCACATCGGCGCGGTAGGCGGGGGCGCCGGTGCCGTCGACGACGTCCGCGTCACGGATGACGAGATCTGCCATGCGGGGCCCCTAGAAGAACGTACGGACGTACTCGACGACCGTGCCGTCCGCCTCGGCCACCGGGATCAGCTGCCACTTGTCGAACGACGTGCACGGGTGGGACAGCCCCATGCCGAGCCAGTCGCCGACCCGGAGGTCCGCGTCCGGGTCCGTGCGCAGCCAGGCGTGCTGGTCGGACAGCGCCGTGACCTCGATGCCGGTCGCCGGGCGCTCGGTGCCGTCCCGGCGGACGACCTGCGCGACGGGCAGGTCCAGGTCGTAGGCGGCGTCCCGCTTCCCGGCGTTGACGAAGGCCTGCTCCGCCGAGGGCCGCGACACCACTTGCGCCCAGAGCCGGAACGCGGGCTCCAGGGCGCCCTCCCCGGCGACCCGGTTGAAGGGGGTCAGCTTGCGGTAGTGCCCGTCGTCGTGCGAGACGTACGCGCCGGAACGCAGCAGCTTCAGCACCGGCAGGCTCAGCTCGGGGATCTCGGCGAACACGTCGGCCACCGCGTCGAACCAGGCGCTGCCGCCCGCGCTGACCACGATCTCGTCCAGCCCCTGGAAGCGGCCCGCCTTGTCGAGGTCCGCCGCCAGCGCCACCAGGCGGCGCAGCCACGCGTGCACCCGCTCGGGGTCCGCGTCCGGCACCTCGCCCTCGTAGCCCGCGACGCCGGCCAGGCGCAGGGTGGGCGCGGCGGCCACCGCGTCGGCGACCCGCGCGCACTCCGCCTCGGTGCGCACGCCGGTGCGGGCGCCGTCACCGGCGGCCAGTTCGACGACGACGTCCACGGGGCGTTCCGTGCCGCGCAGTGCCGCGTCCATCAGTTCGACGCCGCCTACGGAGTCGACGTAGCAGACGAACGCGAAGGAGGGGTCGCCCGCCAGCTCGGCGGCGATCCAGCGCAGGGCCGCCGCGTCCACGAGCTCGTTCGCCAGGAAGATCCGCCGGATCCCGAACGCCCGCGCCACCCGCACCTGGTGCGGCACGGCGAGCGTGATGCCCCAGGCGCCGCGCTCGATCTGCCGCTGGAAGAGCTGCGGCGCCATCGTGGTCTTGCCGTGCGGGGCGAAGGCGAGACCGTGGCGGGTGGTGTACGTCGCCATCAGCCGGAGGTTGTGTTCCAGGTGCTCGGCGGAGAGGGCGAGGACCGGGGTGGTGAAGCCGCCGGTGAAGAGGTTGCGGCGCTGAGCGGCCAGGTCCGCCACGGACAGGCCGCCGGCGTCGGGCGGGAGGCCCTTGAAGCGGTGGTCGACGCGTTCCTCGGCGAGGCCGGCCAGCGCTTCGGTGGCGATGCTGCCGGGGTCGAGGGCCATGGAGCCTCCCTGATCTGGTGCGTTGCGTTTTGTGCAACGTCCATTGCGTATGTCGCCTACTGCTGTCTAACATCTCGGCCAACGCGGGGTCAACGAAACCCGCGCCAGTGCCGAGGAGCTACGACGATCATGACCGCCACCGGAGCCGGCGACGCCCCGAACGTCGTGGACGTCGTCGCGCTCGGCGAGTCCATGGTCGCGTTCCTGCCCACCCGGCCGGGCCGCCTCGCCGACGTTCCGTCCTTCGACCGGGGCATCGGCGGCGCGGAGTCCAACGTGGCCTGCGTGCTGGCGGCGGCCGGGCACCCGGCGCGGTGGGTCAGCTCGGTCGGCGCGGACGGCTTCGGAGACCACCTGGTCGAGGCGATCGGGGGGTACGGCGTGGACGTGTCGGCGGTACGGCGCGACCCGGCGCGTTCCACCGGCGTGTACTTCCGCACGGCGGGGGACCGGGCCGGTGACGGCCACGAGGTGGCCTACTACCGGGCCGGGTCGGCGGCGTCCGCGATGACCGTGACGGACGTCGACATGGCGGCCGTGCGGGCCGGCCGCATCCTTCATCTCTCCGGCATCACGGCCGCGTTGTCGCCCGGCTGCCTGGGGCTGATGCGCGAGCTGACCGGCCCCGCGGCCGGGCGCCCGGCGGTGTCCTTCGACGTGAACCACCGTCCCGGACTGTGGCAGGACGCCGGTGGCGCCCGGGTCCTGCTGGAGCTGGCGCGCGACGCGGACATCGTGTTCGTGGGGGAGGACGAGGCCGAGGCGGCCTGGGGAGTGACGGGAGGACCCGGGGCGATCCGGGAACTGCTTGACGAGCCCGCGACGCTGGTCGTGAAGCAGGGCGCCGCGGGGGCTACGGTGTTCGAGCGTGAGCCGGAGTCCGGTGGTCGTCCGGCCGGGGGCCGTGGTCTGCCGGTCGCGGGGTCGCCCGCGCCCCCGGGGCCGGGCCGGCCAGTCCGCGTTGCCGAACGTGCCCCCCGCGTCGACGTCGTCGCCCCAGTCGGCGCCGGTGACGCCTTCGCCGCCGGCTTCCTCTCCGGCACGCTGCGGCGGCTGCCCCTCCGCGACCGCCTGCGCCACGGTCACCTCTGGGCCGCCGCCGCCCTCACCGTCGCCGGCGACCTGGCCGCCCCTCCGGCCCGTGACCACGCCGACCGGCTCGTCGCCCTGGACGACGCCGCGTGGGGGACACTTCGACTCGGCCCCGGCTGGACGCACGCAGTCGACCGGGCCCCCGAGGAGGTACGCACGCCATGAGTCAGACCGTCGACCGCGCGCTGAGCATCCTGCCGCTGCTCGCGGAGGGCCCCGCCGACCTCGGGCAGGTCGCCGACCGGCTCGGCGTGCACAAGTCCACCGCGCTGCGCCTGCTGCGCACCCTGCACGAACACGGCTTCGTCTACCGCCAGTCCGACCAGCGCTACCGGCTCGGCGCGCGGCTGTTCGCCCTCGCCCAGGAGGCGATGGAGAGCCTCGACGTCCGCGAGATCGGCCACCCCCACCTCGTACGGCTCAACGAGCAGTGCGGGCACACCGTGCACCTCGCGGTGTACGAGGAGAACGAGGTCCTCTACATCGACAAGGTGGAGAGCCGCTACCCGGTGCGGATGTACTCGCGGATCGGCAAACCCGTCGCCATCACGGTCGCCGCCGTCGCCAAACTGCTCCTCGCCGACCTCCCCGAGCACGAGCGCCGCGCCCTCGCGGAGAAGCTCGACTACCCCATGTACACGGCCCGTTCGACGCCGGACTCCGAGGCCTTCCTGCGGGAACTGGCCAAGGTGCGCGAACAGGGCTGGGCCACCGACCTCGGTGGCCACGAGGAGTCCATCAACTGCGTCGCCGCGCCGATCCGCGGCGCGGACGGCCGGGTCGTCGCCGCGATGTCGGTCTCCGCGCCCCACGTCGTCGTCACCGGCGACGAACTCCTCACCCTGCTCCCGCTGGTCCGCCGTACCGCGGACGCCATCAGCGGCGAGTACTCCGGCAGGACCCCGACGAAAGAGCCGGCATGACCGAGAAGACCGCCCTCACCCCCACGACCCACACCACCCCGCCCGCGAGGTTCTCCCACGGCGTGAAGAAGGGCAACATCCTCCAGGTCGCCGGCCAGGTCGGCTTCCTGCCCGCGGTCGAGGGCCGGCCCCCGGCGCCGGCCGGACCGACCCTCCGTGAGCAGACCCTCCAGACGCTCGCCAACGTCAAGGCGATCCTCTCGGAGGGCGGAGCCTCCTGGGACGACGTGATGATGATCCGCGTCCACCTCACGGACGTGGACCACTTCGCCGAGATGAACGCGCTCTACAACGCCTACTTCGAGGAGCAGGGCCTCACCCAGCCCCCGGCCGCCCGGACCACCGTCTACGTCGGGCTGCCCGCAGGGCTCCTCATCGAGATCGACGCCCTCGCCGTCCTGGGCTGAGCACCTCCCCGGCGCCCGCACCCCGTTTGCCGTCACGGCACGGCGCCCTCTCCCCTTGGGCGCCGTGCCGTGATCCCCCCTTGCCCGGAAAGCACCAGCTTCGCCTCGCACGTCGACGACGGCGGCTTCTGGATCGTCGCCGAGTACTTCGGCATCAGCGAGCGGGCCACGCTGAGGACATGGACGGTGCTGGAGCCCGTGCTGTCGCCGGCCGGGTTCGCGGCGGATCGTCTTCATGGACGAGTGACCTCATTCGCCCCCGGCGCCCCACGGCACAGGGATGTCCGCCATACTGCCCGCTGTGGAGCAGCGCATAGGTACGAGCAGTCAGCCCCTGGACGCCGGGATGAACCCGGCCCACATCCCCGGGCTCACCGGCCCGGACAAGGCCGCCGAGCCCGAGCCCGAGGACGCCGCGCCGGTCGGCGAGGAGGCCGGCGAGGAGGCCTCCGCGCCGGTGGAGCCCGAGGCGGAGGCCGAGGAGGCGGACGCGGAGCAGGCCGGCGGCCCCGTGTTCGAGGCCGCCGACCGCCGGGCCCGCATCGTCGCCGACGCCACGGGCGTACGCCTCAGTCTCGACGACGAGAGCTGCGAGTTCCGCTGGGACGAGATCGGCGCGATCGAGACGGAGTCCCCGCGCTTCGGCAAGCGGTTCACGGTGACCGTGCACACGCCGGAGCGCCGCTGGTACCCGATCGAGATCGAGGCCGAGTCGAAGTCCCGTCACAAGGAGTGGGACGAGCAGCTGGACGCCGTCCTGGACGCGTACTTCGAGGCCGACGGCG
The DNA here is from genome assembly GCF_043204795.1 of Streptomyces sp. NPDC047706. Taxonomy (NCBI): domain Bacteria; kingdom Bacillati; phylum Actinomycetota; class Actinomycetes; order Kitasatosporales; family Streptomycetaceae; genus Streptomyces; species Streptomyces sp. NPDC047706. The sequence goes on along the minus strand of NZ_JBIDCW010000016.1, from coordinate 104,179 downwards.
GCGACGACGCGGCCCAGGGCGGCGGGGAACCGCGCGGCTAGCCGCAGTACTGGGCTTCCTTTCCGATCGACCGGTACATGCAGTCGGCGTTCTCCAGCAGTTGCAGCACCGCGTCCCGGTTCCGTGAGGTCTCCCGCTCGATCACCTCGTCGGGCGGGTAGAACCCGCCGCCGGAGAACCCTCGCGGATACATCTCGAACGTGTACCCGAAGATCTTCTGCGAGCCCCACAGATAGTCGTCGATCGACCCGTCCGTGATGTACAGATCGCTGGACTGCTCAGGCGTGTAGCCGTTGCTCGCGGCCATCTTCCGCCCCACCGTGGCGAAGGCGTTCCGGTCGTCCGCCGTCATCCCGGTGGTGGTGTCGGAGTAGGTGTACCCGAACGGCCAGAGCACCAGTTCGCTGTAGGTGTGGAAGTCGATCCCGGCCTTGATCTGCTGCTTGCCGCCCACGACGCGGCTGCGTACGAAGTCGGCGACGACCTTCACCTCGGGCGCCGATTCCGGCGCACGGCCGCGGTAGGTGTCGGAGGACGGCGAGCCGGACGACCCACCGCAGCAACCCCACCGGTAGTCCCAGTTCCGGTTCAGGTCCGTACCGACGGCCGACGAACCGGCGTTGGGCTGCCGGTTCTTGCGCCAGGACCGGTACGAGCCGGTGGCGATGTCGTACTCGCCGCCGTCCGGGTTGAGGTCGGGCACGATCCAGATCTCGCGGCTGTTCACCAGGTTCGTGACGCGGGAGTCCGTGCCGTAGTCGGTCGTCAGCTCCCGCAGCAGGTACAGCGCCATCTCGACGGTGAGGTGCTCACGGGCGTGCTGGTGGTGGGTGAAGAGCACCTCGGGCTCGGCCTCGTCCGTGCCGACGTTGTCGCTGATCTTGACGGCGACGATGTTCCTGCCCTGGTACGACGTGCCGATCACCCGCTGGCTGACGAGGCCCGGGTAGGCCGCGACGGCCGAGTTGATCTCGCTCGTCATCTCCGCGTAGTTGTGGTAGCGGGAGTCGGCGGAGGGGAAGTCGAAGAGCCGGACGTCGTCCTCGCCGGCCGAGCGGTCGGGGGCGGCGCCGAGCGGGGTGATCTCGTAGCCGAGCGAGCGCAGCTTCCTGATCTGGTCCGCGCGGCCGGAGACGAAGACGGTGTGGTCGTCGGCGTCGTCCACGGTGACGCCCGCGCGCTGGATCGCCGTACGGTCCTCGGCGGTCGAGTGGGTGTGGATCTCGTACTGGCGGATGTCGTCCGCCGAGGCCGCCGCCCTGCCCGCGCTGTCGGCGGTGGCGTCGGACGCCGTCGCCGAGAGCGGGGCCGCGAGGGCGAGGGCCAGCAGGGTGGCGAGCGCGGCGGTGCGTCTGCCGCTTCGGACGCCTGAGCCGCGGATGCGAAGTCGCATGAAGTCTCCTTGGGTCTCCAGGAGTTCCGGGGTCCTCCGGAAGTGGGGAGTGGAGTTGTGGGGGTGGTTCTTCCGTGCGACGTACGACGTTCTGGTGCGGGTGTGGCGCTCATGGTGCGGGCATGGCATGACCAGGTCAAGCAGGGTTCCCGAACTGGCCGCCGAAACCGGCGGAAAACGGCCGCGGCGGACGCCGGGCGAGGGCCGCGCAGTGTACGCGGGCCGCCCCCGCCGGAATGGGGCCCCGGCACATTCCACCCGCCGGTGTGAGCGGCGCGTGCATATATGTACACGGCGAGGAAGAGTGAGGGTCGCGCACAGGACCCCACCCCTCCAAGGACTGGCTGAGCATGGGCGGATCGGCGCCACGACGGGACTGCCGGCCGACGGTCGAGACGGCCAGCTTCATCGACCGGCGGGCCGAACTCGCCGAAGGCCGCGAACTGCTGGCACGGGCCCGTCTGGTCACGCTCACCGGACCCGGCGGCGTCGGCAAGACCCGGCTCGCCGGACGCATCGCGGCCCGAGTGGCCCGCGCCTTCCCCGACGGCGTGCATGTCGTCCACCTCTCCGGCCTCCACGACCCGGCGCTCGTACCGGTGGCGGCCGCGGACGCCCTCGGCCTGCACGACCACTCCGCACAGCCACCGCTGGACGCGCTGGTGATACAGGTACGCAACCGCAGGCTGCTGCTCCTCGTCGACAACCGCGAGCATCTGCTGGGCGCCTGCGCCGAGTTGGCGGCGGCGCTGCTGCACGGCACCGCCGGTGTCCGGGTGCTCGCCACCAGCCGGCACCGGCTGGGGCTCACCGAGGAGCACCTCCTGGAAGTACGGCCGCTGCCCGTGCCCGACCCGGACGGTGATCCCTCCGGTGCCGAACCGGGCCCGGCGCTCGCCCTGTTCGCCGACAATGCCGCCGCCGTCGTCCGCCCGCAGCACCGGCCACGCCGCCCCACCGCACCGCCTACGCCGGACAACCGCCCGGCGCCCGCCCCACCGCACCGCCTGCGCACCCGTTCCACCGCCCCACCGGCGGACCCGCACCACCGCCCTACCCGGCCGCCGCGTGACCGTCCGCCCCCCACCACCACGACCCACCACGACCGACAGGAACCCCATGCCCACCCCACCGGCACTTGCCCACGGCACCTTCGACCACCGCATGGCCGTCTTCTCCACCGACGAGGAGTTCGTCGGCGCCGCCCTGCCCTTCCTCGCCGAGGGGCTCGCCGCCCCCGACGAGCCCCCGCCCGTCGCCATCGCCGCCCCCGGCAAGCTCGACCTGCTCCGCGACGCCCTCGGCGGTGACGCCCGGCACGTCGGATTCGTGCCGCACACCGAGTGGTACACCGGCTCGGCCGCCAACGCGGTAGCGCGGGGCGCCGGTTACCTGGCCGCGCACGCCGGCCCCCAGGGCCGTATCCACCTGCTGATGGAACCCGACTGGGGCGGACGTGCCGGGCGCTCCGTACGCGAGAGCAGCGAGTGGATCCGCTACGAGGCCTTCGCCAACCTCCTGTTCGCCCCGCTCGCGACCACCGCCCTGTGCGTCTACGACACCCGCACCGCGGGCCCTGCCGTGATCGCCGCCGCCCGCCGTGCCCACCCCCGCACCGGCGTCTGGGAGGACCCGCTGCGGATCGCCGCCGAGCTGGACGCCGTACCGCTGTCGCCGGTCCCGCGTGACGCGCGGCCGCTGCCCGCGCCCGAACCGCACGCCGTGCGCACCTGGGCCACCGGGCGCGGCCTGCCCGCGGCCGACGCGGAGCTGTTCGCCGCGGCCGTGTCCGAAGCGGCGGAGCCGCTCGACCCCGTCAGCCAGGTGCTGCTGTGGGGCGAGGCCCCCGGCTGCGTCTGTGAGCTGCGCTCGCCGCGCCGCGTCGACGACCCGCTGGCCGGCTTCGTACCGCCGCCCGCCGTCGAGCCGGCGCCCGGGCAGGGGCTGTGGTTCGCGCGGCAGGTGTGCGCGTACGTCGACGTGCGCGACGACGAGGCGGGCGCGGCAGTACGCCTGCAGTACGCGTAGCCCTATCCGTATGCGCACCCCGAGGCAGATATGGAATCAGGTAGTCCTCCCCGTGTGCCCAGGACCCGGCACGCAGCACTGTGAAGCCATGCTGGAACTCTCCGGGGCCGGCCGCCCGGACCCCGACCCCCGGTACGGCGCCTATCCCCAGCCACCCATGGGAGCGGGCCATGTGAGCGTCGCGTACGACCCGCGTCCGTCCGCCGTCCGGGAGGCGCGCGCGGAGGTGCGCCGGCAGCTGGAGTGCTGGGGGCCGGCCGAGCCGGACGGCGTCGGCGGCGACCTGGTCGCCACCGCCCAGCTGCTGGTGAGCGAGCTGGCCACCAACGCCCTGGTGCATGCCGCGAGCCACTTCCGGCTCACGCTGTCCGCCGCCCACGGCGTGCTGCGCTGCGAGGTCTCCGACGGCGGCCGGCGGGTCCCGCAGGTGCTTCACGCGGGCACCTCCGAGAGCGGCCGGGGGATGTTCCTGGTGGAGGCGCTCGCCCGGCGCTGGGGCTGCCACCAGGACGGCCCGGGCAAGACCGTCTGGTTCGAGCTCGGCACCTGCGCGTGCGAAAGCTACGGCCGCCGACAGCCGTAGCACGCCGGTTCCAGGCCCCGGCGGCTCACCAGGCCGCCGGGAGGCCCGCTCCTCGAAGACATCGGGTGAAGATCCCGCACGCCCTCTTGTCCACCGACCGTCCATGGGCTTTCTTGACCTTCATGGCGGACACCACGGGAAACACCAGTGAAGCAGGGGCGGCACCCGTCCTGGACTCCAACTTGGCTCCGCGTAAGTCCAGTTGGAAGTACATCGGCCCCGGAATCGTCGTCGCCGCGACCGGTGTGGGGGCCGGCGACCTGGTGGCGACGCTGATCGCGGGCAGCAACTTCGGCTACACGCTCCTGTGGGCGGCGATCATCGGCTGCCTGGTGAAGATCTCCCTCGCGGAGGCGGCCGGCCGCTGGCATCTGTCCACCGGCCGCACGCTGTTCGACGGCTGGGCCGGCCTGGGCCGCTGGACCACGTACTTCTTCGTCGTCTACGTCGTGATCTGGGGCTTCGTCTACGGTGCTGCGGCGATGTCGTCGAGCGCGCTGCCGTTGCAGGCGCTGTTCCCGGACGTGATGGACCTGAAGTGGTGGGGGATCGCCTGCGGCCTGGTGGGCCTGGTCTTCGTCTGGTTCAACAAGTACGCCGTCTTCGAGAAGGTCATGACGGTCCTGGTCGGCGTCATGTTCGTGGTGACGGTGTACCTGGCGATCCGGGTCACCCCGAACCTGGGGGACGCCTTCGCAGGCCTGCTGCCCGTCCTGCCCGACGAGAAGGACTCGGTCCTCAACACCCTCGGCCTGATCGGCGGCGTCGGCGGCACCATCACGCTGGCCGCGTACGGGTACTGGGTCAACGCCAAGGGCTGGACCAGCACCGGCTGGATGAAGGTCATGCGCCTGGACAACCGGGTCGCCTACGCCACCACCGGCGTCTTCGTCATCGCGATGCTCTTCGTCGGCGCCGAGCTGCTGCACGCCCGCAACATCGCCATCGAGGGCGGCGACAAGGGACTCGTCCAGCTGAGCGACATCCTGGCGGCCGAATACGGCACGGCGACCGCGAAGTTCTTCCTGATCGGCTTCTTCGCCACCTCCTTCACCTCCCTGATCGGCGTCTGGCACGGCGTGAGCCTGATGTTCGCGGACTTCGTGGCGCGCTACCGCAAGCGGGCGCAGACCAAGGGCGAGGAGATCGCCTCGGGCGAGCGGGAACGGTCCTGGCCGTTCCGCGCCTACCTGCTGTGGCTGACCTTCCCGCCCATGGTGCTGCTCTTCGCGGGCCAGCCGTTCCGGCTGGTCATCATCTACGGCGTGCTCGGCGCGGCGTTCCTGCCCTTCCTCGCCGGCACGCTGATCTGGCTCCTCAACAGCGACCGCACGCCACGGGAGTGGCGCAACGGCTGGGTCAGCAACGGGATGCTGACGATCGCCGGCCTGCTCTTCCTGGTGCTGTGCGTGAAGCAGATCTGGGACCAGCCGTGGGCGGACTTCTTCTAGGGACTGTCGGACGGGCCCTGGCCGTCACCCTCACCGCAGCAGGGTGGGCCACCTGGGGTCGAGGGCGATGCCGCGAAGCTGCGCGAGGGTCAGGGCGGGGGCTTCGCGGGTCGCCGCCGTCTGCTGGGAGCCGGAGTTGAACGCGCTGATCACCACCCGCAGTCCGTCCGTGCGCAGGGTGTCCACGGTCCACATCACGACGCCCGCGCCGCCCTTCTCGCCGGGCGTCTGCCGGTCGGTCACCAGCGTGCCGTCCGGCAGGGTCTCGGCCCCGCCGAACAGCTCGCCCACGACGTCGTCCATGCCGGGCTGCACATTGATCTGCACGAGGCTCAGCCCCTTGCCGTCGTCGACGACCAGGTAGCCGAAGTCGCCCTCGCCGCCCTTGCCCACCACCTTCGCGTCCTCGGGGAGCAGTGTCGCGAGCGTGTCAGCGGCCGAGCCGGTGAACGTCGGCTGCGGGGCGGCGGGCCGGCTGTCCCGCCCCTGACCCTTCGGTTCGCCGAGGGCGGCGGGGACGAGGGCCCGCCACTCCCCGGCCGTGGCGACCTGCTTCAACTGCGACAGGGAAAGCGGCGGTTCGGCCCGTGTGACCGGGGCGTCCTTCTCCGCCTCGGCGTTCCACTCGCTGACGCCGACGTGCTCGCCCCCGGGGGTGACGAGTTCGGCACGCCACAGCTTGGTGTCCACCCGGCGGTCCGGGTACTCGTAGCCCTGGAAGAGCATCAGCACCGAGCCGTCGGACAGCCTGCTGGTGATGCAACTGTCGTGCGGCACATGGACCTTGTCCGGGCAGGTGATGGCCTCGCGGGCCGCCTGGCTGCCCGGTTCGACCCGGTTCAGTACGACACTGATCGCGCCGCCGCCCTCGCCGTCGTCGTGGACCAGCCGCACGGACGGCATCGGAAGGTCGCCCCCGCCACCCCTGGCCTCCGCGTCGCTGACCTTCCCCTCGGGAAGCAGTCGCTCCAACGTGGCGATCATGCGCTCACCGGAGACGGGCTGCGGGGCGATCGAGGTGGCGGGCGGCGGAGTCGTAGGCCTGGCCGCGGCGGGCTGCCGCTCCTGGGCGCCTTGGCCGCTCCCGTTCCCCGGCAGGGCCAGCGCCCCCGTGACGCCCACCAGGGCGATGCCCGCCGCGCCACCGGCCACCGCGGCCCGGCGGCGCAGCCGCAGTCGGCGCCCGCGTGCCTGGCCTGCGGCGATCAGGGCGGGGCGGTCGGTGTCGAAGATGTCCCCGGTCTGCCGCAGCGCGGTGCCGAGGCGGTGCTCGAAGGGGTCGTCCAAGTGGTCCGTGGGCATGGCGAATCACCGTCTCCTGGAGGGTGGTGGCAAGAGGCTGGGAGTGGGCGGGCGTGCGGGGTGGGACCGGTGTCAGGTGGCCGCGTACTCGGCGAGCTCCTCACCGAGCAGCTCGCGGAGCCGGGCGAGGGCGCGGGAGCAGCGGGTCCGTACGGCGGCCGAGCTGGTGTTCATGGCGTCGGCGGTCTCCTCGACGCTGCGGTCCTCCCAGTAGCGCAGCACGACGACGGCCCGGTCCTTGGCGGGCAGCCGCGCGAGCGCGTCCAGCAGCGTCAACCGGAGTGTGGTGTCCCCACCGGGGACGGCCTGTTCGGGGAGTACGTCGGTGGCGCGCTCGGTGCTGCTGCGCCGCCGTTTCTGGGCGAGGAAGGCGCGGGTGAGGACGGTCTGCGCGTACGCCGCCGGATTGTCGGTCCGGCAGACGCGCCCCCATCTCAGGTACAGCCGCCCGAGGGTCTCCTGCACGAGGTCCTCGGCGAGATGGGTGTCGCCGGCGGTGAGCAGGCAGGCGGCCCGGTACAGGTGCCCCGCGCGCGCCGCGGCGAACTCCGCGTACTCGTCCCCGCGGACCTGCATGGCCGTCTCCCCCCGTCGTAGGCGCCGTCACCGCACGGATGCCGTCACCTCATTGATGCGGTGGGCCCGGGGAAATGTTTCACGGCCCTTCGCAAGGCGTGCGCCCGGGGGTGTGCCGCAAACCGGCATCCACGGCGCGACCATGCGCACCTGCTCTCCGACGGGAGCCCCGGCTTCAGCACCGCGCTCGCCGGGACGATCGGCGGCTGGACCACGTTCGGCATGCTGACCGGCGCCCTGGCCGCGGGCCCACTCACCGGCCGGCTGGGCCGCAGACCGCTGGTGAGGCGAGTGCGGTGCTCTACTCGCTGGGCTCCGCCGTGTGCGCGCTCGCGCCGGGAGCGGCGGTCCTCGGAGCGGGCCGTCGCGTGTCCGGCCTCGGCGGCCTGATGCCGGTCGGCCCGGCGGTCGTCGCGGAGTTCGCGCCGCCACGCCGGGCGGCTCTGGCGACCGGCCACGGCGGTGCCGGGGCGGCGGTGCCGGGGGCGGCGGCGATCTCCCTGGTCCCCCTGGCAAGGCCCGGCCACCGCTCTACGCTCCCGCCCTCTCACAGCGGCCGGCCTTCCCGGCCCTGACGCCCCAGGACGCGGCGCGGCCGTCCGCCGACACGGCGGCGCCGGCCGCGTCGCGGAGACACGGCCGGCGCCATCCACCCGGGTCCAGGAGCTGGTGGCTAGGGCAGCGCGTCCACGTGCGGGCCCACCGTGTTCGACCAGGCGTTGCCGCTCGTGGCGTCCCAGTTGGTCGACCACGTCATCGCGCCGCGCAGGGCCGGGTACGTCCGCGGTGGTTTGAAGGAGCCGCAGTTCGTCGCGCGGGTCAGGCAGTCCAGGGCGTTGTTGACCACCGTCGGCGAGACGTAGCCGCCGCCCGCCGCCCGCGTCGACGCCGGGAGGCCCAGGCCGACCTGGGACGGGGCGAGGCCGTTCTCCAGCTGGATGCAGGCCAGGGCTGTCAGGAAGTCCACCGAACCCTGGCTGTAGACCTTGCCGTCGCAGCCGAGCATCGAACCGCTGTTGTAGTACTGCATGTTGACGACGGTGAGGATGTCCTTCACGTTCAGCGCCGTCTGGAAGTAGGAGTTCGACGTGGACTGCATGTCGATCGTCTGCGGGGCCATCGTGAGGACCATCGAGGGCCCCGCCTTCGCGGACAGCGAGCGCAGTGCCTGCGTCATGTACGTCGCGTTGAGGCCGTTCTCCAGGTCGATGTCGACGCCGTCGAAGCCGTACGTCCGCATCAAGGAGTACACCGAGTCGGCGAAGTTCGTCGCCGAGGCGGAGTCGTTGACCGCGACCCGGCCCAGCTCACCGCCCACCGAGATGACGACCTTCTTCCCGGCGGCCTGCTTCGCCCGGAGGTCGGCCTTGAACTGGTCCACGGTGTAGCCGCCCAGCCCCGCCGAGTCCAGGTTGAAGGTGACGGCTCCCGGCGTCGCCGTCGCGTCCGCGAACGCCACCGCGATGATGTCGTAGTGGCCGGGCACGTCCGACAGCCGCTGCACGGTCGCGCCGTTGTCGAAGTTCTGCCAGTAGCCGGTCACCGCGTGCCGGGGGACGCCGGGGCCGCCGTCACCCGTGGGCGCCGTCGTGCCCGTCACCGTCGCCGACCTCGGCGACTCACCCGCCGCGTTGGTCGCCGTGACCTGGAAGGTGTACGACGTGGAGGCCGCGAGCCCGGTCACCGTCGCCGAAGTGCCGGTCACCGCGGTCACCTTCGTACCGTCGCGGTAGACGTTGTAGCCCGTCGCACCCGAGACCGTGTTCCAGGTCAGGGAGACGGAGGACGACGTCGTACCGGAGACCGAGACGCCGGCCGGCGCGCCCGGGACCGTCGGGGCCGGGTCGCCGCCTCCGCCGCCGTCGGGGCCGAACACCGAGACGTCGTCCACGTGGTACGCGGCCTGGCCGTACCAGCCGTGTGTGTAGACGGTCACCGAGCGGGTCGAGGAGCCGGTGGTGAAGGTCGTCGACAGCCTCTTCCACGACGGCGAATCGGGCGTCCACGTCGACACGTCCGTGGTGCCCGTGCCGGTGGCACCCAGGTAGGCGTAACCACCCTGCACCCACGCGCTCAGCGTGTACGTCGAGTTGGGCTGGACCGCCACCGACTGTGTGCAACGTGCGTTGTCGTGCCCGGCCGGCGTCGCCTTCAGCGCGGACGAGCCGGCGTGCACCGGCGCGGAGACGGCCGTACCGCTGCCCGCCGAGCAGGTCCAGTGGGACAGGCCCGACTCGAAGCCGGCGTTCCTGGCGTTGTTGATGTCCGCGGCGGATGCCGGGCTGATCGCCGGCACGGTGAGTGCCAGGGCGGCGATCACCGCTCCCGGCCACAAGCGGGTACGTCTGCGTGCGCGGTCCACGGGGGGCCTCCGGTGGGGGAGTGGGGACTCGACTTCGACGCCAACAAGTTGGTCCAGACCAATTCAACTGTCAAGGGGGTCCGGCCCGCGTACTCTTTTGGGTTCGGTCGGGATGCTCCCCCTGCCCCGATTTGACGTCTCTTGTGCAATAAGAGTTGCTGCTGGGCTACTGAAACGCTGTTCTCCGGTCATGGAGGCGTGGATACAGTGCTGAGGTAGTCACGCAATGAAGTCGTTCCGCTGCACGAGAGTTGCGTCGGCGGGCCGGACCTGGGTGGGGAGCGGGGAGCTGCGGTGCCAACAGCCGTTGCCGTGACCAGCGCCGACATGGCGCTGCCGGCGCAGGACGAGCGGACCCTGCCCGCCGTCGTCCTGCGCGAGATGGACAAACGCCCGCTGGACCAGGCGCTGGCCGAGATGCAGGCCCTGATCGAGGCGCACGGCCATGTGATCGTGGTGTGTTCGAGGGCCGTCCCGGCGGGAGTGGAGCAGCGGCTGCACACCATCCGGTCCATCCTGGAGAGCGACCGGATCGCTCTGTTCCGGCCCGAGCTGCCCCCGCTGGGACTCGCCGTCCTGGCCCGCCAGTTGAGACAGCTCGCCTCCTGCGACCTCAACCCGGGCGTCCTCGCCTCGGCCGGCCGGCTGCTCACCCACTACATCCACGCCGGCGCGGTCCTCGGCACCGTCGCCCGGCTCGACCGCGTCCCCGTCGGACTCACGTCGCACGCCAAGTCCTGGATGCCGGGGAGCCAGTTCGGCGTCGTCGCCCATCCCGAGCCGCAGCTGGTGCGGATCGGGCCCGAAGCACGGCTGCGGGGGCCGGAGTTCGGCACGTCGATGCTGCTCGCCCGAGGACAGCTCCAGACCGACTGGATCACCGCCGCGCTCGCCCCGTCCTGGCGTGTGCAGGGCCTGCGCGAGGCCCGGCTGCCCGCCGAGTCCGCCGACTGGTGGGGGACCGGCAAGCTGATCGAGTTCTGCACCTATCTGCCCGACCTGTCCGTGCTCTACCAGCTGGTCGGCTCGGTCCGCCGGAACAGCTGCCACTGGTGCGGCATCGACGTCATCGGCGACCGCTGCGTGTTCTGCTCCGCGACCGCGCCGTCATACGACAACCAGCTCCAGCTTCCGGCGGGGTGACCCGCCGCCCGACGAGACCCAGACCCGTTCGACCCCACCCCCAACGAGGTTGCACGCTTCATGAACTCCCGTCAGCGCCGCGGCGTCATACTCCTGCTTCTCTCCGTCCTCTGCGCCCTCGGCGCGTTCGCGGGCGTGCTCTCCGTCGTCAACGACGTGCAGTCCAAGGTCGGTCCCGAGGTCACCGCCTACCGGCTGAAGGGCGATGTGGCGCCCTACACCGCCCTCACCGCCGACAAGTTCGAGCGGGTCCAGATGCCCGAGCGCTGGCTGTCCGAGAACGCCGTCACCGATCTGCGGCAGGTCAGCGGCAAGATCGCCGTCACCACCCTGCGCAAGGGCTCCCTGCTGCAGAGCGACATGATCGTCGATCAGCCCGCCCTGCGGCCCGGGCAGCAGGAGGTCGCCATCATGATCGACGCGGCGACCGGAGTGGCCGGCAAGATCACGCCGGGGTCCACGGTCAACGTGTACGCCACCTTCGAGGGCGAGCGAGAAGGTGCCCCCGCACAGTCGAAGATCATCGTGACGAACGCCCAAGTGATCGACGTCGGGAAGCTGACCTCCCTCAACCCCGACAGCGACGACCGCACCCGGCGCTCCACCGACGCCGTGCCCATCACCTTCGCGCTGTCCACCCTCGACGCCCAGCGCCTCACCTACGCCGAGTCGTTCGCCGAGCGCGTCCGGCTCGCCCTGGTCGCGCCCGGCAGCGACACCACCGTCCCCGACGCGGACCGCACCTACGAACTCGCGAAGGACAAGTGAGGCCCGCATGCCCACGAGGATCCTGCCGGCCGTCGGCGACGCGGACGCGGTCCGCTCGGTCACGACCCTGCTCAGCCAGCTCCCGGACGCCGAACCGGTCGCACCCGTCGTCGACTCCACCCAGCTGATCGACACCCTCGCCCGGCTGGCCGCCGAGTCCGTCGACGAACTGCCCGAAGTCGTCGTCGTCCACGAACGCATCGGCCCCGTACCGGCCCTGGAGCTGATCCGTGAGGTGGCGCTCCGCTTCCCCGCCGTCGGCGTCGTCCTCGTCACCTCCGACACGAGCCCCGGCCTCTTCCAGGCCGCCATGGATTCCGGCGCCCGCGGCCTCGTCGCCCTGCCGCTGTCGTACGAGGAACTGGCCACCCGGGTACAGGCGGTGGCCCAGTGGTCGGTGGGCGTCCGGCGGCACCTGGGTCACGGCGGCGACGTCTTCACCGGCGTCGGCGGCACCGTCGTCACCGTGAGCGGGGCGAAGGGCGGCGTCGGCGCGACGCTCACCGCGATCCAGCTGGCGCTCGCCTCCCAGGCGTCGGGCCGCTCCACCGTGCTGGTCGACATGGACCTCCAGACCGGGGACGTCGCCTCGTACCTGGACGTGCAGTTCCGGCGCAGCGTCGCCGACCTCGCCGGCATCACGGACATCTCGCCGCGGGTCCTCGCCGACGCCGTCTTCCGGCACGACACCGGCGTCGCCCTGCTGCTCGCCCCCGGCGAGGGCGAACGCGGCGAGGAGGTCACCGACCGCGCCACCCGCCAGATCGTCAGCGCCCTGCGCTCCCGCTACGAGACCGTCGTCATCGACTGCGGCGCCCAGCTGAGCGGCGCGGGGGCCGCCGCCGTGGAGATGGCCGACACCGCCCTGCTGGTCACCACGCCGGACGTGGTCGCGGTCCGGGGCGCCAAGCGGACGGTACGGATGTGGGACCGGCTCCAGATCCGCAAGGCCGAGGAGACCACCGTCGTCGTCAACCGGCACACCCGGGGTACGGAGATCCAGCCGAGCCTCATCCGGAGGATCACCGGCACACCCGTCGCCGCGACGGCAGTGCCCGCCAACTTCAAGGAACTCCAAGGCGTCGTGGACGCCGGCCGCGTCCACGAGCTGGACGGCAGAAGCGCGGTGAAACAGGCCCTGTGGGGTCTCGCGGGGGAGCTGGGCCTGGCCAAGGCCCCCGCGGGCGACCGAAGGAGCGGCCGGGCACGCGGGGACCGCGGCTCCGTGACCTTCCGGCGACGGAGGGACGGATGAAGCCGGCTCCCGAACCCTCGCCGTCGCCCCGGCCCGCCGCCCTCGCCCCGGCGACGCAGACGGGCGCCGCCCCGACGGCGACACGGGGACGCCCGCCTCGGGGGTCGTCACGCTGGGCGGTGTCGCGGGGGCGCGGGCTTCGGGGTTTCCTGGGGGTGATGCGGGGGTCTGGGTCTGGGGCTGTGGGGGTGAGGGGGCGTGGGCCGCGGGCGGTGTCGTGGGGTCCTGGTGTCCCGGCGGCGACGCCGGTTCGTGGGCTTCTGGCGGTGATGCGAGGGCCTGGTTCTGCGGCGGTGCTGCGGGGGCGTGGGTGTGGCGCAGGTCGGGGGGGCTCGCGCGGTGTTGCGGGGTCGTGGGCGTCGGGTGGCGGCGCGAGTTCGAGGGGTGGGGGCGGTGTTGCGGGGTCGTGGGCGTCGGGTGGCGGCGCGAGTTCGAGGGGTGGGGGCGGTGTTGCGGGGTCGTGGGTGTCCGGCGGCGAAGCCGGTTCGCGAGCCCCGGGCGGTGACGGAGGGGCACAGGCTTCCGGCGGGGAGGCAGCGCCCTGGTCTCCCGTCGGCGACGTCCGGCCGTGGTCTCCCGTCGGTGCGGCCCACCCGCGGGTTCCCCGAGGCCCGGCGGGGGTGTCGGGGCGCGGCGGTGCGGGGGAGCCTTGCGGTGGGTGCGGCGAGGCCGCACAAGGCTCCCCTCGCGGCGGCCCGCCGGACCCGCGACCAGGGGCAGGTCACCATCGAGTTCCTCGGCATGACGCCGCTGATCGTCCTGACCCTGGTGCTGCTGTGGCAGTTCGTGCTCGTGGGGTACACCTACACGCTCGCGGGGAACGCTGCGGACGAGGCGGCACGGGCGGGTACGGCGGCCACGGACCGCCAGGCGGCCTGCGAGGCGGCGGGCCGGGAGCATCTGCCGTCCGCGTGGGAGGGGGGTGCCGAGGTGTCCTGCGGCGAGAGTGGCGGCCTGTTCACGGCCGACGTGCGGCTCGACGTGCCGGTCCTCTTCCCCGGCTCGGTCGGCTTCCCCTTCCCCGGCGTCGTGGGCCACGCGGGGGCCGTCGTCGAGGAGACGGACTGACATGACGTACCGGCGGCACGAGCACCGGAGCGACCGGGGTCAAGTAGCCCTGGAGTACCTGGGGTTCATCCCCGTTCTCATCCTCGTCGCGATCGCCGCCGTCCAGATCGGCCTGATCGCCTACACCGCCCAGCAGGCCGGCACGGCCGCCCGCACCGGAGCGCGCAGCGCCTCCCTGGACGGGCCGTACCAGCAGGACTGCGGGAACGCCGTCAGCTCCTGGCTGGAAGCCGACTGCACGAGCGCGGACCTGGGCGACGAGGTCGAGGTCACCGCCACGATCGAGATCCCGTCGATCGTCCCCGGCTGGGACTTCGGCCCGGCCCGCAAGACCGCCACCATGCCGATGGACCACTGAGCAGGGAGTTACGGCGATGAGTCTGCGCGCACGGATCAGCTCCCCCGAGGAGAACGGCGGCCGGGGCGAGGACGGGCACCTGGTCGCCTCGTACCGGACCAAGCTCCTGGAGGAGATCGACCTCGCGGAGATGAGCTCGCTCGCGGCCGCCGAGCGCAGGGCCCGGCTGGAGCGGGTGCTCGGGCACATCATCAGCCGTGAGGGCCCCGTGCTGTCGACGGCCGAGCGCTCGCAGCTGATCCGCAGGGTGGTCGACGAGGCGCTGGGCCTCGGCATCCTGGAGCCGCTGCTCGAGGACGCGTCGATCACCGAGATCATGGTGAACGGCCCGGACGCGATCTTCGTGGAGCGCGGCGGCCGGGTGGAGCAACTGCCCCTGCGGTTCGCCTCCAACGACCAGCTCATGCAGACCATCGAGCGGATCGTGTCGACGGTCAACCGCCGGGTGGACGAGTCGAATCCGATGGTCGACGCCCGTCTCCCGTCCGGCGAGCGCGTCAACGTCATCATCCCGCCCCTGTCCCTCACCGGCGCCACGCTCACGATCCGCCGCTTCCCGCGCTCCTTCACGCTCCAGGAGCTGATCCAGTTCGGCTCGCTGGAGGAGCCGATGGTGTACCTGCTGGCGGGGCTGGTGCAGGCGAGGTTCAACATCATCGTGTCGGGCGCGACGGGCACCGGCAAGACGACCCTGCTGAACGCGCTGTCGGGCCTGATCCCCGAGAGCGAGCGGATCATCACCATCGAGGACTCGGCGGAACTCCAGCTCCAGCAGCAGCACGTGGTCCGCCTGGAGTCCCGGCCACCGAACGTCGAGGGCCAGGGCCAGGTGACCATCCGCGACCTGGTCCGCAACTCGCTGCGCATGCGCCCCGACCGGATCGTGGTCGGTGAGGTCCGCGGCGGTGAGTCGCTGGACATGCTCCAGGCGATGTCGACCGGTCACGACGGCTCCCTGGCCACCGTCCACGCCAACAGCGCGGAGGACGCCCTGATGCGCCTGCAGACCCTGGCCTCCATGTCCGACGTCGAGGTCCCCTTCGCCGCGCTGCACGACCAGATCAACAGCGCGGTCGACGTGATCGTGCAGCTCACCCGGTTCGCCGACGGGCTGCGCCGGGTCACCGAGGTCGCGCTGCTCGACAGCCACGGCGGTGAGCCGTACCGGCTGGCCACGGTCGCCCGCTTCAACGCCCGGCCCATGACGCCCGACGGCCGGATCCACGGCGGCTTCCAGTACTTCCCCCTCACCCGCCGCACCGCCGACCGCCTCTACATGGCGAGCCGGCCCGTCCCGCAGGCGTTCGGCGTCGCCCAGTCCGCAGACCAGCTGGCCACCCGAGAAGCCAGGTAGGCAGGAGCCGACCATGGAACTGACGACCCTCGTCTCCCTCACCACCGGTGTCACCCTGCTGACCTGCGTCCTCGCCGTGGCGGGCCTGCACGCGTACGCCATGGGGAGGGCGCAGCGCCAGGCCCTGGTGGAGCGCCTGTCCGCCACCGGGCAGGTCCCGGTCACGGGCCGCCGGCGCCGGTTCCGCGATCTGGACCGCCGCCTGCGCCGTACGCGACCGGGCCGCAAGCTGGAGCTGCGGCTGCTGGCGACCGGCCTGGACGTGACACCGGGCGAGTTCTTCGTCGCGATGCTCGCCACGGTCGCCGGCCTGTGGCTGGTCGGACAGGCCACGCTCGCCCCCTTCTTCGGCCCGATCGCCGGGCTGCTGGGCATCTGGGCGGCCGTGCAGTTCCTCAACTGGCAGCGCCAGAAACGCATCGAGAAGTTCATCAACCAACTCCCCGAGCTGGCCCGCATCCTGGCCAACGCCACCCAGGCCGGTCTCGCCCTGCGCACCGCGATCGGCATGGCGGCGGAGGAGCTGGAGGCCCCGGCAGGAGAGGAACTGGCCAAGGTGGCCAGCCAGCTGTCGGTGGGCGTGTCGATGGACGAGGCGCTGGGCGAGATGGCCGAGCGGCTCCCGTCCCGCGAACTGGTGGTCCTGGTCACCACGCTCGTGCTGTCCAACAGGGCGGGCGGCCAGCTGGTCAGCGCGCTCAGAAACCTCACGGAGACACTGGAGGAGCGCAAGGAGACCCGCCGCGAGATCCGCACCCAGCTCTCGCAGGTGAGCATGACGTCGTACGCGGTCCCCGTGATGGGCGTGGGCTCGCTGTTCCTGATGAACGGCGTCAAGGACGGCGCCCTGGACCGGATGACGGGCTCTCCCGTCG
Organism: Streptomyces sp. NPDC047706; assembly: GCF_043204795.1. Lineage (NCBI taxonomy): Bacteria > Bacillati > Actinomycetota > Actinomycetes > Kitasatosporales > Streptomycetaceae > Streptomyces > Streptomyces sp. NPDC047706. The sequence continues at coordinate 87,663 of NZ_JBIDCW010000016.1, read as the reverse complement.
GCCAGGCCTGCGTGATCGTCGCGTTCGCGCTGTACGCGGTCGGCTTCGTCATGATCCGCCGCATGTCCCGCATCGACGTCTGAGAGTCCGGGAAAGGGAGGGCACCGGCATGGCACTTCTGCTGGCACTGGTCATGGGCCTCAGCGTCTGGGGCGTCTTCGCCGGGATCCGGATGTACCGGGCGGAGGCGAAACTCCCCGGCGACCTCGTCCTGGCCCTGGAGGTCGGCTCGACCCGCACGGGCGCGGTGGACTCGCTGGTCGACCGGATGGGCATGCGGTACGCGCCCGCCGTACTGCGTCTGATGGGCCCCAAACAGGTCGCCAGGTACCGCCGCAGGATCGACCTGGCGGGAAACCCCGGCGGCCTCACGATCGACCGCTACGCGGCGCGCCGCGCGGTCTACGGCTTCCTCGGCGGCGCCGGCGGGCTGGTGTTCCTGCTCCAGGGCAACGTACTGATGACCCTGCTGCTGTTCGCCTTCGGCGCGTTCTGGACGGAGGTCGGCATCTGGTCGGCGATCCGGATCCGCAAGGACGTCATCGACCGCACCCTGCCCGACTTCCTCGACGTCCTCGCCGTCGTGGTCAGCGCCGGCCTCGGCTTCCGCCAGGCCCTCGACCGGGTCGCCTCACGGTACGAGGGTCCCTGGGCCGACGAGATCCGCATCACCCTGCGCCAGATGGACCTCGGCATGAGCCGCCGCCAGGCCTTCGCTGAACTGCGGCGGCGCAACGACTCCGAGCAGGTCGCGATGTTCGTGACGGCGTTGCAGCAGGGCGAGGAGCTGGGGGCGCCGATCGTGGACACGCTGGTGTCCCTGGCCAAGGACATGCGGCGTACGGACGCGCAGAACGCCCGGCGCAAGGCGGCGCGGGCGGTGCCCAAGGCCACGATGATGATCACGACGTTCATGGTCCCGGCGACGATGCTGCTGCTGGGGGCCGGACTGCTCCTGGGCTCCGGCACGGACTTCGGCACGCTGACGGGCGAGTGAGCACCGTGACTCTCACACCGACGGAGGGCGCGGGCCTGCGGGGGCGTCGCCGCCCGAGGCGAGCGGCGATCACGGCGTCCACCTGGGAAGCCGGGCTGCCCGCCCCCGCCTGCACGAAAGCGCCGGGCGGTCCGGTGCCCCCGGGGTGGGCGTGGAGGGAGGGGACGGGACGCTCGCAGGGAGCGGCGGACGGAGCGGCGGACGGAGCGGCGGACGGAGCGGCGGACGGAGCGGCGGACGGAGCGGCGGACGGAGCGGCGGGGCCGGAGAGGGCGGGAGCCGAGGAGGCGCCGGAGGCGGTGCAGCGGCCCGGCACGAACGAACCGCCGGATGCGACGAACCGCCGGCAGGACGGGCCGGACGCCGACGGTGCCCCACAGGAGCCGTCCGCACCCGCACTGTCGATCCAGGTCAACGCCCTCCAGGCCCTGTGCCGTCAGGTCTTCGGCTTCCGCCTGGCGATGATCGCCCTGGCCGCCCCCGCCGCGCTCCTCAACGCCTCCCCCGGCCTGGGCGTACGCCTCGTCGGGGCGGCAGTGATCATCACCTTCATGGTCTCCTACGTCCTCTTCAGGGACTGGGAACGCTTCGCGCCCCTCCTCCTTCGCCACCCCACCCTCCTGGCCCTCGACACCCTCGTGGGCTCGCTGCCCCTCATCTCCGCGGGCCCCGACAGCACCCTCGCCTACGTCAGCGTCTGCACGCCCCTGCTGGCCGGCCTCGTCTACAGCTGGCGCGGCGCCGCGGTCTTCGCCTCCCTCCAGTCCCTGATCCTGCTCCTGGTCCACGCCACCCTCGCGAAGAGTCCCGAGGCCGGTCCCGCCGAGACCCTTCTGCTCCCCGGCCTCTGCGTCATCACCGGCGCGGCCGGCTCCACCCTGCGCAACCTCATGCTCCGCTTCGGCGAAGCCACCCACGCCCTGACCACGGTCCAGGCCCGGCTGGCCGTCACGGAAGCGGTGGCGGCGGAACGCGCCCGCCTCGCCCGCGAACTGCACGACACGGTGGCCAAGACCCTGCACGGCGTGGCCCTCGCGGCGGACGGCCTGGCCAACTCGGCCGGCGAACTGGACCCGTCCCTGGTCAAGGACCGGGCCGAACTGGTGGCCCGCTCGGCCCGGCGGGCCGCGGCGGAATCCCGCGAACTCCTCGCGGACCTGCGCCGGGAATCGGACCCGGCCCAAGGAACGGACATACTCGCCGAACTCGCCGCCCACGTCGCCGACTTCACGACGCGCACCGGCGTCCCCGCCAGCTACCACCCCGTGTCCGGCACCCCCGTACCCGCGGTACCCCCGGCGGTGGCCCGCCAGCTCCTCACCATCGCCACCGAGGCCATGGAGAACGCCCACCGCCACGCGAACCCCACCCATGTCGACGTGACGGCAGGCGTCAGCGGCGACCAGCTCCTGCTCAGCGTCCACGACGACGGGCGGGGCATGCCGCCGGGAACCGACCTCGAACAGCTGCGCAAGGCAGGCCACTTCGGCGTGGTGGGCATGGTCGAACGCGCGGCCTCGGTAGGCGCCCGCATCCGCATCGGCCGGGGCGACCACCCCGGCGGCACGGAAGTACGCCTGGAACTCCCGCTGGCGGCACTCGATCCCACCCCTGAGAGGAGGCCGAGCGATGCCGGAAGCTAGCCACCCCGCAGCCGACGTCCCACCACCGCACCCGGCCGCCACGCCCTTGCGCGTGGTCGTGGCCGACGACAACCCCGTGGTCCGTGCGGGCCTCACGGCCCTGCTCTCCGGCCGCGAGGACATCACGGTCGTGGCGCAGGCGCGGGACGGCCGTGAGGCATACGAGGCGTCCAGGGCCCACCAGCCGGACGTCGTCCTGCTGGACGTCCGCATGCCGGGCGTGGACGGCATCTCGGCACTCCCTCACCTCGTGCGGCTGGCCCCGGTCGTCATGCTCACCTACAGCCGGGAGCCGGACGTGGTCGAGGCGGCCCTGCGGCGGGGCGCGAGCGGCTACCTCGTCCACGGCGAGTTCACCGCGGACGAACTGGTGGCGGCGGTACGCGACATCAGGAGCGGCAGGCCGCACTTCACGCCGACGGCGGCGAAGGCCCTCCTGACCCAGCTGCGCCGGAGCGCGCCCCCACCCGGCCGCCCGCCACTCCCGGACGACCTGGGCGCGAAAAATGCGACTGCAAACTCCGCATTCCGAACGTCAACCGTTGACTTCTCCGCACGACGTAACTCGCCACGGCCTACTTCTCCGGAAAACCTTTCGCAAGTGCAACCAGCTGTGGCACAGTCGTCGTCATACCGGTCACAGTCCCAACTCAGCCCACGGGAGGCGGAGATCATGGACCTCATCGCATCCGGCATGACCAACCAGCAAATCGCCGCCACCTGCTTCATCAGCGAGAAGACGGTCAAGAACCACATCAACCGCATCTTCGCCAAGCTCCACAGCACCAGCCGCTCGGAGGCCACCGCGAAGTGGCTGGGACTGGGGTGACCGCGATGCATCGCCCACCGCCTCATGATTGGGCCCACGACTGGGCCCTGGGACCCTCGGCCGACCCGGCTGTCCCCACATACGGTCGCGACCCAGAAGCCGCCACACCGGGAGGGCAACGCCATGAACAAGCGAATGAACACCACCACGTCACACCACCGCACCCGCACCACCGGAAACGACAGCGGCCAGACGGCGGTGGAGTACCTGGGGATCATCGCGGTCGTGGTGGCGATTGTGCTGGCTATCACGGGGACGGATATCGGCAACACGATCTACACCGCGATCACCGACAAGATCGCAGAAGTGGTAGGCGGCTGACGCGGCCGCACCGGCACGACGACATGGGGCAGGCCTTCCCCCTCTACATCACAGTGGTGGCGGGTCTGCTCTTCCTCGCGTTTGCATACCTTGCTGTCGGCCAAGGTGCGGTGACCCGTAACGCGGCTCAGACGGCAGCGGACTCGGCTGCGCTCGCTGCGGCCCAGGACTTACGGGACCAGATTGCGGGCGAATGGGTCGAGAACGTGCTGGACCCGAACTCGTGGCAGGGCATCTTCGACGGTGACGTGGAACTGACTGACAACCCTTGTGATCGCGCGGGGCAACTCGCGGCACAGAACGCCGCGCACTTGGACGGCTGCCAGAGCGTCGGCCTCCTGGGCTACCGGGTCGGCGTCACGACCGAAGAGCCCGTGGGGGACACCATCGTGCCCGGCACCGAGGACATGCTCGCGACAGCCTCCGCCACTGCCGTCGTCGAACGTCGATGTTCGTTCGAACTCCCCGCCGAGGAATCGGGAGACGACGTACTGCCGAGCCTGCATTGCAAAGACAGGACCTGGGACCTGAACTCGAAGGATCTCGAAATCCTGCCGGACCCCCAAGACCTCTTCGACGTCCACCTGGCCGATCCGCAAGCGAGCGACGAGTGATGAAGGAAGCGGAGTCATGAGCATTCGGTTCACAACGAAGGCCCGCAGGGGGATGGTCGCGCTGACCGTCGCGGCCGGATTGGCCCTCGGCGTGGCCGGCTGCGGCAACGGTGGCGGCGGCGAGGATGAGAAGCCGGATAGTTCTGCCTCCGCCTCACAGGACAGGGGGTCCCAGCCGAGCGCTCAGGAAGGGCAGGATGACGCACCTCTGGCGGAGTTGAAGGGTTCGAACGGCTTGCTCCTTCGAGTCACCTCCGCTCAGCGGGACGCCGGGGGCTTTGTCACAGTCAGCGGCAACCTGAAGAACGACGGCGCCGAGCGGGTAACTGTGAACGGTGCGGTGAGGGGCAACGAGACCGAGATCCTCAGGCACGGAATGTCGCTGGGTGGGGCGACCCTCGTCGACAGCAAGGACAAGAAGCGCTACTACGTGTTGCGTGACACGGACGGTCGCCCGCTCACGACCACCGGCTTCTCCTCGCTGAAGGCCGGCGAATCGCTCGCGGTGTTTATGCAGTTCCCCTCTCCGCCCGCCGGTAGTGCCGAGGTCACGCTCCAGTTGCCCACCTTCGCCAGCGCCACCGTCACAATCTCAGGGTGAGGCCGAAGATGACCGCAACTTCCCGCCTCCCCCTGGCCCTCACCACAACCTCACTCCTCCTCGCCACCACCCTCTGCACCACCACGACAGCCCACGCCGACGACGACCCCAGCGTCCCCCCAGGCACCGAGGCCACCGCCTCCGCCCCTGTCGAGGTCGATGCCAACGACCCGGATCTGAAGATCCCGGAAGGCGCCACCCTCGCCCAGCCGAAGGTCCTCGACATCAAGCAGGTCGTGGAGGACCGGAGCGGGGAGGAACGCCGTGAGGACACCAACGCCGACGTGAAGTTCGCCCTCCAGGCGGAAGTCCTCTTCGGCAAGGACAGCGCCAGGCTCAGCGCCGAGTCGAAGGCCCGTATCGCCGCGATCGCGGGCGAGATCAAGACGCAGAACGCGACCAAGGTCCGCGTCTTCGGCTTCACGGACAACCTCGGCTCCTCCGCCCACGGCGACACCCTCTCCCGCCGCCGAGCCAACGCCGTCCACGACATCCTCGACTCGGAACTGAACGACCCGGACGTCACCTTCGAGGTGCGCGGCTACGGCGAGCAGTACCCCATCGCGGACAACTCGTCGGAAGCGGGCCGCAAGAAGAACCGCCGCGTGGAGGTCTCCTTCCCCCGCACCGGCAACTGACGCCCCGCCGGGCCGCCGACCCGGCGGGCCTCACCACCTCGCCCCGCCCCAGTCACCCCAGCCACCCGGCCACCTCCCGGACCTCCACCCGGACCCCCACGCGAAGCCCCCACCCCGCCATCACCCCGGCCCCCGCCTCCAGCACATGCCGCGCCCGCAACCGCGGCATGCCGAGCCGCCCCGGCCTCATCGTCCTCACCGCGATGACGGTCAGCCCGCGGTCGAGATAGGCGACGTCGATGGGAATGCGCATCCGGAAGGTGTGGACGCTGTTGGCGGGGGACAGCAGCATCGCGCCCTCCACCGCGTCCCGCCCGAGCAGCCCCCGCGTACGGGCCCGGTACGACGTCGCGATCTCCAGCGACACCTTCGTGCCCCCCGTAGCACCCCCGTGCACGACCAACTCCCCCTGCCCGTCCCGCCAACGCCGCCCCGCGGCCATGCCCAGGCTCCTCCACCGTCCGCCCGCACCAGCTGTGCCAACCGACCGTACCCGCGACGAACAACACGCCCCCAGCACAAGGCGTTGTCCACGTCACTCACGCCAGGGTAGGAAGTCCGCATGACAGGAATCGGCGCTGTGTTCCGTCCCCAACTTCCCCCCGAGCGGCTGCGCGCCCTCGCCCGACTGGCCGACGACACCGGCCTCGACGAACTCTGGCTGTGGGAGGACTGCTTCCGCGAAGGCGGTGTCTCCACCGCCGCGGCCGCCCTCGCCTGGACCGAGCGGGTCCGGATCGGCGTGGGGCTGCTCCCCGTGCCGCTGCGCAACGTCGCCATCACCGCGATGGAGGCCGCCTCGCTGCACCGTATGTTCCCCGGCCGCCCGGTCCTCGCCGTCGGGCATGGCGTGCAGGACTGGATGGGTCAGGTCGGCGCACGTGCCGGTTCCCCGCTGACGCTGCTCCGAGAGCACCTCGACGTCCTGCGCGCGCTGTTGCGCGGCGAGCGGCTCACCACCGAGGGCCGGTACGTCAAGCTCGACGACGTCGCCCTCGACTGGCCGCCGCCGGGCCCGGTCGAGATCCTCGCCGGTGCCACCGGCCCGCGTACCCTCCAGCTGTCCGGCGCGGCGGCGGACGGCACGGTCCTCACCGCCAACACACCCCCGGACGGCGTACGCCGGGCCCGTCAGCTCGTCGAGGAGGGGCGGGCGTCGGCCGGCCGTACCGACCCGCACCGCATCGTCGTCTACCTCCTCACCGCCACCGGCCCCGACGCCTCCGTCCGCCTGCGCGCGGAACTCGCCGCCGAGGGCGTCGCCGACGTCCCCGACCTCGGCGTCGCCGGGGACGCGGCGGCCGTCGCCAAGGCAGTCGAGCAACTCACCGAGGCGGGCGCCGACACGGTGATCCTCCAGCCCACAGCCGACGAACCCGACCCCGAGGGCTTCGTCCGCTTCACCGCCCGGGAGGTCAGGCCGCTGGTGGCGTAGCCGGCGGCGGCAGGGGCGGGCGGTGGTCGCCCGTCTCTGCGAGCGCCACGCATGTCGGGAAGCGGCTCCCGCTCGGGCGCGTACCTGTCCTTCATCAACGCGACCAGTCCGGACACCCGCCCCCGATGCGGGGCGCCATCCTTCGAAGACCGAGTGTGGCGGCTTTCAGGGCATGCCCCGCGGCCGGCGCCTCCGGACGGAAAGTACGCAGCGGCCACCGACAACGCCTGCGACGATCAAGCCCATGCAGCGCGAGCACAGAGACACCGAGCCCCGCCCCGCCTTCGAGGAACTTCTCGCCGAAGGGGCCGCCGTGCCCACCGAGGGCTGGGACTTCTCCTGGTTCGAAGGTCGCGCCACCGAAGCCCGGCCGTCCTGGCGGTACGCCGAGTCGCTCGCCGGACGCCTCGCACGCGCGCGTGCCGCCCTCGACATCCAGACCGGCGGCGGCGAGGTCCTCGACTTCGCGCTCGGCGCGGCCGCGCGCCGGCCCCCGCTCGCCGCGGCGACGGAGGGCTGGCCGCCGAACGTCGCCAAGGCCACCGGCCTGCTCCGCCCGCGCGGCGTCGTGGTCGTCGCCGCGCCGGAGGACACCCCGCTGCCCTTCGCCGACGGCACCTTCGACCTCGTCACCAGCCGCCACCCCGTACGGCCGCACTGGGACGAGATCGCGCGCGTGCTCCAGCCCGGCGGCACCTACTTCGCGCAGCACGTCGGACCCGGCAGTGTCTTCGAACTCGTCGAGTACTTCCTCGGCCCGCAGGACGAGGAGGTGCGCGCCGGCCGCCACCCGGACGACGAGCGCGCGGGCGCGGAGGCGGCCGGACTGGAGGTGGCCGAACTGCGCGCGGAGCGGCTGCGGATGGAGTTCCATGACATCGCCGCCGTCGTCCACTTCCTGCGCAAGGTGATCTGGATGGTGCCGGGCTTCACCGTCGAGGCGTACGCGGACAGGCTCCGCTCCCTGCACGAGCGGATCGAGAGGCAGGGCCCCTTCGTGGCCCACAGCACCCGCCACCTCTTCGACGCCCGCAAGCCCACCGACTGACCGCCCCAGCAAGCCGCCCGACCGCCACACCCGGCCCGGGCGCGCCGCCCGCCCCGCCATCGGCCCGCCGGCCCCGCCAGGCACCCCCGCTGCAGGCCCCGCGGCACCTCCGCTGCCCGCGCCCGCAACCCACCGACCGCCTGCCCCGCCTTCAGCCGACCCACCGCGCCCGCAACGCACCGACCGCCTGCCCCGCCTTCAGCCGACCCACCGCGCCCGCAACCCACAAGACGCACCGCGCCCTCTCTCCCGACCCCTCAAAGCCCCCACCCCACCCCACCCCACGCCACCCCACGCCACCCCGCACCGCGTTCAAGCGTGCGCCCCCGCCGTCACCTCGCCGATCACCAGTTCCGCCCCGGCCCCGGCCTCCAGTACCCCCGCCACCCGTTCGGCCTGCTCCGCCAGTTCCCGCTCCTGGCGTGCCGTCAGCGTGCCCAGCCGCTCCACCGTGACCGTCAGCCGCCGTCCCCGGCGCCGCTGGTGCCAGACCCCGGCCACCACGCCGTCGAGCAGCAGCACCGGATAGTTGCCCGCCTGGCCGCGCGCCAGCGCCCGTTCGCGGGCGGGCCCCGGGAACAGCAGCTCGCGGGGCTGCGCGGCGATGCCGTAGGCGTCGAAGTAGGGCAGCAGCCGTACGCCCCGCACCGGTCCCTGCGGGAACTCCGTGTCGCCGGCCGCCACCCACGCGCGCGTGCCCTCGAACAGGACCTCCTCGATCTCCCCGTCGGCGGCCAGCGTGGCGAACAGCTCGATGGCCCAAGCGGGTGACGCCGCCAGCCACTTCGCGAAGTGCTGCGGGGTGGCCGGCCCGTAGGCGTGCAGATGCCGGCGTACGAGAAGGCGCAGCGCCTCCTCCCGGGGCAGCGGAGTGAACAGGGGCGGGCGGGTGTACGTCGTCCTGCGGCCGCGGTTGGGGCCGAAACACGCGGCGCCGGACTGGCCGGCCAGATGCAGCACCGTCCGCCAGCGCGGCCACAGTTCCTGGAAGGCCGGCATCACCCGTTCGCCGGCCCATGGCCCGGTGCGCGCGACGATCGCCTCGCCCAGCTCGTCCACGGTGAGGCACACGCCGGTCAGCGCCTCACCGATGGCGGCGAGGACCTCCCCGGTCTGTTCGCCGCTGAGCCGCACGCCGGGGGGAAAGGGGCCGGCGCCGGTGCGCACGGCGGTCAGGGCGGCGCTCCACAGGGGCAGTTCCCGGCTGTCCAGCAGATGCACGGTCCCGCGCGGGCCGTACGTCTTGATCAGCGAGCCTTCCTCCCAGAGCGCGGCGCGTACGTCCGCCCGGGTGACGCCGTTGGCCCGGACCCCGACGGACAGTTCCGCCGCCGACATCACCTGGGCGTGCGCCCCGCGCATCGCGGCCACGACGTCGGCGACCGGAGTGGCGGCCGGCGCCGGATCGGCCAGGAACTGCCGCTCCAGCCGGCGTGCGCCCGCCTGCTCCCACGTGATTCCTTTGCTCTTCACGGTCATGGGAGGACGGTAGGACCCAAGTAGGCCAGCCCACGTCCTCCATGCGGCTTCCGGCCCTCCGCCGTCCTCCGTGCAGCTTCCACCCCCGCTACGGCCCGCGCGCCGCCCCTGCGTGCCGCGGACCGGCGTGAAGTATGGCCAAGGTTTTCCACATCGTTATCGCCAACCGCTCGCGTCACCCCTGACACATCGCGTAAGTTCAGACCAAGGGAATTCGCGTCAGCAAAGCTGCGCGGGGCGGTACCGCGCAGTGGAGGGGGCTGCGCGGTGGCCTGGAACCCGTTTCCGCGCGTCAAGCCGTCGGCGGCCGGAAGGTCGCCCATCAGGGGGACGCCGTCAAAGCCCCCTCATCCCCTGTGATCCGGCCATGAAGAGGCTCTGAAGAGGCTGCGAAGAGGCCCTGAAGCGGGCATTCCGCGGCCACCGGGGCGTCGCCATGTGATTTCGGAGAGTAGTTGTGTCGCGCCGATGCACGCAGCAGCCCTTACGAAGGGTTATGGTGGAAGCCCCCCCTCGGGCCGGTCCGTCTCCCCCCCCACGGACCGGCCCGTTTTTCTGCCCGCGCACCCGTTGAGGGCTCCGCGTACCACGGGGGTAGGCTTCGCCCCCGGGGACCGCCATGCGGACAGGGGGGTCGCGCTCGGCCGCATCTGTCCGATCCGTACGGAGGGGCTGACAATCACGTGAACCTGCGCGACAAGCTGCGCGGCCTGCTGGTCAGGCTGTACGCACGCCGGGTGGAAGGCCACCTGGACCACGCCCAGGTGCCCAAGCACATCGGTGTCATCGTGGACGGCAGCCGCCGCTGGGCGAAGGCCGCCGGTTCCACCCCCGTCGACGGTCACCGTGCCGGTGCGGAGAAGATCGAGGAGTTCCTCGGTTGGTGCACCGAGACGGACGTCGAGGTGGTCACCCTCTGGCTGCTGTCGACGGACAACTTCAACCGACCGCCGGAGGAGCTGGGCCCCCTCCTCGGCATCATCGAGGACGTCGTGCGTTCCCTGGCCGCCGACGGCCGCTGGAGGGTGCACCACGTCGGCACCCCGGACCTGCTGCCGTCCCCGATGCGCAACGCGCTCAAGGAGGCCGAGGAGGCCACCGCGCACGTGGACGGGATACTGGTCAACGTCGCCATCGGCTACGGCGGCCGCCAGGAGATCGTCGACGCGGTCCGCTCGATGCTGCTGGACGCCGCCGACCAGGGCCGATCGGTCGAGGAGATCGCCGAGGCCGTCGACGTCGACATGATCGGCCGCCACCTCTACACGGGTGCCCAGCCCGACCCCGACCTGGTGATCCGCACCAGCGGTGAGCAGCGGCTGTCCGGTTTCATGCTGTGGCAGACGGCCCACTCGGAGTACTACTTCTGTGAGGTTTTCTGGCCGGCCTTCCGCAAGGTCGACTTCCTGCGCGCCCTGCGCGACTACGCGGCGCGGCATCGCCGCTACGGCGGCTGACGGAGGCGTCCCACCCTTGCGGGCGTAGCGCGCTTAAGACGGAGTTCACCGGCGCGCCGTCATATGCCGTGGCATGGCGGCGTGTTTTCGAGGGCATAAGGCAAGCAGGTCGGCACCCGAACCACGGGTGCCGTATCTCAGCGGACGGCACGGGGCCGTCCGCCCGGGAGGCCCTTTGCACCAGCCCGATCGTGCGGTCACAGCACGGACGAAGAGGCGACGGGCCGGTTTCCGGCCCGTGCATCGCGGCCGGCAACCGGTCCAGATTGTCTCCGTCGCTCCCCGACCTCATCCGAGGGGGTACGTCCTTCCGTGGTGACCAGCACAAAGCGCCACAAGCCCGACCGGCGCACCTATGTTCTCGACACCAGCGTCCTGCTGGCCGACCCGAACGCTTTGAGCCGCTTCGACGAGCACGAGGTCGTGCTCCCGGTCGTGGTGGTCACGGAGCTGGAGGCGAAGCGGCACCATCCCGAACTCGGCTACTTCGCCCGGCAGGCACTGCGTCTGCTCGACGACTACCGCGTGCGGTACGGCCGTCTGGACGCCCCCATCCCGATCGGGGACCTCGGCGGCAGTCTCCGTGTCGAGCTCAACCACTCGGACCCCAGTGTGCTGCCGACCGGCTACCGCCTGGGGGACAACGACTCCCGCATCCTCGCGGTCGCCCGGAACCTGCAGGCCGAGGGGTTCGACGTCACCGTCGTGTCGAAGGACCTCCCGCTCAGGATCAAGGCGTCCTCCGTCGGCCTCCTCGCCGAGGAGTACCGCGCCGAACTCGCCATCACGGATTCGTCCGGCTGGACCGGGATGTCCGAACTGACCCTGCCCGGCGAACAGGTGGACATCCTCTTCGAGGAGGGCCACGTCCACGTCCCCGAAGCCGCCGGACTGCCCGTCCACACCGGCCTGACGATCCAGTCCGAGCGCGGCAAGGCGCTCGGCCGGGTGACACCGGAGGGCAACGTCCGGCTGGTGCGCGGCGACCGCGAGGCCTTCGGTATCAAGGGGCGCAGCGCGGAGCAGCGCATCGCGCTGGATCTGCTGCTCGACTCCGACGTCGGCATCGTGTCGATGGGCGGCCGGGCCGGTACCGGCAAGTCGGCGCTGGCGCTGTGCGCGGGCCTGGAGGCGGTCCTCGAGCGCCGGCAGCACGAGAAGATCATGGTCTTCCGCCCGCTGTACGCGGTGGGCGGGCAGGAGCTCGGGTATCTGCCCGGCTCCGAGGCCGAGAAGATGAGCCCCTGGGCGCAGGCGGTCTTCGACACGCTGTCCGCGGTCACCAGCCGCGAGGTCATCGAGGAGGTCACCGCGCGCGGGATGCTGGAGGTGCTCCCGCTCACCCATATCCGGGGCCGCTCGCTGCACGACGCGTTCGTGATCGTGGACGAGGCGCAGTCGCTGGAACGGAATGTGCTGCTGACCGTTCTGTCCAGAATCGGCGCCAATTCACGGGTCGTTCTGACGCACGATGTGGCGCAAAGGGACAATTTGCGGGTCGGGCGGTACGACGGTGTGGTCGCCGTCGTCGAGAAGCTGAAGGGGCATCCGCTCTTCGCCCACGTGACCCTGACGCGGTCCGAGAGGTCCCAGATCGCGGCGCTTGTGACCGAAATGCTGGAGGAGGGGGCGATCTGACCCTCCCGCCCCATCCCGGGGCGATCGCACGGTAGTTGGCGCCGTCCGGCAAAGGCTCAGAGCCTAGCCGGGCGGCGCCTTCGCGTGTCGGTGTTTCTCGAAATCGCCAGGGCCGAGTTGCGTGTGAGCTTTCACACGCAACTCGGAATTGCCTTGCGGTGTCGGGTTACGGCAGAGTCTCACTCCTGTCAGGCCCCGCATACGACACACCTGTACCCCCAGCGGTAGGGCACCACAGGAGCACCACCCCTAACTCCATATCGTCGTCGTATGCCGCCCGAGCACCATGCGGCGCTCCTCCTGCAGGAGTTGCCCACCGGGCCCGCGCCTTCCGTGACCCGCAGTTGGGGAGGCCAGTGCCAGGGGCACGATTGCGTCCGCCAGGGTCACCGAGCGGGCGATGCTGGAAGGAAACCGTGTGAGCCGGATTTCGGTCCGGGGATTCGCAGTGGCCTCGGCCACCGCGGTCACCGCTGTCGGAAGCGTCGTCGGCGTTGCCTCGGGCAGCACCGCGCAGACCAATGACGCCGAGGCGGCGGCAACCGACCTGACGCTCCTCGCGGACATACCCGCGGGCCAGCAGGCCCAGGTGCAGACCGCGTCCCTGACGCAGCAGGCCGACGTTCAGGCCATCGCGGCGGACGCGAGCGCCAAGAAGGACGCCGAGGAGGCCGCGCGCAAGGCGGCCGCCGAGACCGCGATCGCGAAGAAGGAGGCCGCCGAGAAGGCGGCCCAGGAAGCCAAGGAGCGCGAGGAGGCGGAGGAGGCGGCCAGCCGTTCCGCCGCCCGGGACGCGTCCAGCTTCGCCGTCCAGAGCTCGTACACCATCTCCGAGATCCAGTCGATGGCTGCCGCGATGGTGCCGGGCGACCAGTTCCAGTGCTTCAGCAACATCGTGGACCACGAGTCCGACTGGAACTACCGGGCGGTCAACCCCTCCTCCGGTGCGTACGGCCTCTTCCAGGCGCTGCCCGCCTCCAAGATGTCCTCCGTCGGCGCCGACTGGCAGACCAACCCGGCCACCCAGATCAAGTGGGGCCTGAACTACATGAACGACCGCTACGGCAGCCCTTGCGGCGCCTGGTCGTTCTGGCAGGCCAACCACTGGTACTGAGCCCCCGGTCGGGCAACGTCCCACTCAACTTCCCCGAGCCCCTCGCCGTCCTTCGGTGGGGGGCTTCGGCCATGTACGGTCTGACGGGACGACTCCGGGGGGAGTGGTGGGGACAGCTGGGGGAAAGGGACGGATCATGTCGCGAGTGCCAGGGTGGCTCGGTCGGGTCGGCACCCGGCTGACCGAGACGGGGCAACGGTGGGAGGCACGCCGGGCCGAGGCGGAACGGGCTCATGGCGAGCCGGAGCCGGAGCCGGAGCCCGAGGAGCCGGACGGCACGACGGGCTCCCCCTCCTACGTTCGTGACGCCCCGGTCGTCCCCCGTCCCGACCCGGCGCAGGCCGTGCCGTGGGGCGTGCGGGTGGCGGCGGAGGCCGGATGGCGGCTGCTGGTGCTCGCGGGCACGCTGTGGGTGCTGATGCGGATCATCAGCGCCGTGCAGCTGGTCGTGCTGGCCTTCGTGGCGGCGCTGCTCATCACGGCGGCGCTCCAGCCGACGGTGGCGCGGCTGCGGCGCCACGGGGTGCCGCGCGGACCGGCGACGGCGATCACCGCGATCCTCGGGTTCGTGGTGATCGGCCTGATCGGATGGTTCGTGACCTGGCAGGTCATGGAGAACATCGACACCCTCTCCGACCAGGTGCAGGACGGCATCGACGAGTTGCGGCGGTGGCTGCTCGACAGTCCCTTCCATGTCACGGACAAGCAGATCAATGACATCGCCGAGAACCTGCGGGAGGCGGTCGGGGCGAACACCGACCAGATCACCACCGCGGGCCTGGAGGGTGTCACCGTCGTCGTCGAGACGCTGACCGGGATCCTGCTCGCGGTGTTCTCGACGCTGTTCCTGCTCTACGACGGGCGGCGGATCTGGGAGTGGACGCTGAAGCTGGTGCCCGCGGCGGCGCGCCCCGGGGTGGCCGGCGCCGGGCCCAGAGCCTGGCGGACGCTCACGGCGTACGTGCGGGGCACGGTGATAGTCGCTCTGATCGACGCGATCTTCATCGGCCTCGGCATCTACTTCCTCGATGTGCCGATGGCCGTGCCGCTCGCGGTGTTCATCTTCCTCGGGGCGTTCATCCCGCTGGTCGGCGCGGTGATCTCCGGAGCGCTGGCGGTCGTGGTGGCGCTGGTGACGCAGGGCGTCTTCACCGCCGTGATGACACTGGTCGTGGTGCTCGCCGTGCAGCAGATCGAGGGCCACATCCTGCAGCCGTTCATCCTCGGCCGGGCGGTGCGGGTACATCCGCTTGCGGTGGTGATGTCGGTCGCGGCGGGCGGCATGGTGGCGGGCATCGGCGGCGCGGTGGTGGCGGTGCCGCTGGTGGCCGTCACCAACACCGTCGTCGGCTATCTGCGCGCGTTCTCCCACGAGCGGGCCCTGCGTCAGTCCCCGCGCCCCCATGGCGCCACCGCGTCGGACGCCGCCCCGGCCCCGCCCACGAACCCTCCCGGCCCGGCGGGCTGAGACACGACGCCGAGGCCCCGCCCACCGGTCGGTGGACGGGGCCTCGGCACACGGTCCGCAGGACTACTCGGCGAGCGCCGCCTCGGCGTCCAGCGTGACCGCCACCGCCTGGACGACGGACGCGATCTTGAAGGACTCCTGGATGACCTCGCGTTCGACGCCGGCCTTGCGCAGCACCTGCTCGTGGGAGTCGAGGCACATGCCGCAGCCGTTGATGGCGGAGACGGCGAAGGACCAGAGCTCGAAGTCGACCTTGTCCACGCCGGGGTTGCCGATGACGTTCATCCGCAGGCCCGCGCGCAGGGTGCCGTACTCGTGGTCGGACAGCAGGTGACGCGTCCGGTAGAAGACGTTGTTCATCGCCATGACGGCAGCGGCGGCCTTGGCCGCCGGGTACGCCTCCGGCGACAGCGCCGCCTTCGCCTCCGGCTCCAGCTCACGCAGCACGATCGGGGAGCGGGAGGCGATGGCGGTGGCCAGCACCGTGCCCCACAGCTGCTGGGCGGGCAGGTCGGAGTTGCCGATGACCGAACCCAGGTTGAGCTTCAGGTCCTTGGCGTAGTCCGGGATACGGGACTTCAGGCTGTCGAGGGACATGCGCGGATCACTCCCCGGCGAGCAGGGCGACCGGGTCCAGGGTGTCCTCGCCCTTGCTCCAGTTGCACGGGCACAGCTCGTCCGTCTGGAGCGCGTCGAGGACCCGCAGGACCTCCTTGGGGTTACGGCCGACGGAACCGGCGGTCACCATGGTGAACTGGATCTCGTTGTTCTGGTCGACGATGAAGACCGCGCGCTTGGCGAAGCCCTCCTCGTCCTCGATGCCGAGGTCGCGCATCAGCTCGTGCTTGGCGTCGGCCATCATCGGGAACGGCAGGTCCCGCAGGTCGTCGTGGTCCTTGCGCCAGGCGTGGTGCACGAACTCGGAGTCACCGGAGAAGCCGAGGACCTGCGCGTCACGGTCGGCGAACTCGTCGTTCAGCTTGCCGAAGGCGGCGATCTCGGTCGGGCACACGAAGGTGAAGTCCTTGGGCCAGGCGAAGATCACCTTCCACTTGCCCTCGTAGGTCTTGTGGTTGATCTTCTCGAACTCCCTGCCCTTCTCCAGCGAGACGCAGGCGGTCAGTTCGAACTCCGGGAACTTGTCACCGACAGTGAGCACTAGCTCTCCTTGCAGCACAGCAAGAAACACCCGCTTGTGGCGAGTGTTTCCCTTGGGTTGGACGAGGCCGATCCTGGCACAACGTGCATTGATACGGGAAATAGCTACACTCGGTCGGGTTGATCGGAGGCAGCTATCAGTGACCGTTGGTAACACGAGCAGGAGGCGGCAGCCCAGCCTCGCGCAGCTGCGCGCCTTCGCGGCCGTCGCCGAGCATCTGCACTTCCGCGACGCCGCCGCCGCGATCGGCATGAGCCAGCCCGCCCTCTCCGGCGCCGTCTCCGCGCTGGAGGAGGTCCTCGGCGTCACGCTCCTCGAGCGTACGACCCGCAAGGTGCTGCTCTCGCCCGCCGGCGAGCGGCTGGCCCTGCGGGCCAAGGCGGTGCTGGGTGAGGTGGGGGCGCTGATGGAGGAGGCCGAGGCCGTGCGGGCGCCCTTCACGGGCGCGCTGCGGCTCGGCGTGATCCCGACCGTCGCGCCCTACCTGCTGCCGACCGTCCTGCGGCTCGTCCACGACCGCTACCCGCACCTCGACCTCCAGGTGCACGAGGAGCAGACCGCCAGCCTGCTCGACGGGCTCACCTCGGGGCGGCTCGACCTGCTGCTGCTCGCCGTGCCCCTCGGGGTCCCGGGGGTCAGCGAACTTCCCCTTTTCGACGAGGACTTCGTCCTGGTCACGCCGCTCGACCACTGGCTCGGCGGACGCGAGGGCATTCCCCGGGAGGCGCTCAAGGAGCTCAATCTGCTGCTGCTCGACGAGGGGCACTGTCTACGCGACCAGGCCCTCGACATCTGCCGGGAGGCCGGGCGCGAGAACGCGCCGGTCACCACCACGGCAGCCGGGCTGTCCACCCTCGTCCAGCTCGTCGCCGGTGGTCTGGGCTGCACCCTGCTGCCCCGTACCGCCGTCAAGGTGGAGACCAGCCGCAGCAACCAGTTGCTCACCGGGTACTTCTCCGACCCCGCGCCGACCCGCCGGATCGCGCTGGCGATGCGGACGGGCGCGGCGCGCGGCGCGGAGTACGAGGAGCTGGCGGCCGCACTGCGCGCGGCACTGCGGCCGCTTCCCGTACGGGTGCTGGACCGGGGCAACTGACGGTGGCTACTCGGTGCGCAGGCCCTCCGGGCGCATCAGCCGCAGCAGCGGCGGCAGGCTGAGCAGCGTGACGACGAGGACGACGCCGGCGCCGATGCCGACCATCGACAGCACGCTCGCCCAGTCCACGCTCACCCCGGTCGCCGTCATCTTCAGCAGCACCGCGCCCAGGGTGAGACCCACCAGCGAGGCGAGGGCGAGGCCGAGAGCGATCGGGATCGCCGTCTGCCACAGCACCGACAGGCTCAGCGTGCGGCGCCGGGTGCCGAAGGCGACCAGGGCCGACAGCAGCTTGCGGCGTTCGCGCAGCTGCTCCAGCTGGGAGACGAGCAGGCTCGCGCCGATCAGGGCCAGCACACAGGCGGCGCCGACGAACAGGCCGGTGCGGACGGAGTCGTAGCGCTCGGAGCGCTGGCTGGACACCCACAGCATGGGCTCGGCCAGTGGGTCGATGGCCGCCGCCGTGTTGCGCACCAGGTCGTAGACATCCGGTACCGCCTCGTCGAGCCCGAGGTACACCTGGCCGCTGAAGGTCTCCGCGGCCGCCGCGGGCATCGCCTTCGGGGTCACGAGGAGGCCGCCGCGGTCGGTGCCGGTCATGTCGACGACCGCCTCCGCCCGCTGCACGGCGGGCAGCGTCCAGGGGATCTCCGCGCCCTCGTCCTCGCCCTCGTGGGTGGGATCGAAGTACAGCGTGCGGCCGGGCTCGGCCAGACCGGCGGTGTGGGTGTCGTACTCGGCGCCGGATATGGCGAACACGTCGCCGTCGCGGCACGACGGCAGCTTCGCCACCTCCCGCAGCGAGGCGCAGTCGCCGACCGTCACCTGGGAGGTGAACTCGGGGTCCTCGGGCTTCTCGCTGACATAGCCCTCCGAGTACGCGTACACCTTGCGCACGCCCTCGGTCTGCCGGAAGTCCGCCGCGGCCCGCGCCAGCGGCATGCCCTCGGGCACGGTCACCTGCATCTGGGCGCGGGTCTCGTCGTACGGGGTCGCCTTCGTGAAGTCGTCGTCCACCCCGGCGAACAGCATCTGCAGCGCGATCGCGCCGGCCACCGCCACGGCGATGCCGTTGACCGTGCGGGCCGCGCTGCCGCTGCTCAGCTGGAGCCGGCGGACGGCCAGTTGCCAGGAGACCGAGCCGGCGCCGAGCCGGGCGACGACCGTCTCCACGATCCACGGCAGCAGCGCGGTCACGCCGATGAGCAGCAGCATCACACCGCCGACGACCAGGTACTGGTTGAAGTCGCCCCCGTCATTGCCCTGCCCGGTCATCGGGGCGAGCATCGCCAGGCCGGCGATCGGCGGCAGCAGCCGCCACCACAGCCTGCGGCGGCTCGGCCTGGCGGTGCGGACCACGCCGAGCGGCTCGATGACCACACCGCGCAGCGCGAGAAGGGTGACCAGGACTGCGGCCGCCGGGACCACGACCGCGACCAGCGCGGCGAGGGCGGGGGAGGGGTTGAGGTAGCCCGGGAAGACGCTGATCCCGAACACCTCGGCCTGTCCCGCGATCTGGCGTCCGATCAGGAAGAAGCCGGTGCCGAGGACCAGGCCCAGCACGGACCCGGCGAGCGCCTCGCCCGCCGCGACCCGGCGGGTCATCCCGCTGTCGGAGCCCACCAGCCGCAGCGCCGCGAGCCGCCGGTCGCGTCCCTCGCCGCCGAACCGTACGGCCGCGGCGACGAAGACGCCCACCGGCATCAGCAGGACCACGAAGATGACCAGGACCAGCAGGATCAGCACCGGGTCCCAGGGGTCGGAGGTGCCCTGGACCGGTTCGCCGAACCGCTCGATCCGCACGACCCGCCCGTCGTCGACCCTGGACGCGAGGTCGTCGCCGCCCCGGTAGAAGGCGAGTTCGGCGGAACCGACCAGTCCGGGCTCGGCGATGGTGCCGACGATCCGGTCGGGGAGGCGTTCGCGGAGCAGCTTCCCCTCCGGTGACTCAAGGAGCGCCTTCAGCTTGGGGGAGACGACCATCTCGCCCACCGCGGGCATCCTGTCCACGCCGGGCGGCGACGGCGCCTTGGGGCCCTCCGGTTGCAGCTCGCGGCCGCGGACGTTCTCGTCGCGGAAGGTGGTGCCGACGTTGGCGACGAGCAGGGTGGCGTCCGTCCTCGGCGGCTCGGTCGAGCTGAAGGTGAAGTCGTTACGGGCCTGTCCGCGCTGGTCCCGGGCCTCCAGCGCGTTCGGGATCGCGGTGGTGAGCAGCAGCAGCGCCACGCCGAGCCCGACCCCGACCGCCGTGAGCACCGCGCGCACCCAGCCGCCCCGGCCGGTGAACGCGAACCCGACGCCCATGGCGAGGTCCCTGCACCACTGACGGACCCTCATACGACCCGCTCCATGTTCCGGGACTTTCCGTCCCGTACGACGATCTCGCGGTCGGACCAGGCGGCGACCCGCGCCTCGTGCGTGACCAGGACCACGGCAGCGTTGGTGGAGCGGGCCGCGTCCGTCAGCAGCTCCATCACGCGCTCGCCGTTGAGGGAGTCCAGCGCGCCGGTCGGCTCGTCGGCGAACAGCACGCGCGGGCCGGTGACCAGGGAACGGGCCACGGCGACGCGCTGGCCCTGGCCGCCGGAGACCTCGCCGGGCCGCTTCCTGCCGATGCCGTCGACCTCCAGGCGTTCCATCCAGGACAGCGCGGTGCGCTCGGCGGCCTTGCGGGAGGCGCCGTTCAGGCGCAGCGGCAGGGCCACGTTCTCCACGCAGGTGAGCTCGGGCACGAGCTGGCCGAACTGGAAGACGAAGCCGAACTCCGACCGCCGCAGCGCGCTTCGCTGGGCGTCGTTCATCGTGGCCGTCTCCCGGCCGTCGTAGCGGATCGAGCCCTTGTCGGGCGTGACGATGCCGGCGAGGCAGTGCAGCAGGGTGGACTTGCCGGAGCCGGAGGGGCCCATCACGGCGACCACCTCGCCCGGGTGGATGGAGAAGTCGGCGCCGTCCAGGGCGGTCGTGGGGCCGTACGTCTTGTGCAGGCCCTCGGCGGCGAGCAGGGAACCGGTGGGAGTCACTTCGCCACCACCTCCGCCAGCTTCTCGAGCCGTGCGGCGGTCAGTTCCAGCCAGCGCAGGTCGGCCTCCAGATGGAACAGCGCGTGGTCGCAGATCAGCTGGTCCGCGAGATCGCCCCTGCGCTTGCGGTCGGTGAGGATCCGCATCATGCGCAGGTGCTCGGAGCGCTGGGTGTCGAGGATGTCGGCGGCGTCGCGCCGGGTGAGCAGGGCGAGCACGACCTTGGTGTACAGGGTCGACTGGAGGTACGGCTCCGGCTTCTCCGGCGTCGCGAGCCACCGTTCGACGTCGGTGATGCCGGCGTCGGTGATCGCGTACCGCTTCCGCTCCGGCCCACCGCCCGGCTCGATGCCGTCGACCTCGACGAGGCCGTTCTTCAGCAGCCGGGACATCGTGGAGTAGACCTGGCCGTAGTGCAGGGGCCGGTCCTGACCGAACTTCTCGTCGAAGGCCCGCTTCAGGTCGTAGCCGTGGCGGGGGCCGGACTCCAGGAGCCCGAGGAGGGTGTGACCGATGGACATGCGGAGCACTCTACACACCGGGTATACGTCGGGTGTATACGCACGGTGTGTAGATCATGGAAAGGGGGGCGTCACCGCTGGTGAGGGCCGGTTGTCACGGTTCTGCTACTCCGGCGGGGACCCTCCGGGCGGCCGGCCGCGGCGGGGCAGCGGCCCCGCGTCGCCGGGCAGCCGGCCCGCGTCCTTGAGGGCCTTGCGGAGCAGGAACTCGATCTGCGCGTTGGCCGACCGCAGCTCGTCCGACGCCCAGCGGGCGAGCGACTCGTACACCGCCGGGTCCAGCCGCAGCAGCACCTGCTTGCGCTGCTGCTGCGGCCGCCGCTTCGAGGAAGCCTCGGAGGACTCGGTCACTGGTAGAGCGACCCGGTGTTGACGACGGGCTGGGTGGCCCGGTCGCCACACAGCACCACCATGAGGTTGGAGACCATCGCCGCCTTCCGTTCGGAGTCCAGCTCCACGATGTCCCGCTCGGTCAGCCGGGCCAGCGCCATCTCGACCATGCCGACCGCGCCGTCCACGATCTGCCGCCGGGCCGCGACGACCGCGCCGGCCTGCTGCCGCTGGAGCATCGCCGAGGCGATCTCGGGGGCGTAGGCGAGGTGCGTGAAGCGGGACTCGATGATCTGCACGCCGGCCGCCTCCACGCGCGCGCGCAGCTCGACGGCGAGCTTCTCGGTGATCTCCTCGGCGTTCTCGCGCAGGGAGAGACCGTCCTCCTCGTGGGAGTCGTAGGGGTACTCGATGGCGATGTGCCGCACGGCCGCCTCGGTCTGGGTGGAGACGAACTCGATGTAGTCGTCGACCTCGAACGAGGCCTGCGCGGTGTCCTCGACCTTCCACACCACGACCGCGGCGAGCTCTATCGGGTTGCCGTAGGCGTCGTTGACCTTCAGCACCGCGGTCTCGTGGTTGCGGACGCGGGTGGAGATCTTGGTGCGCGAGGTGAGCGGATTCACCCAGCGCAGGCCGTCCTGCCGGATCGTGCCCCGGTAGCGCCCGAAGAGCTGGACGACGCGGGCCTCGCCCGGCGCCACCATGTTCAGCCCGCACATCGCGACGAACGCGCAGAGGGCGGTCAGGATGCCGAGGACGATCAGCGCGGCCTTGGCGCCGGTCGCGGTGACGGTCGTGGCGGCCACCACCACGGCGACGCCGCCCAGCAGGCCGATCAGGCCCAGGAGCAGGGCGAGTCCGCCGCCGATGCTGTGCGCCTGGAACTCCCGGACGCGCGGGGCGGGCATCTCCGGGACGTCGGCCACGGCCGTCGAGTCGTGCGTGGACACTGGGGGTCCCCCGTTCTCTATCTTCGTTCTAGCTAAGTGCTAACACTTTACCCCGCTGCGGCAACCCCCACCCCTCTTCGGGCGTCGGTCCGTAGATGAGGCGTGCTGATTGTCACGTACCAAAAAGACCGAATCGGTCGGGCTTTGTCATAGAGAGCGGTGTTAGCTTTCTGAGCTGACCTGAGCCAGACACCCAAGTGACACCCGAGAGCGGAGCGGAGCGGACGGACTCATGGGACGAGCGGAAGACAGACGAGCGCGACAGCGCGGTGGCCACCGCGCCGCGCCGAAGAACCGCCGTTCGTCGCGCGCAGCGAGCCCGGCGGGCCCGGCCGGCCCCGGCCGCCGGCGGGGCCGGCCCGGCAAGTCCGGGAAGACCGGCATACGCCGGTTCTTCACCTGGAAGAAGATCCTCGGTACCTTCCTCGGCCTGTGCCTGCTCGGCATCGGCGGCTTCATCCTGCTGTACCTGCTCGTGCCGGTCCCCGAGGGCAACGCGGCGGCGAAGCAGCAGAGCAACGTCTACAAGTACGGCGACGGCAGGGTCCTGGCCCGCAGCGGCGAAGTCAACCGCGAACTCGTCGACCTGGCAAAGGTGCCCAAGGGCGTCCAGCGGACCTTCGTGGCCGCCGAGAACAAGACCTTCTACCAGGACAACGGCATCGACCTGAAGGGCACCGCCCGCGGCCTGGTCAACACGCTCAGCGGCAAGGGCGCGCAGGGCGGTTCGACGATCACCCAGCAGTACGTCAAGAACTACTACCTCAGCCAGGAACAGACGGTCACCCGAAAGCTCAAGGAGCTGGTGATCTCGCTGAAGGTGGACCGCCAGACGTCCAAGGACGACATCCTCGCCGGCTACATCAACACCAGCTACTACGGCCGCAACGCCTACGGCATCCAGGCCGCCGCACAGGCCTACTACCGCGTCGACGCCGACGAACTCACCGTCGAGCAGGGCGCGTACCTCGCCGCGCTGCTCCAGGCGCCGAGCCAGTACGACTGGGCGGTCGCCTCGGACACCGGCAAGAAACTGGTGAAGAACCGCTGGAAGTACGTCCTGGACAACATGGTCGAGGAGGGCTGGCTGAGCGCCGCCGAGCGCCAGGGCATGGAGTTCCCGGTGCCGAAGGCGCCGCAGGGCGCGCCCGAGTTGGAGGGCCAGACCGGCTACTGGGTCGACGCGGCCAACGCGGAGCTGGCCCGGCGACTGGTCGCCCAGGGGTCGGCGGAGAACCAGGACGACGCCCTCGCCATGGTCAAGCGCGGTGGCTGGACCCTGACGCTGAACATCGACAAGAACAAGCAGCGACAGCTGGAACAGGCCGCGCAGGAGCAGCTCGTCAGCAAGCTCGACCCGAAGAAGCGGAAGGTCGACGCGAACATCCAGCCCGGCGCCGTGTCCGTCGACCCGAAGACCGGCAAGGTCGTCGCGATGTACGGCGGCGAGGACTACTTCAAGCACTACACGAACAACGCGACCCGCCGCGACTACCAGCCTGCCTCCACGTTCAAGCCCGTGATCCTGGCCGCCGCCCTGGAGGAGGGGGCCGAGACCCAGGACGGCGAGCCGATCACCGCGAACACGGTCTACGACGGCGACAGCAGGCACCAGGTCATGGACAACGGCAGCAAGGTCGGCTTCGCCCCGCCGAACGAGGACGACGTCGACTACGGCGACGTCACCGTGCAGACCGCGATGAACAAGTCCGTCAACGCCGTCTTCGCACAGATGGGCGTCGACGTCGGCATGGACGACGTGATGGAGGTCGCCGGCAAGCTCGGCATGGACACCGAGGGCATGCAGGCGGTGCCGGCCCAGACGCTCGGCTCCATGGGCGCGAGCCCGCTGGAGATGGCCGGCATCTACGCCACCCTCGACAACCACGGCAAGAAGGTCACGCCCGCGATCCTGGCCTCGGCCGAACACAAGGACACGGTCGTCGAACTGCCGGACCCCATGGGCGAACAGGTCATCAGCCGCGAGGCCGCCGACACCGTCACCTCGGTGCTCACCGGCGTGGTCGACGACGGCACGGCCCGCACCTCCGTGCGGGACAACCCGGAGCGCGACGGGCAGCAGGTGGCCGGCAAGACCGGTACCTCCGACTTCGGCAGGTCCGCCTGGTTCACCGGCTACACCCCGGACCTGGTGACCTCGGTCGGCCTGTTCGGCCAGGACGCCAAGACCGGCAAGCAGGTGAACATGGCGGGCGCCACCGGCACCCTCCCGGGCAAGGGCCGCGTCAACGGCGGCGGATTCCCCGCCCAGATCTGGGCGGCGTACACCTTCGGTGTGATGGACGAGGTCAGCAAGTTCGACCTGGACACCACCCAGGGCGCGGCGGTGAGGCCGACGTACACCCCGCCCCCCAGCGACGAACCGACCACGCAGCCGCCCACGTCGGAGCCCCCCACATCGGCACCCCCGACGTCCGAGTCCCCGACCCGGACGCCGTCCCGGACGCCGAGCCAGACCCCCAGCCAGACGCCGAGCCAGACCCCGACGACCGAACCCCCGACGTCGACACCCACGGACGGGACGACACCGGACAACCCGCTCCTCCCGGACGACGAGCGATAGCGAAGGACGCCCGGCCGAAAGGCCGGGCGCCCTCAACTCGTCCAGGGACGCGGGGAACGGCGTCACAAGCCACCGACCAACCGCAGCCGCCGTGCGTCACCCAGCCGCACGGCGCAGCGCACCTCACCCGCGATTCAGCTCGAACCAGACGACCTTGCCGGTGCTGAGCCGCGTCGCCCCCCACCGCCGGGCCATCCGGTTCACCAGATACAGCCCACGCCCGCCCTCGTCCGTCGCGCGAGCCTGCCGCAGGCGAGGCAGCTGCGGCACGTCGTCACCCACCTCGCACCGCAGCACGTCCGTGCGCAGCAACCGCAGCGTCACCGGCCGCGACGCGTACCGGACGGCGTTCGTCACGACCTCACTGACCAGCAGCTCGACGGAGTCCGACAGTTCCTCCATACCCCATCGGGCGAGCGCCCGCCGGGCCAGCCGCCGGGCCTTGCCCGGCGCCATCTCCTCCGGCTCCAGGAACCAGTACGCCACGTCGCTCGGCGCGATCCCGTCGAACCGGGCGGCGAGCAGCGCGATGTCGTCGTCCCGGTCACCCGGCCCGAGCATGTCCAGCACCTCGTCGCACAGCGCTTCCAGCGGCGGCGGATGATCCGGCCCCGTGAGCTGAGCGGTCGCGGCCAGCTTCTCGCGCAGCTGCTCTATGCCGGTCCACACGTCCCGCAGCCGGGACTCGACCAGCCCGTCCGTGTACAGCAGCAGCGTCGCCCCGGCCGGCGCGTCCAGCTCCACGGCCTCGAAGTCGACGCCGCCCACGCCGATCGGCGCGCCCGCCGGGACCCGCAGCACCTCGGCCCGCCCGCCCAGATGCAGCAGCACCGGCGGCGGGTGGCCCGCGTTGGCGATGGTGATCCGGTGCGACACCGGGTCGTAGACCGCGTACAGGCAGGTCGCCATCCGGTCGGTGCCGAGCCGCTGGGCCTGCTCGTCGAGGTGGTGCAGGACCTCCTGCGGAGGCAGGTCGAGTCCCGCCAGGGTCTGCGCCGTCGTACGCAGCTGGCCCATGATCGCGGCGGACGTCATGGAGTGCCCCATGACATCACCGACGACGAGCGCCACCCGGCTGCCGGGCAGCGGGATGGCGTCGTACCAGTCGCCGCCGACCCGTGCGGTCTCCGCCGCCGGAAGGTAGCGGGAGGCCAGCCGGACGCCGGTGGGCTGCGGCAGGGTCTCGGGGAGCATGGTGCGCTGCAACTCGTCGGCGATGTACGCCTCCCGGCCGTACAGCACCGCCTTGTCGATGCCGAGCGCGCTGTGCGTGGCGAGCTGCGCGGCGATGAGCAGGTCGTCCGCCTCGAACGCCGTCCGTTCCGGGCGGCGCAGGAAGACCGCGGCACCGATGACGCGGCGCCTGCCCCGCAGCGGGGCGAGGATGGCCCGCTGGCCCGCGGGGATCACCGCCTCCCCGTTCTCACCGAGCAGTTCGGGCAGCGCGGCGCGGGCGGCGGGCGCGTCGGCGAACACGGGACGTACCCCGCGCAGCACCTCGGCGAGCGCGCCGCCCGGCCGCACCTCGCACAGCTCGGCGGTCGGCGAGGCCAGCTCCGCCGGCTCCAGATGGAACGTGGGCAGACCGCCGTCGGTGTCCCGCTCCTCCGGGATCCGGTCGGTGCGCCGCAGCCGCAGCACGACCGGCCCCGTGGGCCGCTCGTCGCCGACCGGCAGCGGGTCGCGCAGATAGACGAGGATCGCGTCGGAGAAGGTCGGCACGGTCGCCCGGCACAGCCCCATCACGATCTCGTCGAGGTCGATGCCGCGGGCGATCCGCCGGGTGGCCGCGCCCACGAACCGCAGCCGGTCGCCGTCCCGCCGCATCGGCGTGGGCCGGCCGAGCGGAGCCGGCTGTCCGGTACGGCGCTCCTGGCCACCGGGGCCGGAACGCTCCGGGTCGGTGCCGGGCTGCGCCGGGATGGCCTCCGGCGCGGGGCGCGGACGGTGGGTGTCGGGCTCGGCTGCGGCCGGCTGCGAGTGCTCGGGGCCGATGCCGTCCCCGGGCGTCACGGACGTGCCCGAGGGCGTCTCACCGGTGCTGCGGGCCTGAGCGGGTAAGGCGGCGGCACCGGGCGTCAGCGGGGCCGCCGGGGTACGCAGGAGCGCCCCGCGGGGATCCGCGGGGTCGATGCCCGCCTGGGGGCGCTCGAAAGAGGTCGGCTGCTCCGTCACGCGTGTCGAATCCATCCGTCCGGGGCCGTGCGCGCCTTGCATCGCGCGTGCAGTTCGTCCCGCAGAAGTCCCGATACCCGCAATACATGCCCCAGGAACGGAATTCCCGCGTGGTCAGAGGCTGTTCCTGTGCCACCGGCGGACCGGCCTCGGCCCGCACGGGTGTTGCCCTCGTAGCCCTCGCTCACGCCTTGCCGCCCCTCGGTGACATCCGGTCAAGCACACTGCGCGCCCCGTGAGTTGCCGCCGCGCGCCCCTTGCGGAGGACGATCCTACGTTTCCTGCCCGGGGGCGCAGCAAGGGTCTCATGAGGACACACGCGCAGGGATACGATCCCAGTCCTGCGGAAGTGAGGGTACGGCCCAGGCCGGATCCGGCCGCCAGTGCTGCCAGCCGTCGGCGAACGGCGGCCCCCACGCTCGGATCACCTCCACCGCGGCCCGGCCCGCGTCCCGGACCCGTTCGGCCTGCCCGGCGTCCATCAGACCGTCCCGCTGGGCCTGCGCGAACTCGTCCTCGTCCCGCCAGTGCCAACTGCGGTCCGGCTGCACGGAGATGTCGAGAAAGTGATCCTCGGAGTCCACCCCGCCGCCCCAACGCGCCAGCGGTTCCTCAAGGTTGACGTACCAGTTCTTGAACTGCCAGCCCGGGTCCCAGAACAGCCACACCGACCAGGGCTCACGGGGCCGGGCCAGCTTCAGCACGCCCGTGCCGAACCAGCGGTCGCGCTGCACCGTCCGTGGCTTGGTGTAGCGCGTCTGGAGGGGCTCCAGGTGCACCGGCGTCCCGTCGGCGAGCACCGGCCTGACACACTCCGTGCCCGGCGCCATCCACACGGCGAGCAGGTCGGCGTCGTCGCGCACGACGGTGACGGGGCGCGCGATGTGGAAGCGGTCGCCTGCGTTCTCCCGGTAGCGCCACAGGATGTGACTGCCCGGTGCCCAGAAGGCCGTAGCTCCGCCCGCTTCCACGCGTCTCACCGCTCCGTCGTCCGCCATGCACAGATATTAGGTGTCAACGGCATACGACGCTGCGGCGCGTGTCACGGTTCACGCGCCGGTGACCCCTACCGGCGGCCCGTCACGGACGCGTCATCCGCAGCACGTCCAGCGCCTCGTCGAGCTGCTCCACGGTGAGGTCCCCGCGCTCCACGTAGCCGCTCTCCAGCACGACCTGACGGATCGTCCTGCGCTCCGCCAGCGACTTCTTGGCGACCTTGGCGGCCTCCTCGTACCCGATGTACTTGTTCAGCGGTGTCACCACGGAGGGTGACGACTCGGCGTACTCCCGGGCCCGTTCCCGGTTGGCGGTGATGCCGTCCACGGTCCGGTCGGCGAGCAGCCGGGAGACGGACGCGAGCAGCCGGACGGACTCCAGCACGTTCTTCGCGATGACCGGGAGCATCACGTTCAGCTCGAAGTTGCCGGACGCGCCCGCCGTGGCGACCGTGGCGTCGTTGCCGACCACCTGCGCGCAGACCATGAGCACGGCCTCCGGGATGACCGGGTTGACCTTGCCCGGCATGATCGACGAACCGGGCTGGAGATCGGGCAGGTTGATCTCGCCGAGCCCCGTGCGCGGCCCGGACGCCATCCAGCGCAGATCGTTGGCGATCTTCGTCAGGCCGACCGCGATCGTACGCAGCTGGCCACTGGTCTCCACGATCCCGTCCCGGGCGCCCTGTGCCTCGAAGTGGTCGCGGGCCTCGGTGAGCGGCAGGCCGGTCGCACGGGCCACCTCCGCGATCACGGCCGCCGGGAAACCGGGCGGGGTGTTGATGCCGGTGCCGACCGCCGTGCCGCCGAGCGGCAGTTCGGCCAGCCGGGGGAGCGAGGCCTCCAGCCGCTCGATCCCGTAGCGCACCTGGGCGGCGTACCCACCGAACTCCTGCCCCAGCGTCACGGGCGTGGCGTCCATCAGATGGGTCCGCCCCGACTTCACCACGTCGGCGAACTCCGCCGCCTTGCGCTCCAGGGCCTCGGCGAGGTGCCGCAGCGCCGGGATCAGGTCACGCAGGACGGCGGCCGTGGCGGCGATGTGGAGAGAGGAGGGGAAGACGTCGTTGGACGACTGGGACGCGTTGACGTGGTCGTTGGGGTGGACGTCCCGGCCGAGCCGCTCGCTCGCGAGGGTCGCGACGACCTCGTTGGTGTTCATGTTGGACGAGGTGCCGGAGCCCGTCTGGAACACGTCCACCGGGAAGTGCTCGTCCCAGCGCCCCTCCGCGACCTCCCGCGCCGCCTCCTGGACGGCCTCGGCGATGTCCTTGTCGAGTACGCCGAGCTTGGCGTTGACGGCCGCGGCCGCGGCCTTGATGCGTGCCAGGGCCTCGATGTGCGCGCGCTCCAGCCGCTGCCCGGAGATCGGGAAGTTCTCCACGGCCCGCTGCGTCTGCGCCCGCCACTTCGCGTCGGCCGGGACCCTGACGTCGCCCATGGAGTCGTGTTCGATGCGGTATTCACTCATACCCGCTACAGCGATCTGCGGGGGCGCGATGTTCCGGGGCCCGGACCGAAAAGCGCCCGGACCCCGGCAACCGTCGGACCGGTCCGGGCCCACGCACCGGAATCGATGTGAACGTCGGGGCGGTGCCGAGTCGTGAAGACCGCGCTCGGCCCGTCGCCCGTCACGGAGCGTGCGGGAACGCGATCTCGCGGACGAAGGTGGAACTCATCGACGCCGAAGCGGCCCTTGACCGCCGGGAGGCCGACCACCTCGCCGGCCGCTTCGACGACAACGCCCCCGCCGGCCGGACCGGCGGGGGCGTGAGAAGCGTCTGGAGGCGCAGGCTCACGCCCGACGCACCGGGATGCTCGTGAACGTCGGCTGAGACAGTTCCTGCGGGCTGAAGAAGTCGTTGCCCTTGTCGTCCACCACGATGAACGCCGGGAAGTCCTCGACCTCGATCTTCCAGACGGCCTCCATGCCGAGCTCCTCGTATTCGACGACCTCGACCTTCTTGATGCAGTCCTGGGCGAGGCGGGCGGCGGGGCCGCCGATGGAGCCGAGGTAGAAGCCGCCGTGGGTACCGCAGGCGTCGGTGACCTGCTTGCTGCGGTTGCCCTTGGCCAGCATCACCTTGGAGCCGCCCGCAGCCTGGAACTGCTCCACGTAGGAGTCCATGCGGCCGGCCGTCGTCGGGCCGAAGGAGCCGGAGGCGTAGCCCTCGGGGGTCTTCGCCGGACCGGCGTAGTACACCGGGTGGTCCTTGAGGTACTGCGGCATGTCCTCGCCCGCGTCCAGCCGCTCCTTGATCTTGGCGTGCGCGATGTCGCGGGCCACGACCAGGGGGCCGGTGAGGGAGAGGCGGGTCTTGACCGGGTACTTGGTGAGTTCGGCGAGGATGTCGACCATCGGCTGGTTGAGGTCGATCCTCACGACGTCCCCGGCCTCGTCCAGCTGCTCGTCCGTGGTCTCCGGCAGGAACCGCGCCGGGTCGGTCTCCAGCTGCTCCAGGAAGACGCCCTCGGCGGTGATCTTCGCGACCGCCTGCCGGTCCGCCGAGCAGGAGACGGCGATGGCCACGGGGCAGGACGCGCCGTGCCGGGGGAGGCGTACGACGCGGACGTCGTGGCAGAAGTACTTGCCGCCGAACTGCGCGCCGATTCCGATCTTCTGGGTCAGCTCGAAGACCTTCTCCTCCAGCTCCTTGTCCCGGAAGCCGTGCCCGAGCGGCGAGCCCTCGGCGGGGATCTCGTCCAGGTAGTGCGCGGAGGCGTACTTCGCGGTCTTCAGCGCGTACTCGGCGCTGGTGCCGCCGACCACGATGGCCAGGTGGTACGGCGGGCAGGCGGCCGTACCCAGGGAACGGATCTTCTCCTCCAGGAACCTCATCATGGAGGCCTCGTTCAGGACGGCCTTCGTCTCCTGGTAGAGGAACGACTTGTTGGCGCTGCCGCCGCCCTTGGCCATGAAGAGGAACTTGTAGGCGCCGCCGTCGGTCGCGTACAGCTCGATCTGCGCGGGGAGGTTGGAGCCGGTGTTCTTCTCCTCCCACATGGTGAGCGGGGCCATCTGGGAGTAGCGGAGGTTCAGGTTCTGGTAGGCGTCGTGGATGCCCCGGCTCAGGGCCTCCTCGTCGCCGCCCGCCGTGAGCACGTTCTGGCCGCGCTTGCCCATGACGATCGCCGTACCGGTGTCCTGGCACATGGGCAGCACGCCCGCGGCGGCGATGTTGGCGTTCCTCAGCAGGTCCAGGGCGACGAACTTGTCGTTGCCGGAGGCCTCCGGGTCGTCGATGATCCGGCGCAGCTGGGCCAGGTGGGCCGGGCGCAGGTAGTGCTGGATGTCGTGGACGGCCTCCTCCGCGAGCTTGCGCAGCGCCTCCGGCTCGACCTTGAGGAACGTCCGCCCGTCGGCCTCGAAGGTGGAGACACCCTCGGAGGTCACCAGCCGGTACGGGGTGGTGTCCTCCCCCATGGGGAGCAGATCGGTGTACTCGAACTCAGGCATCGCGCCCATTCCTCACTCACGGCAGACAGCGGCTGGCATCCATTGGCAGCGTCCACCAGCGTAGGACGTGGCGCCGGCGGCGAGGTTGTGAGGTAAGGCTCAGTTCGAACGGCGGTTGCTCGCCCGGTCCCTGGGGTGTCGCGATCTATCGTGTTTGGGTACGCTGCTGTCGTGGACCTTCAGAAGCAGACCGCGGCCGACTCCGAGCTCCGCGCCTCCGACGCCGACCGCGACCACTTCGCGGACATCCTGCGCGACGCCATGGCCGAGGGCCGCCTCACCGCCGAGGAGCACGCCGAGCGAGTGGAGGGCGTCTACGGCGCCAGGACGGTCGGCGAACTGGAGCCGTACGTGCGGGACCTGCCCGGCGTGCACCAGGCCCGCGTCACTCCCGCGTACGCCGTCGTGCCGCGACGCCCCACGGCCGGCGCGATACCGGCGGACCCGGACGAGAACGTGGTCGCGGTGTTCAGCGCGGCGGTGCGCAAGGGCCGCTGGCGGGCGGGCCGCCGTATCCACGCGTACTCGGTCTTCGGCAGCGTCGAGATCGATCTGAGCGAGGCGGTCTTCGAGTACCAGCAGGTCGTCATCAAGGCCTGGTCCGTCTTCGGGAACGTCGAGGTCCGCGTGCCGCAGAACGTCTCGCTGCGCGGCTCCGGCGGCGGCGTCCTCGGCAACTTCGAGGTGGACAACCAGGACGCCGCCGATCCCGACGCGCCCGTCGTCTTCGTGGACGGCTGGGCCGTGCTCGGCAACATCGAGGCGCGGCCGAAGCGCGGGAAGCTCGTGGCGGACATCCTCGACCGCGTGCAGCGCAAGGTCGACAAGGGCCTGCGCGGGCATCTCGACCGTTGACGGGTGCGAAGTCGCCTCAGACCGAAGGTATTTGGCCGCTGTCCGGCCGTCCCGGACAGCGCATCCGTATGCCCTGATTCCGGTCGTTGGGGACTCCCTGCATAGGCGCGCGTACAGCGGGTAGACCTTGCTGCATCGTCTCTCGCTCGCGAAGCCGTCGTCAGGAGTAGACCGTGCTGCAACCGCCGCATTCGTCCCTGCAGGTAGCTGGCGTTCCGGCCCAGCGGGTGCCAGCGCGAGACAGGGACCAAGACGCCCCTTGGCACACGGAGGCCGTGTGCCGGCGCGACGAGGCCGGCCTGTTCTTCGCGCCCTCCAAGGAGCCCACCGCCGCCCGGCTCTCGCGCGAGGAGGCGGCCAAGCGCGTCTGCGCGCGCTGTCCCGTCATGGTCGAGTGCCGCGAACACGCACTCCTCCAGCCCGAGCCCTACGGCGTGTGGGGCGGCCTCACAGCCGCCGAACGCCGCGTCGTCCTGGCCCGGCGCCGCCGCCGGGAACTGGAACTGAAGAAGGCGGCCCGGGCGGACAGCCGCATAGCGGCGGCCGGCTGACCCCGGGCCACACGGACGAAGGCGCCCCCTCCGCACAGGGGGCGCCTTCGTCGTGCCGGTCACCCGGCGGGCAATGCGGGTGCGGGGCGATTCGCGCGTCGAGTCATGGCGACCCGGTGGCCGCCGGTGCGTCGAGTCATGGCGACCCGGTGGCCGCCGGTGCGTCGAGTCATGGCGACCCGGTGGCCGCCGGTGCCTCGAGTCATTGCGACCCGGTGGCCGCCGGAGCGCCCAGCCACGACGACCGCGGCCGCCGGGGCGCCGAGCCTCGTCGAAACCCCGGGCCGCCGGCGTGCCGCACCGCCCCGAGGATCAGGCCCCTACTTCGCCCGCTCGAAGTCGATCGCGCTGTACGCCCGCAACTTGCTCAGCCGGTGCTCGGAGTCGATCCTGCGCACGGTCCCCGACTTCGACCGCATCACGATGGAGTCCGTGGTGGCCGTCTCCGACCGGTAGCGCACCCCGCGCAGCAGCTCTCCGTCCGTGATGCCGGTGGCGACGAAGAAGACGTTCTCCCCGGTGACCAGATCCTCGGTCGTCAGCACCCGGTCCAGATCGTGCCCGGCGTCGATCGCCCGCTGCCGTTCCTCGTCGTCCTTGGGCCACAGCTTGCCCTGGATGGTGCCGCCGAGGCACTTCACGGCACAGGCCGAGATGATCCCCTCCGGCGTACCGCCGACGCCCAGCAGCAGGTCCACACCCGTGCCCTCGCGCAGCGCCAGGATCGACCCGGCCACATCGCCGTCGGAGATCAGCTTGATGCGCGCGCCCGTCTCGCGGACCTCCTCGATGAGCCGCTCGTGCCGCGGCCGGTCGAGGATGACGACGGTCACGTCCTCAGGCGCGGACCGCTTGGCCTTGGCGACCCGCCGGATGTTCACCGACACGGGCGCGTCGATGTCGACGAAGTCCGCCGCCTCGGGCCCGGTGACCAGCTTGTCCATGTAGAACACGGCCGAGGGGTCGAACATCGACCCGCGCTCCGCCGCCGCGAGTACCGCGATGGCGTTGGTCATGCCCTTCGCGGTGAGCGTCGTGCCGTCGATCGGATCGACGGCGATGTCGCACTCCGGCCCGGTCCCGTCACCGACCCGCTCCCCGTTGTAGAGCATCGGTGCCTCGTCCTTCTCGCCCTCCCCGATGACGACGACGCCGTTCATGGAGACGGTCGAGACGAGGGCGCGCATGGCGCGCACCGCGGCGCCGTCGGCGCCGTTCTTGTCCCCGCGGCCCACCCAGCGGCCCGCGGCCATCGCCGCGGCTTCGGTCACCCGGACCAGTTCCAGGGCGAGGTTGCGATCGGGGGCCTCGGAGGGCACATCGAGTTCGGACGGCAAGTGATGCTCGGTCATCGGAGCGCACCTTTCTGATACGACGACGGCCGGATGAGGGTTCGACAACGACTCTATCGTCAGATCGACAGAATGAGCAGAGCCCCCCACGGATGAGCGGCGGGGGTACCTGCGACGATAGGACGCGTGGCAGGTGCGAACGGCAAGCAGAACACGGTCCGGGACATGGTTCTCTCCCTGGGCCTGATCGTGCTGGTGGGATTGGTCATGTACCTCTTCATCCCGCACGACGACGACCAGGAACCGGACATCAAACGGGTCGACTACCGGGTGGAGCTGCTCACGGCACGGCGCGCCGCCGCCTATCCGGTGGCCGCGCCGCAGGGCCTGCCGCAGGCCTGGAAGCCGACGTCGGTCCGCTTCGACGGCCAGGAGCACGACTCCTGGCACCTCGGCTTCCACGCCCCCGACGGGGAGTACGTCACGCTGAAGCAGTCCATGGACAAGCGGATCCCGTTCATCGAGGACGCCACCCAGGGCGCGGAGGAGACGGAGGTCGCCGAGGAGATCGGCGGCCGTACGTGGATCCGCTACACGGGAGGCCGGTACGACGCGCTCGTCCTGTCGGAGGACGACGACGCCAAGGGCGCGACGACGGTGGTGGCCGGCACGGGCTCGTTCGAGCAGCTGGCCACGATGGCGAAGGCCCTGAGGACGTCGTGACCCCGTAGCCCACGCGACATGGGAAAAAGGCCCCGGTGTCGTACGCCGGGGGCCTCTCGCGTGCCGGGGTCGCTCACACGGTGGTGACGACGTCCTCGTAGGGCAGTCGCGGCGAGCGCGTCGCGGACCACGCGTCCGGGCCCGGGCGGCCGATGTTCACGACCATCAGCGGAGTGTGGTCGTCGTCCAGGAACTCCTTGCGCACGCCCTCGAAGTCCACGCCGGTCATCGGGCCGGCGGCCAGGCCGGCCGCGCGCACGCCGACGATGAAGTAGGCGGCCTGGAGGGCGGCGTTCAGACGGGCCGCACGCTCGCGGACCGGGCGCTCGGCGAAGAACGCGTCCTTGATCTGCGGGGCGTGCGGGAAGAGCTGCGGCAGCTCCTCGTGGAACTCGTTGTCCGCGGCGAGGATCGCGACCAGCGGGGCGGCGGCGGTCTTGGCCCGGTTGCCCGCGGACAGGTGCTGGACCAGGCGCTCACGGGCCTCGGGGGAGCGGACCAGCGTGATGCGCAGCGGTGACTGGTTGAAGGCGGTCGGGCCGTACTTGACCAGGTCGTAGATCGCCTGCACCTGCTCGTCGGTCACCGGCTCGTCGGTGAACGTGTTCGCGGTGCGGGCCTGACGGAAGAGCAGGTCCTGGGCGGCGGGGTCGAGAACGAGAGACATGCGTGATCTTTCTCGGTGCTGCGTCGAATCTGTGTAGTGTGCACGGATCCACTGACGTGCCGACGGTACGCCAGAGTAAATTCAACATTCAACCAAATGGGGCGCGCGGTGAGCGGCCTCACACCGCGCCGCAGGTCAGCCCCGCGCCGAGCCGCTCACTCCTGGTCGGTCCCCGCCCCGGCCCCACCCTGCGCCGTCTCCTCGGCCAGCGCCGCGTCCAGCCGGGCCCGCGCGCCCTCCAGCCACCGCCGGCACACCTTGGCCAGCTCCTCGCCGCGCTCCCACAGGGCGAGGGACTCCTCCAGCGTCGTACCGCCCGCCTCCAGCCGCCGTACGACCTCGATCAGCTCGTCCCGCGCCTGCTCGTAGCCCAGCGCCTCGTCCACCTTGCCGCTCATCCGCCCACCCTAAGCATCGACACGTACGGAGAACTCACCCTCGGCCACCCGCGCCCGCAGCCGCTCGTCCGCCGTCACCTCGTCCGGTGCGCGGACCACATGCCCGTCGGCCTTCTGCAGCACCGCGTACCCCCGCTTCAGGGTCGCCGCCGGCGAGAGGGCCACCACGCGCGCGTGCGTGTGCGTCAGCTCCGACTCGGCCCGGTCGAGATGGTGCCCCAGGCACCGCCGTCCGCGCTCGACCAGCGCCGCGACCTGTTCGGCCCGCTCGTCGATCATCCGGTGCGGGTCCTCCATCGACGGCCGCGCCAGCGCGTGCGCCAGTCCGCGCTCCTCCCGCTCGACGAACGCCGCCATGCACCGGCGCGCCCGGTCCCGCAGCTGCCGTACCCGCTCGAACTCCTCGCCGACGTCCGGTACGACCTTCTTCGCGGCGTCGGTGGGCGTGGAGGCCCGCAGGTCGGCGACGTGGTCCAGGAGCGGGTGGTCGGGCTCGTGGCCGATGGCCGACACCACGGGCGTACGGCAGGCGGCGACGGCCCGCACGAGCTGCTCGTCGGAGAACGGCAGCAGGTCCTCCACGCTGCCGCCACCCCGGGCCACGATGATCACGTCGACGTCCTGGATCTCGTCGAGCTCCTTCACCGCCTGCACGACCTGCGGCACGGCGTGCACTCCCTGCACGGGGACGTTGCGCACCTCGAACCGCACAGCCGGCCAGCGGTGCCGGGCGTTCTCCAGCACGTCCCGCTCCGCGGCCGAGGCCCGCCCGCACACCAGTCCGATCAGCTGCGGCAGGAACGGCAGCGGCCGCTTCCGCTCCGGCGCGAACAGCCCCTCGCCCGCCAGCTTCTTCTTCAGCTGCTCGAGACGCGCGAGCAGCTCCCCGACCCCCACGGGCCTTATCTCGGCGGCCCGCAGCGACAGCTGCCCCCGCGGCGCGTACCACTCCGGCTTCGCCAGGACGACTACCCGCGCGCCCTCGCTCACCACGTCGGCGACGGCGTCGAACACCTGCCGGTAGCAGGTGACGCCCACCGAGATGTCGTACGACGGGTCCCGCAGGGTCAGGAACACCACCCCCGCGCCGGGCCGCCGCGACAACTGGGTGATCTGCCCCTCGACCCAGACCGCGCCGAGCCTGTCGATCCACCCCCCGATGAGCCGCGACACCTCGCCGACGGGCAGGGGGGTTTCCGGGGACGTGTTGACTGCCATGCCGCGAGCGTAATGGGCGGCACCGACAAACCCGGCCCGTCCTCAGCGGCCGGACCGGCTCCGCCTGCCGCCCTGCCCCACCAGCACCACCACACCGGTCACCAGCCGCACCGCCCCCACCACCTGCGCGCTCCGCGGCGCGCCTTCACGATCACGGCGCTCGTGATCGCCGCCCCCAGCACCGGCACGCCGCCACCAGCTCACCGCACCGCCCCTGCGGCGTACCGCGAACAGCCCACCACGCGCGTGTGCAGCAGGGTGAAGGCCGTCAGGGCACCGACGTCGACCACCGGCACCAGCTGGTCCACACCGTCTTCCCGCCGGGCCGCCCACACCGCCACGACCATCGTGATCACCGCCGCGCACAGCAGCGCCACCCCCGGCGCCCCGGAGTCCGTCCTCGCCGCGGCCCTGGGCAGCCTCCCGTCCCGCCCCATCGCGAGCAGCAGCCGCCCGGCCGCGGCCTGCCCCGCCGGCGCCGCGAAGGCCGCGCCGGGCGCCTCGCTCGCGGCCACCAGATCGTGCAGCCAGGTCCCGGCGGAGGCGTCCACGGCGTCGTGGAAGGCCGATCCCCGCCTGGCCGGCTCTGCGGACGACACCGGCTCGAACAGGGCCACCGGATACGTCTGCGTGACGAACAGCACTCCGGCGAGACCGAGGCAGAGCAGCACGCCCGCGCCACCTGCCGCGAGCCGCCGGTCACCTCCTCGGTGAGCGCGAGGACGAGGAAGCCGACCCGGGCCGCCGCGCGGACACCCCACAGGTTCAGCAGCGTCGTCATCGCGACGGCCGGCGTCGTCCACACCCAGCTGAGACCTCCCGGACCAGCGCCTCCATGGCGATGCCGGAGAAGAGACAGGCGACCGCCGGGATCAGGAGGTGGTCCAGCATCGCCGTCCAGCCGGCGACGAAACCGGCCTCCCTGCCCAGCGCCACGCGCGCGTACGCGAACACGGAACCCGCCTGGGGACCGTCCGCAACCATCCGCGCGTAGCTGAATACGGTGAACGCCATCGCCACCGTGGCCACGACGTACACCAGTGCGACCGCCCCGTGCGACCGGGCGTCCAGGGTGCCGAAGAAGCCAACGGGGGCCTTCGGCGCGATGAACAGCGACCCGTGGACGACGTGGTGACGAAAGCCAAGCGCGCGCCGCAGGTGATGCTGTTCGTCCGCCCTGGTCGCCGCAGTGCCGGTCCGGGACGTCACAAGCCTGCGACGGTCGCGTAGGTTTCCCCAGGAACGTCACAGAGGCGCGATCTTTGACCCCCCGAACGCGGCCTTACGATGGGTGCCATGACTGCTTCGCCTGGCCGCCGTGTCCTGCTCGCCGCCCCCCGGGGCTACTGCGCGGGTGTGGACCGCGCCGTGATCGCCGTCGAGAAAGCCCTGGAGCAGTACGGCGCTCCGGTCTATGTCCGGCACGAGATCGTCCACAACAAGTACGTCGTCCAGACCCTGGAGAAGAAGGGCGCCATCTTCGTCGAGCAGACGGAGGAGGTCCCCCCGGGGAACATCGTGATGTTCTCGGCGCACGGCGTCGCCCCGGTCGTCCACGAGGAGGCCGAGCGCGGCAAGCTGGCCACCATCGACGCGACCTGCCCGCTGGTCACCAAGGTCCACAAGGAAGCCGTCCGCTTCGCGAACGAGGACTACGACATCCTCCTGATCGGCCACGAGGGCCACGAGGAGGTCATCGGCACCTCCGGAGAGGCCCCCGACCACATCCAGCTCGTCGACGGCCCCGGCGACGTGGCGAAGGTCGAGGTCCGCGACCCCTCCAAGGTCGTCTGGCTGTCCCAGACCACGCTGTCCGTCGACGAGACCATGGAGACCGTCGACGCCCTGAAGGAGAAGTTCCCGCAGCTGATCTCGCCGCCCAGCGACGACATCTGCTACGCCACCCAGAACCGCCAGCTCGCGGTGAAGCAGATGGGTGCCGAGGCCGAGCTCGTCATCGTCGTCGGCTCCCGCAACTCCTCCAACTCCAAGCGGCTCGTCGAAGTCGCGAAGCTCGCGGGCTCGCGCGCGGCGTACCTCGTGGACTTCGCCGACGAGATCGACGAGGCCTGGCTGGAGGGCGTCTCGACGGTCGGCGTGACCTCCGGCGCGTCCGTCCCCGAGGTGCTCGTCGAGCAGGTGCTGGAGTGGCTGTCCCTGCGCGGCTTCGAGGACGTCGAGATCGTCAAGGCGGCCGAGGAGTCCATCACCTTCTCGCTGCCCAAGGAACTCCGCCGTGACCTGCGCGAGGAGGCGGCGGAGCTGATCGCGCAGCGCAAGGCCGAAGTGGACTCCGGCGAGCGATGAGCGCGTGGCGAGCGAGCGGTGAGCCACGCGGGGCGTGACGCCGGGCAGGGCCGCCGATGGGGGGCGAGGGCACCTGGCGCGGTGGCCGCGGCCGACCGCGGCCTCGTGACTGTCGGTGGTCCGTCGTAACGTGGTGCCATGCAGATCTTCGGCGTGGACATCGGCGGATCCGGGATCAAGGGCGCTCCTGTGGACCTCGACAGGGGTGACCTCGCGGACGAGCGTTTCAAAGTGCTGACCCCTCACCCGGCCACGCCGGAGTCGGTGGCCGACGGCGTCAAGCAGGTCGTCGACCACTTCGGCTGGACCGGCCCGATCGGCGCGACGTTCCCGGGCGTCGTCACGGGCGGCGCCATGATCCGTACGGCGGCGAACGTCGACAAGGCCTGGATCGACAAGGACGCGCGCGTGCTGCTGGGCGACCGCCTGGGCGGCGTCCCGGTGACCGTGGTGAACGACGCGGACGCGGCGGGCATCGCCGAGATGACCTTCGGCGCCGGGCGGGACCGCAAGGGCACGGTCGTCGTGCTGACCTTCGGCACCGGCATCGGCAGCGCCGTCTTCACCGACGGCGTCCTCGTCCCCAACACCGAGCTGGGACACCTCGAACTGCACGGGCACGACGCCGAGAAGCGAGCCTCCAGCAAGGCCAAGGAGGACCACGACATGTCGTGGGAGCACTGGGCGCACCGGGTGCAGCAGTACCTCGCCCACGTCGAGATGCTCTTCTCCCCCCAGCTGTTCGTCATCGGCGGCGGCGTGAGCCGCAAGGCGAACAAGTTCCTGCACCACATCGAGGGCATCAAGGCGGAGATCGTGCCGGCGGAGCTGCAGAACAACGCCGGGATCGTGGGGGCGGCGATGAGGGCGGCGCAGGCGGGATAGCCCGGGGCCGGCGTCACCGGGGCGGCCGTTCACACAGGCGGGCGATTGCGCACCGGTCGCCGCCGCATGTGCCGCACCTTCCGCACGGTCACGATCGACCCGGCCACAAGAGTCCCCCCGTACAACCACCCCGCCTGGGTGGCCAGCGCGGTGAACAGGCCCACGGCACGGCCGCTAAGCCCCTCCCCGCTCTGGGCGACCGGCACCAGTCCCAGGACGAAGGCGATCGGCACCACGATCGGCACGGTCACCAGGTCGACCCCCCGCACCCACACCGCCGTCAGCACACACACCGGCAGGAACAGCACGCCGTAGACGACGAGCGACCGCCCGAGCAGCAGCGCGTCGAGCAGTCCGAGCGCCAGCATCACCGCCCCGCAGAACAGCCCGCAGCCGAGCCCCGTGAGCCGGGGGTTGGGCAGCCGCCGTACCGCCTGGACGAGGGGCGGGGCAGGCCGCCGCCCCGCCGCCGCAGAGCGCGCCGCACCGGCGGGGCGGCCCTTGGGCCGTGCTGCGGCGGGCTTGGCGGGACGCGCCGCCGAGCCGCCGCCGGCGCCGCGCCGCGCCTGCGAGGGCAGGGGTGTCGGCGGCGAGGTCCCGCGTCGCGGTCCGTGCTGAGTAGAACGCGCCCTGTGTTGCTCCACTAGGCCAACTTAGGTCGATTAATGTGCCAAATAGGCCGTCCGACACGCCGTTGGGCAGAGCTTGGCCAAGCGTTCGACAGGGCGCCCGGCCGGATGCCGGTACCCCGTAAACTGGTGGATCGGCCCGCCGGTCCCCGGCTCCCGGCCCCTGGCCCCCCGGCCCCCATGCCCCTCTCACGTACGGGAAGTCGCAACGTGTCGCTCACGATCGGAATCGTCGGTCTGCCGAATGTCGGCAAGTCGACCCTGTTCAACGCCCTGACCAAGAACGACGTGCTGGCGGCCAACTACCCGTTCGCCACGATCGAGCCCAACGTCGGCGTGGTCGGCGTCCCCGACCCGCGGCTGGCGAAGCTCGCCGAGATCTTCTCCTCGGAGCGGGTGCTGCCGGCCACGGTCGACTTCGTCGACATCGCGGGCATCGTGCGGGGCGCGTCCGAGGGCGAGGGCCTGGGCAACAAGTTCCTGGCGAACATCCGCGAGTCCGACGCGATCTGCCAGGTCATCCGTGCCTTCAAGGACGAGAACGTCGTCCATGTCGACGGCAAGGTCTCGCCCAAGGACGACATCGAGACGATCAACACCGAGCTGATCCTGGCCGACCTCCAGACGATCGAGAAGGTGCTGCCGCGGCTGCAGAAGGAGTCGCGCATCAAGAAGGACGTGGCGCCCAAGGTCAAGGCGGTCGAGGAGGCCAAGGAGATCCTCGAGAAGGGCGACACCCTCTTCACCCACGGCATCGTCCAGGGCAGCGAGCGCGCCGAGCTCCTGCACGACCTGCACCTGCTCACCACCAAGCCCTTCCTGTACGTCTTCAACGTCGACGAGGACGAGCTGACGGACGACACCTTCAAGGACGAGCAGCGCGCCCTGGTCGCCCCCGCCGAGGCGATCTTCCTCAACGCCAAGCTGGAGGCGGACCTCGCCGAGCTCGACGAGGACGAGGCCCTCGAGCTCCTGCAGTCCGTCGGCCAGGACGAGCCGGGCCTCGCGACCCTCGCCCACGTCGGCTTCAACACCCTCGGCCTGCAGACCTACCTCACGGCCGGCCCCAAGGAGTCCCGCGCCTGGACCATCAAGAAGGGCGCCACCGCCCCCGAGGCCGCCGGTGTCATCCACACCGACTTCCAGAAGGGCTTCATCAAGGCCGAGGTGATCTCCTTCGGCGACCTGGTGGAAACAGGCTCGGTCGCCGAGGCCCGCGCGAAGGGCAAGGCGCGCATGGAGG
Source organism: Streptomyces sp. NPDC047706 (assembly GCF_043204795.1). NCBI lineage: Bacteria > Bacillati > Actinomycetota > Actinomycetes > Kitasatosporales > Streptomycetaceae > Streptomyces > Streptomyces sp. NPDC047706. The sequence goes on along the minus strand of NZ_JBIDCW010000016.1, from coordinate 45,323 downwards.
GCAAGGACTATGTGATGCAGGACGGGGATGTGGTGGAGTTCCGCTTCAACGTCTAAAGCGTCTGGCGAAAGGCCGTCTGACCTGCGGCGGAGCGAGTTGGGCGGCCTTTGCGGCCCGCACAGAGTCCGCAGCGTGCTGACTTCGGTCAGCGCGCGGGGGAGCGGCTACGCCGCTTCGTCGACCTGCGGCTGGGCATCGGCCGACTGGTCCGCGTACGCCTTGTCGACGGCGGCCCGGGTCCGCTCCTCGGAGTCGGGCCACAGGTGGGTGTAGATGTTCAGCGTCATGGCCGCGTTGGTGTGGCCGAGGCGCTCGGAGACCGTCTTCACGGACTCGCCGTGCTTGATCAGCAGGCTGGCGTAGTGGTGCCGGAGGGCGTGGGGTCCGGTGCCCTTCGGTATGCCGGCCTTCGCGCAGGCGGGCCGCCAGGACCCGTCCATGAAGTGCGTGTAGACCACGGGTCCGCCTTGCGGCGCCGTGAAGATCCAGCCTTCGGGCCCATCGGCGGGGAAGTCCCGCAGGTGGGCCTTCATGGCGTCCACCGCCACGCGCGGGAGCGGGACCGTGCGGTGCGAGCGCGCGGTCTTGGGCGGGCAGACGTACACGCCGTGCTTGGCGGTCTGCTGGATCTGCTGCTCGACCGAGACGGTCGCGTGCAGCAGGTCCACGTGCCGGAGCTGGAGGCCGAACAGCTCGCCGGGGCGGAGCCCGGTGGCCGCGCCGAGCAGCACGAGGCCCTTGTAGCGGGCGGGTATCTCCTCGGACAGCGTCCGCACCTGCTCGACGGCCAGCGGCACGACCTTCTTCCGGGGCACCGAGGGCAGCTTCGCCTCGGCGCAAGGGTTGTGAGGGATCATCCGGTCACTGGACGGCTGCCCGGAAGACGGCGTTGACCGTGTTGAAGACCGTCCGTGAGGTGCTGGCGGCCAGCCCGTGCGTGGTGGTCAGACCGGTGACCCAGCTCTGCACGTCGCCGGGCTTGATGGCGCCGAGTGCCCGCTTCTCCCAGGCCGGGTAGACGTAGCAGCGCAGGTGCTGGGCCACCGCCTTGGCCGTGGAAGGCCGGTGCGGCTGGATGGCCCGCCATTCCTCCGCGTACTCCCTGAAGGGCTTCTTCGCCGACCGCGGATCGACGTACTGGCCGGTGACCACGCTGGCCGTGACCTCGTCGATCCACCGCTCCGCCTGGCGGATGTCCGGCCCGGAACACAAGCCGACGGCGTTCCCGACCTTCGCCATGGCCGCGCTGGCGGGCATCGGCGACCTGCCGGACACGATCATGGACCGCGCGGTCGTGCTCCGCATGCAGAAGCGCAAGCCGGGTGAGCGCATAGCCCCGTTCCGCTCGCGGTATTCCGTCCCGGAACTGAACGCGCTGCGCGACCGGCTGACCGCCTGGCTGGCCCCGCTGCGGAGCGCCGCAGAGGGCTTGGTTCCGCAGATGCCGGTCGAAGACCGGGCCGCCGACACGTGGGAACCGCTGGTCATCGTCGCCGACCTGGCCGGCGGGCACTGGCCCACGCGGGCTCGTGCGGCCTGCCTGGCGATGACGCGCAACGAGGTGGTCCAGGACGAGCAGACGACGCTGAAGACCCGGCTGCTGCGGGACATCCGACGTGTCTTCGAGCGGCAGGGCGACCGGGAGGCTCTGCGCAGCCACGACATGCTCGCCGCCCTCCTCCAGGACGCCGAGGCACCCTGGGCCGAGTACGGCACCAAGGGCCTGAACGCCTACCACCTGGCCAACCTGCTGCGCGACTTCGGCATCAGCCCGGCCAACCACCGCTTCGAGAACGGCAGGCAGGCCAAGGCATACGCCCGCAACCAGTTCCTCGACGCCTGGGCCCGCTACTGCCCCGACCCCGCCCCACCCGGCACCTACAGCCGTCGAGCCCGCGCTCGCACGTCGAGCCCAGGGCAGGCCGCCCGTCCCTCCGTCCGGAACGCTGCCCATCGGGCCGCCCGGCGGGCCTGCCGGCCCCAGGCCCACTCGCTGACACCAGCTCCGTATCAATCCGTCGCATCCGTCCCCGCGCAGGTCAGCGCGGGGACGGAGTTCCTTGCCGATACGGATCACTCCGTACCTGCGACCGCCTCCGTACCTGTCCTGACCAGCTACGGGACGGATGCAACGGACGTGACGAAGCCCCACCGCACACAACCACCGGAGCGCCACCATGCCCGAACCGAGCACCGACAACGCCCCCACCCGCCGCCGCAAGGCATTCTTCGGCCTGACCCGCCGATCAGCAGCAAGCTGGAGCGAACGAGCCTCTAACGAGGCTTCGTCCGCGCTTGCCCCCGCCCCAGGGGTGGCGGAAGAGAAGGCCGGGCGCCAGGGGGCGCCCGAGCCGGAGAAGGGCACAGCCGAGACCAGCTGCCCGCCCGCACCCGACTCCGTCGCCCCTCGCACTCAGCCGCCGGCCGATGTCCAACCGCCTGTCGAGCAGCCCTCCTGGCGGGACCTCGATGCCCCCGTTCTGCCCGCGCTGATGAACCGCAAGCGCACCGTGGAGAAGCGCGACCAGGAGAAGACCATCCGCTTCCGCTCTCAGTGAAGTCGGCGTAGTTGAGCTGCTGGTCTTCGCCGTGGTGGGAATAAGACGAGGCAGCCGGTCCTTCGCCGAGGACGCGGGTGATCTCCTCCAAGGTCATCCCGAAGTGCAGGGGGCCTACTCCTACGTACGGCGTGAACGTCCACTCGGCACGTTCCTCCTCCCGGGCGATCCGCCACGGGCCGCAGTACCCCGCCTCGCTCCCCGGGGCGACCACGGGCGGCTCGGGTGCAGATTCGTGCGAGGCGGCCGATCTGGGCGTGGTCCGGTCCTTACGCCGACGGCCGAGTCGTTCCGGAGCCGCGGTGTCCTCGGGCTGCTCTTCCAGCCAGCGGATCGCCTGCTCCTGGTCCTGGCCGAACGGGTCTTCCGCCAACTCGCCTGCCCGGTCCAGGGCCGCGCGGCGCTCGTCCTCCGCAGTGACGAGGCCGGTGACATCCTTCCCCCAGGCAGCCAGCCGTTCCCGGGCGATCCACCGGTAGTACGAGTCCGCGCTCACGGCAAGGACCTCGCGAACGGCGGGCGCGTACCGGGGTACGGACGAGGCGAGGGCGGGGTCGGCCAGGAGCAGGGCGGTGGCCGCGAGCGCGGCCTCCCTCACCAGTGGATCGTTGTCGTCGCAGAAATCCGCGATGTGGTCGTGGAGTATTAGCCTTGCCGCACGAGCGGCAGCCAGATCCTGCGTTGTGCCGACGCCGTCCTCGACGTCCAGGCGGGCGATGTCGGCGAACGAAGCCAGCCAGTTCAGCAGTTCGGCACGAAGCGACCGCCGACCGGCCCTGCGCTCCCACCGGCCTTCGGCGAGGGTGCGCGGATCGTCGAGAAGACGGGCGAGGACCAAGGCCGCCGGAGCGGTCGCCGGAAACACCTGCTTCCGATTGAGGAGCAGCCGATACAGATCCCCCACCGCCCGCACCCGGCGGGCCGGGTCCGTGGCGAGCACAGCGCCGAGGATGTCCGGTGTGTCAGGCACACCGTGCTGGCCAGTACAGACATGCGGCAGCCCCTCCCAGGCGGTGCCGGCGAGCTCTGCCTGTGCACTGGGTGGCAGAGAGCCGGCGGGAGCATCAGGAAGGTCTGGGGTCATGTCGTTGATCACGGCCGCAGTGTTCCAGCCGGCTCCGACATCAGCGCCGCCGATACGTGCCCAGACCGCAGGCGGCTCACGCTCGAGCAATGGTCTGTTGCCCTTGCTGCCACGAGCAGCGAGGGCATCAGTCGTCAGGCGGCGCGGGCTGTGGGTAACTGCGCGACCCACCTCGTGACCTCGGTCAGGTGCTCGGGCTGTAGACCGAGGTGCGGGTCGGGCTGAATGAGGAGGGTCGCCGTTCCCTGCGCAGTGCGCTCCACCGCCCATTCGTGGTCGAGGCCGGTGAAGTCGTCGTCGATCCAGACGGCGGGGGCATCGCCCAGCCAGGCGTCGACGTGGTCCCGCTTCCACAGGTAGCCGTTGGGGTGGCTGGTGGTGATCTGCGGACGCGGGAGATCGACATGCGACAGGGTTGGAAGGCCGAGGAGCGGGCCGATGAGGGTGGTGGCGTCCTGGCGCCAGCTGGTGCACCAGACCGGGGTGACCAGGCCGGTGCGGATCACGTCCATGAGCATGGGGCCGTGGGATGGGTCGAGCCAGACGGTGACCGGGTTGTCGGCGCTCCGGCCGGTGGGGACGACGTCGTGGCGGGCGTGGGTGGCCGGGGCCGAGCCGTCCGGGTGGGGGAAGGGTATGAGGACGCCGTCGATGTCGAGGAGCAGGTAGGGCGGGCGCATCGGTCCTCCAGGGGCCGGGGCGAGGGGCGGCGGTCAGAGCTTGCGAGCGCGGATCAGCAGGGTGGTGGGCCAGTGGCCCATGCGGGGGTCGTGGAACTCCTGGGCCGAAGTGAGCCAGAAGCCTGCCTGACTGAGGTGCTTCTCCCACCGGTCGGTGGCGAACTCCCAGCGGGCGATGGGGAGCCGGGTGCGGTCGGGAAGGGTGACGTGGTCGCTGCGAGGACGGTCGTCACCCGAAGGGCTTCGGCCGCCACGCTGCGGGTGCGGGACGGAGAAGGCGAGCACCCGGCCGGGCGTGAGGCGCTGGGCGACGGCCGGGAGCAGGAGCTCGGGGGCGACGAGGCCGACGGCGCCGAAGATGGAGTAGATCGCGTCGAACTGCTCGTCGGAGGCTTGCAGATAGTGCAGGGCGTGGCCGGCGACGAAGGTGAGGTTGTTCAGCCGTCCGTAGTGGGAGCGGGCGCGGCGGACCTGGAGGCCGACCAGGTCGACGCCAGTGACGTGGGCACCGTGGCGGGTGGCGAGGTGGGCGGCGTTGTGGCCGGGGCCGCAGCCGAGTTCGAGGAGTCGCTTGCCGCGCAGGTCGGGGCCGAGGATTTCGGCTCCGGGACCTTGGCCGGGTCTCGTGGTCCATTCCATCCGGGCGGGTACGGCAAGGGGTTCGGCGAGGCCGGCGTTGGTGCGTTGGAGGGCGTGGGCGTGCCAGGGGGATGCTTGGGCGAGCACGTCAGATCTCCAGGAGGTGCAGGACGTCGGTGAGGTGGCGGCGGACGGCCTTGATGTAGGCGGGGTCGGTTGCCGGGTCGTTGATCCAGCGGATGGACTGCTCCATGAACCACTCGACGGCCCACATGCGGTGCCAGCCCAGGGCCCAGTTCTCGGCGGTGAGCCCGCCGCGCGGGGCGAGGACGTCGGGGGTGCCGCCGGCGGTGACGTACTGCTCCAGGAAGACGCGCAGGCGCACAGGGTGCGGGGGCTCGATGGTGCCGTGCCAGCTGGCGAGGTCGAGCAGACCGGGGCCGGTGAAGGCGCGGGCGAAGTCGAGCAGCCTCCAGCCGCGCTCGCCGATGTGGAGGCTGGTGGGGTGGAACTCGGAGTGCACCCATCCGAAAGGTTCCAGCGTCGCTCCGGCCGAGCGGACCTCGGCGGCCTGGGCGATACGGTCGAGCGCGTCCGCGACGTCGTCGACGTCGTACCATCGGTCGGCCTTGCGCAGCCGTTCGAGATGCTCCAGCGCCTGGGCCGGGAGCGTGCGCAGCCGGCCCTGGTCGAGGACGGGCAAGGGCGGAGCCGTACGGGTGCCGTGCAGGACCACGGCCGCGGCGACGCCGTCGATGTCGTCGGCCTCGCGGACGGAGGGTCCGAGGTCCTCCATGAACATGCCGAGCCAGCCGTCCAGGACGGCGGAGGCGTGGACCTGGGGGACGGGAACACCGAGGGTGTGCGCCAGGCGGAGGGCCTGGTCCTCGCTGTCGAAGGGCTTCTTGGCGTACTTGAAGATGGCCGTGGTGCCGTTGGGGAACGCCACGCGCTCAACGCCGGACATGGACCACACGCGCACCTCCTCCCGTACGGCGGTGGTCTGGCCGGTCGCGGTGAGCAGATTGTCGAGGAGTTCGGCGCTGGGGTTCGCGGTCACGTGAGGGCTCCGGGGGATGGTGGCGTCCGGGGCGGGCGAGAGATACCGACCCGCCCCGGAGCCTGATCGGGTGGGGTTACGCGGCGGGGTTCACGCGGTGGGCGTAGACCTGCTCGATCCAGCCCGTCTTGAACGCGGCGAGGTCGTCACGGAAGTTCGCCATCGAGGCACCGTAGGGCGCGACTACGCCGCCGGACTGGTCCGGCACGGACTGGCAGCCGTGCACGAGCCGGCCGCCGAGCGCGGCGTGGGCCTTGATGGACTCGATCCGGCGATGCTCGTTGAACCAGCCGCCGTGGTAGACCTCGTCGAGCATCCCGCCCATCTCGTCGTCGAGGTCGAAGACGACGGAGGTGGCGGCGGGGAAGGACCAGCACGGGCCGACGTTGGAGATGTGCCCGTCCAGCTCGACCTTGTTGAGCGCCATGAGCGTGGCCGCCTCGCGGAGCATCCGCAGGTGGCCGGCGGTGATCTGCGGGAGTCCGAGGCCGGCGAGGTGCTCGTCGCGGAAGAGGTAGGCGTACACCTCGTACGCGGTGGCCAGGACACGGGCCGCGTCGGACGTGGATTCGCTGTGCTGCTTGATGAAGTCGAGCGCGAGCTGCTCCACCGAGTTCTCGGTCGTCTCGTCCACACCGAGGAGCTGGGCCTTGACCAGCTCCCAGTCGGCGACGAGCCAGGTGTTCGACTCGAAGCGGAAGAAGTACTCGGCCGGGTCGATCGTGATGCGCCGGCCGTCGACCTGGATGCCGGGCAGGCGGCTCCAGCGCGGGTCGAACGCCTCGGGCAGCTCGACCGTGATGGCCGTGGTGTCGATGGTGGTCACCGTGTCTCCGTCTCTGATCGGCCGGGTTCGGGCACAGGAATGCCCGAGCCCGGTGTGGGCGTACGGAACTTCGGGGTGCCGCCCGGACCAAGAGGGAGCCTGGATCACGGTCGTGCCGTTCCGGGCGGCTGCTGATAAGTGAACCTGTGGTCACGCTCAGTGGGTACGGTGGAGGGCAGTTGAAGCGGTATACGCGGTTTACAGCTCCGGAGTGGAGGCGATCGTGGCGGCGCAGAGAGACCTCAATTGCCGTCTGCGCGACGTCATCGAGGCGGTCGACTGCACCTACGAGGGCCTCGCCAGAGACGTGCGGCGCATCGCCGCCGAGAACGGCGAGATCCTCCAGACCAACAAGTCGGCCATCTCGCACTGGGTGAACGGCACCCGCGCCCCGTCGGGCCGGGTGGGCCAGTACCTGGCCGAGGCGCTGTCCCGCCGAGCGGGACGTACGGTCACCCGTACCGAGATCGGCCTCCAGGCCGGTGATGGCGAAGAGTCGGCGGAATCCGACCCCGTCCTCGCCGTCACCGACCTGGGCCGCGCCGACGTCGAGCGCCGCCGCTTCCTCACCATCGCGGCCTTCACCACCGCTGGCGTCGCCATGCCGCTCGGTTACGACCACGAAGCCACCGCCCGCATGCTCCGCGCCCGCACGGGCACGTCCCTGGTCGGCGCGGAGGACGTGGACGTCGTACGCCATATCACCGCGGCCTTCAGCGCCGCCGACGAGCGCCTCGGCGGTGGGCACGGCCTGACCACCGTCACCGCGTACCTCGCCGACACAGCCGCCCCCATGCTGCGCGGACGCTTCCCCAACGAAGCCTTACGCCGGACAGCCTTCGGCTCCGTCGCCGAACTCGCCTACCTCGCAGGCTGGAAACACCACGACCTCGGCCAGGAAGGCGCCGCCCAGCGCTACTACCAGGTCGGCTACAAGCTCGCCTGCGAAGCCGACCCCCACGGCCACGCCGCCTGGATGATGCGCGCCCTCGCCCACCAGGCCCTGAGCCTCAAGCAGCCCCACCACTGCGTCGACCTCGTCGAAGGCGCCCTACGCACAGGTCTCGGCCACGTCGACGGCCAGACTGAGGCCCTCCTCCACATCACCCACGCCCGCGCCTACGCAGCCACCGACGAGAACCCGTCGGCCGCACGCGCCCTGCTCGCCGCCGAGGACGCCCTCCTACGAAACGACGGCCCCCAACCCAGCTACTCCCGCGTCAGCGGCCCCGCCGCCGGCACCGTAGCCAGCCACACGGCCCGCACCCTGACCGACCTCGCCGACCACATCGGCACCGAGCAGCAGCACCGGGACGCCCTCACCCGCTGAGACCCCGAAAAGTACAAGCGCGTCCACGCCCTCACCCACGCGGACCTCGGCGACAGCCTCGCCGCCCAGGCCCGCGCCGACGAGGCCGTCGCCGCCTGGACCCAGGCCCTGGTCCTGATGCATTGTGCCGGGCGAGCGGCGGGGACACTCAGTCCGCAGCCAGTCCGCAAGACACTCGTAAACGCCTGTCGGGAGCCAACGTGCGCCAACGGAGAAATCCCAGGTCAGGGGCTATGGGAGGCTCCGCCGCAGGTCAGGATCAGGCCGCAGACATTCCGCTTCAACACATGACCTCCACCACGTCCTGATGCGGTGGAGTTCGATGCGGAGGCGCTGGTGGTCCGGGGGAGGCCGGAGGGTTTGGTCCGGCCTCGTCGGCGATCCTTGGCAGTCAGGGGTTCGTGCCTGGGACCGCCATGATGGAGGGGCGTGGCCAGGAGCCACCTGGACATGGGGCAGGGGCGGGCGGCCGGGAAGGGCGCCCGCCCCTGCTCGGCGAGCAACTGAGGCCTCGAAGGAGCCTGGGGCGGTTCCCTCTCAGGGCTGTGAGACCTCAGTCGCCGTGGCTTTCCGTCCCTCAGTGCAGGACGCGCCATGTTTCGCTCAGCCAGCCATGTTGCCCATCTTCCAGATGGTCATGGACTTGACGATGCTGCCGTCGCCGAAGAGGCGCAGTCCGAGGGAGTCCTGTCGGAAGGGGTAGGCGCGGGTGGTGATGGACTTGTGGCCGTTCGCGTACGCCTCGATCATCGAGCGGTCGAGGAACACGTCGAGGGTCAAGGTGCCGTTGGAGAGAGTCAGCGGGCCCTTGTGGATGCCGAAGCCGGGCTCGGCGCTGGAGTTGTTCCCGGACCGTGTCCGGTCGACGCCCAGCTGTCCTGCGGGGGCGTCGTAGAAGAGGCGGGTCCGTTCCTCGTCTCCGGGGCTGCGGAGTACGTCGAGCCCGAAGGTGTCGGCGCTGCCTCGCTCCAGGGTCAGCTTGATGTGGAGCATGTCCCCCTTGATGCCGGCCAGGCGGGTGTTGGCGTCGCTGAGGGAGGTGGGTTCACTGACGTCCAGGAGCGGTTCGCCGGTGTGGAGGCGGGAGACCTCCTCCACGGGGCGGAATCCGAGGTCGCCGTCGGGCCGCATGGACAGCTCGATGGGCAGGCCGGCGTTGTGGGCCCATCCGGCGTCGTAGTGGGCGCGTTCGGTGCGCCGGTCCTGGGCGATGCTGAAGACGAGGGAGCGGCCCTTGTCGTCCACCGTTCCGCTGGGGCCGGTGAAGTGGTCGCCGTAGTCCATGAGCCGGGGTTCGGTGGTGTCGGGGGTCCAGCGGCGGGCCTGGACGTCCCAGGTGCCGACCCAGTAGTAGACGTACTTGCTGCTGTACTCGCCGGGGCCGGCGGGGAAGGCCGGGTTGACGAGCAGGGCCCGGCGCTCGCGGCCTTGGGCGTCCTTGCCGATGGGCAGGAAGGTGGGCAGCTCCCAGACCTGGCCGGTCTTGGGGTGGGCGGCCGCATCGCCGACCATCAGGGGGCCCGAGTAGGTCCAGTCGGTGAGGTTCTTCGAGGTGTAGAGCAGGGCTGTGCCGCCGATGTCGGTGCCTGAGGTGGTCTGGACGCCGGAGCCCATCAGCTGGAACCAGGTGTCGCCTTCCTTCCAGACGAAGGGGTCGCGGAAGTCGCCGAAGCGGACCTTGCGTCCGGCGCCGACGTTCAGGTCGGCGGTCTGGCTGGTGACGAGGGTGGGGTGCATCTTCCATTCGACCAGGTCGCTGTCGTCGGGGTCGACGGGGCGGGCGAGGCCGGTCGCCTGGTTGGGGCGCTGGGCGTCGTTGCCGGCGGTGAACAGCAGGACGGGCACGCCGTTCTCGTCGTAGGCGGCGTCGCCGGACCAGACCCCGTCGGGGGCCACGCTGTCCTCGGTGGGTGCGAGGGCGACGGGCAGGTCGCGCCAGTGGACCAGGTCCTCGCTCACCGCGTGTCCCCAGGCGATGTTGTGCCAGTAGGGGCCGTGGGAGTTGTGCTGGTAGAACAGGTGGTACTTGCCCTTGTACTGGACGGGGGCGTGGGGCTCGTTCATCCAGTGGTTCGGTGCGGTGAAGTGGTAGCCGGGACGGTAGCGGTCCCCGTCGTAGCGCGACCGGTCCATCTCCATCTGGGCCTTGGGAGTCGTGCCTCCCGCGAAGGTCTGGACGTCCTTCTGGTGGCCGGCGGTGACCGATGCCGGGGTGAGGGCGCTGTTGTGGATCTTCACTTCGTCGATGAGTCCGTTGAACATGTTGACGGCGAACGTGCCGTTGATGATGGCGGGCTGGTTGTGACGGCCGATGATCAGGGGAACGTCGGCCTTGGCCAGGCGCGCTGTGGTGGGGATGGCGGTCTGGGCGACCTCCTCGCCGTTGAGGAAGAGCCGGATCGCACCCTCGCCCGGGGCGAAGACCGCAGACAGGTGCGCCCACTCGCCCGCTGCCAGGGCCGCCTGCTTCGGGACCGTCACCTCGTACCACGCGTCGCCGGTCCCGATCCCGAACTGCCACCTGCCGTGCCGGCCGACACCGAGGGAGAAGCCCCGCTTGGCCGCCTTGTCCTGCTGGTTGACGACGGCGGAGGGCTTGCCCTCGTCTCCCCACTCGAACGCGCGCGGTGCGACCCACGCCTCGACGCTCAGGCCATCCGTGGACAGCTGCGTCTGTGACGCGGCGCGGGTGACCCAGGTGGAGTAGCCGTCGAACAGCAGGGCACCGGAGAGCACACCGTCGTCCTCGTTCTTCGGGCGCCAGAGCGGGTCGCTGTCCGGCTTGTACTGTGCGTCGGTGAAGACATAGCTGATGGGGTCGGCGGCCTGGCTGACCTTCTCCCGGGTCGTGGCGCCCCGGCCCTCGCCGAAGTCCCAGTGGGCGGCGAGTCCCCGCTGGGAGGGATCGGGTGCGGGGTCGGTGCCGACGCGGACGTCGTCGAGGTTGATGTGGCCCCAGCCGCCGGTGGCCTTGTCCACGAGGGTGACGCGCAGCTGCTTGCCGAGGTGGTCGCGGGCGTCCCAGGTGATGCGGCGGTACGCCTCGTCGTCGGTTCCGGTGGCCTTGTGCAGGATGGTTCCGTCGAGGGTCGTCAGGGCGGCGTAGAGGTCGTTGTCGTTACGGCCGCCGGAGACCAGGAGGCTGACCATGCCGGTGCCGGTCAGGGTGAACGGCTCGGACGTCACCGTCCCGGTGGCGGAGTCGCCACCTGCGGCGAATCCCCACAGGTGATGGGTGCCGGCGTGCTTGAAGCAGCAGCCCCAGCCCCAGCCGGTCTCGTCCGTGACGGCGCCGTCGAAGGCGGTGCCGGTGGTCGTCCAGCCCTTGAGGTCGCCGGTCTCGAAGCCGGGGTTCGACAGGGCGGTCACCGCGGGTGCGGGGTCGGTGCCGACGCGGACGTCGTCGAGGTTGATGTGGCCCCAGCCGCCGGTGGCCTTGTCCACGAGGGTGACGCGCAGCTGCTTGCCGAGGTGGTCGCGGGCGTCCCAGGTGATGCGGCGGTACGCCTCGTCGTCGGTTCCGGTGGCCTTGTGCAGGACGGTTCCGTCGAGGGTCGTCAGGGCGGCGTAGAGGTCGTTGTCGTTACGGCCGCCGGAGACCAGGAGGCTGACCATGCCGGTGCCGGTCAGGGTGAACGGCTCGGACGTCACCGTCCCGGTGGCGGAGTCACCGCCGGCGGCGAAGCCCCACAGATGGTAGGAGCCCTGCTGGTTGAAGCAGCACCCCCAGCCCCAGCCCGGGTCGTCGGTGACGGCACCGTTGAAGGCGCTGCCGGTGGTGGTCCAGCCGCTGAGGTCGCCGGTCTCGAAGTCGGGGTTGGACAGGTCGGTTCCGGTTGCGCTGGCGGTCTGCGTCATCAGGGGTGAGGTCAGACCCAGGCAGATCGTGAGCGCGAGCAGCAGGCGCACCAGGCTGCGTCTGGTCGCGGATCTCGATGGGGCACGGGTTCGCATTCGAACCTCCGTCGGTGTGGGGTCGGGTCGATCGAGCGGAGCAGGACGCCGGCTCTGGGCGCGGCACGGTCCAGGGCCGACGCGTACGCGGGATGAGCTGGGCGGTGGTCAGGCGCGCCGGACAGGGACGTTGACGTCGTCGACGTTGATGTGGCCCCAGCCGCCGGTGGCGCGGTCGACGACCTCGACGTAGATCCGGTCCCCGATGTGGGCGGAGAGGTCGAAGACGACGCGGCGGTACTGTTCGGTGCCGCGGCCGGTGGCCTTCGCCAGCACCTTGCCGTCGTCGGCGCGGACGACGGCGGCATAGAGCCCGTCGGGGTCGTCGCCGCCGGCTACGAGCAGGTCGATCACGCCGTCTCCGCCGAGGACCACGGTGGCGGAACGCAGGACTCCGGTGGCGCTGTCTCCGCCGCCGGTGGGGTTGAAGCCCCACAGGTGGTGGCCGTCCGGGTCGCCTTCGGTCTCGGCCTGGTAGAAGGGGCCGCCCCAGCCCCAGTCCGTGCGGGTGGTGACGTTGGCGTCACTGAAGGTCGTGCCGGAGACGACGGTCCATCCGGTGAGATCACCGGTGGCGAAGTCGTGGTTGGGCAGTGCGTCGACGTCCGTAGGGCGCGGCGGGTCGTACGCGGCGGGTGCGGTCGGCATGTCGTAGGCGCCGTTCATGCGCCAGACGTCCAGGGATATGACGCGGGCCGATCCGCCCTCACTTGTCAGGCGCAGGCCGGTGGCGTCCTCGCGGGTGGGATAGACGCGGCTCGTGATGCTGTTGGTGCCGTTGACGTACGCCTCCAGCATCGACCGGTCGAGCAGGACCCTCAGCTTGAGGCGCCCTGCGTCGAATTCCACGCCGCCGCCGTGGACGCCCTTGCGGACGTCCGGGTCGAGGCTGGAGCGGCTGCGGTCGATCAGGAAACGTCGCTCGGCCGTGTCGTAGGTCAGCAGAGTCTCCTCCGTGCCGTCGGCGCTGGCGCGGACGGCCAGGGTGATCGTCCGCGCGCCGCGCGGCTCGATGACGGCGCTGATGTCCAGCAGGTCGCCGGATACCTCGGCGAGCCGCCGGTTCGCTTCCACCACCGAGGTCTGCCGGATGCGGGCGAGTCGCGCGCCCCGCAGGCCGGCGGCCTCGGCGATCGGTTCTACCCCGAGGGTTCCGTCCGGGCGCAGGGAGACCGACACGGGCATGCCGGCGTTGTGCGCCCAGCCGGACTGGGCGTGCTGCTGCTCCGTGCGGCGGTCCTGGGTGATGCTGAAGACCACGGACCGGCCGTCGGGGGTGCGGAAGCCGGACGGGCCGGTGAAGTGCTCACCGAAGTCGAACTCGCGAGGCTTGTCGTGGTCGGGCACGAAGCGGTACCGGCGCTTGTCGAAGGTGCCGATCCAGTAGTACGTGTGCTTGACAGCGTTCGGGTTGAACCCCTCCCACCACGGCGAGATCAGCAGGATGTGCTTGCCGGTGCGCCGCCCCCTGGGGCCGGGGAGCGGGAGGAGCACCGGCAGCTCCCACACCTCACCGGGCTCGGGAAGCGTGGCCAGGTCGTTCCAGTGCAGCGGCCCCTGGTACGTCCAGGGCCCCTCGGGGCGGCGGGCGGTGTAGAGGAGGGCGGTTCCGCCGTGCTTGCGGGTGACCTGCGCCCCTTCGTAGTCGACGATGCCGCTGCCGACGAGCTGGTACCAGACGCCGTCCTCTTCCCAGACGAACGGGTCCCGGAAGTTCTCCGCCCACGCGGTACCCGGGCCGGCCGGCAGGTTCGCCGGGGCCTCGGTGACTGGTTCGGAGCGCATGGTCCAGGTGGGCAGGTCGGTGTCGCCGTCGTCCTGGTAGGCGGACACGGCGAGCCCGGTGCGCTGGCGATAGGGCAGGCGGTCGTCGCCGCCGGTGAAGAAGAGGACCGGGCCGCGGTCGCCGTCGACCCAGGCGGATCCCGACCAGATGCCGTCCGGGCCGGCCGAGTCCGCGGCGGGGGCAAGGGCGATGGGGAGGTCGCGCCAGTGCACCATGTCGGTGCTGACGGCGTGCCCCCAGTGGATCTGGCCCCAGAAGGGTCCGAGGGGGTCGTGCTGGTAGAAGATGTGGTACTTGCCCTTGAAGTACACGGGCGCGTGCGGCTCGTTCATCCAGTGCCAGGGCGGCAGCATGTGGAACTGGGGGCGGTGCCGGTCGCCGTCGAAACGGGACCGGTGGGGGGTCAGGTCCGGGCGGGGCACACGGCGACCGGGCAGCGAGGCGACCTTCTCGGCGTGCTCACGCTGGGCGGTCGCGTCGTCCAGGGCGCCCGGGCGGATCACGAGGCTGTCCATCAGACCCATGTACATGTTGGCGTGGAACTCGCCGTTGAGCAGGGTCGGACGGTTGTGCTTCCCGATGAGGAGAGGTTCTCCGGGCGCCGGCTCGGGGGCCTTGTCCGGGGTTGCGGCGGTGCCGATCAGGCGGCCGTCGAGGTAGAGGCGCAGCTGGTGGGCGGCCGGGTCGTAGGTGGCCGTGAGATGGCTCCACCTGCCCTTGGCCGCCGGCTGGCCCGCGTCCCCCCTGACCTCGGTCAGGTCGGTGCCGAAGCCCAGCTGGAAGACGATCTGCCCGAAGCGGCGCAGGCCGAGCAGGAAGCCGGTTCTCGCACCCGGATCGTGCTGGTTGACCAGGGCCTGGGGCTTGCCGTCGATGCCGTGCTCGTAGGCGTAGGGGGCGATCCACACGTCGACGGTCATGCCGCCGGCGAGGTCGAGCCGCCCGGGTCCCTCTGCCGTGACGACGGTGGAGTAGCCGTCGAAGTACAAGGCCCGGCCGCGCACGCCACGGCGGCGTACGGGGTCGCTGTCCGGCTTGTACCGGGCGTCGTTGAAGACGTAGTCCACCGGGGTGGCAGATCCGGAGACCGCCTCGCGGGCGACCGCGCCGGACCGTTCGTCGAAGTCCCAACGAGCGGTGGGCTTCCGGGGGCCGGAACGCCCGCCCCTGGCGGCGGAAGCGGGGGCGAACGAGAGCGGCACGACGGCACCGCCGACGGCGGCGGATACGACCCTGAGGGCGGTTCTTCTCCTCATGCTGCCTCCTGGGCTGCGACAGACGGTGACCTGACGGTCTGCAAATTCGATTTAGGTGATGGGTCGGCATGGTTCGGGCACCGTCGTCGCTAAAGCAAGAGCTAACGCATACGAACTTCGGCCTCGCGCTGCTTAAAAGTGCGCAAACTGCTACAGAAAGCCACCGTTATGCAGGCGAGATGTCCAGGGTGTTGACAGCGCATGACGGGTGAAGCACTCTCATCGCATCTTGCTAATCCGATTTAGCCGAGCGGAGCTGATCCACCGATGACCGAACGCCGCGTGACCATGGCCGACGTCGCCCGCGAGGCGGGCGTATCGCCGACGACCGCGTCGTTCGCCCTGTCCGGCCGGACCGACATGCGCATCTCCGACGCCTCCCGGGAACGGGTCCTGGAAGCGGCCAGGCGACTGGGCTACCGCCCGAACGTCACCGCGCGCAGCCTTCGCACGAAGTCCACGCAGACCATCGGACTCGTCTCGGACCGGATCACCACCACACCGTTCGCCGGCGACGTCATCCGCGGCGCCATGGAGGCCGCCCGCGAGCAGGACCACCTGCTGTTCATCACCGAAGCCGGCGGCGACCGCGCCGCCGAGTCCTCGCTGGTCCACGCACTGCTGGACCGCCAGGTCGACGCGGTGATCTACGCGACGATGTTCACCCGGTACGTCACTCCCCCCAAGGAGCTGTTCGGGCACCGCGTGGTGCTGCTGAACTGCCTGGCCCCCGGCTTCGACGCACCCTCCGTGGTCCCCGACGAGCTGGAAGCCGGCCGGAGCGCGGCCCGCGCACTGCTCGCGGCCGGCCACACCGAGGGCATCTGGGCGATCGGCGGCCACCAGGCCGTCCCGGCCACGCCCGAGGGGATCATCGCCGGCAACGAGCGTATGCGCGGCCTGGAGGAAGTGCTCCGCGAGGGCGGCGCCCGCCTGGACGGCGTCATCGAGTGCGACTGGGACACGCTGGACGGATACCGCGAGGTGTCCGCCCTGCTGGCGGCCGGGATCCGTCCCCGGGTACTGGTGTGCCTGGCCGACCGGGTGTCCTTCGGCGCCTACCAGGCGCTCGGGGAGGCGGGGCTGTCGGTGCCGGGCGACGTGTCGGTGATCTCGTTCGACGACCAGGACATCGCCTCCGTGCTGCGGCCGGCGCTCACGACGCTGAAACTGCCGCACCACCAGCTCGGACGCCTAGCCGTGGAGCTGATCCTCCGCGGCGGGCCGCTTGAGGCGGCCGTACACCGCGTGCCCATGCCGCTGAGGGAGCGCGCCTCGCTCGGGGCCCCTGCCGGGCAGTGACACCGGCACCCTAGGACAGTCGTCCCGCCACCCGTTCCGGTGACTTCGAAGCGGGTGGCGGGACGGCCACCAAGAACAGCGACCGACACGACCGGTCGCCCAGGGCGGGTCCTGCAAGACCCGCCTCCGTGAGATGGAGGAACCTCGTGGTGTTCAGAACAAGGCGCCTCGCTGCTGCGAGTGTAGCCGCCGCTGCGGCGACCGCGCTCGTCGCCGGGTGCGCGTCCGGAACCGGCGGGAGCTCGTCGGGGGCCAGCGGTGACACGCTGACCCTGTGGACGCACAACGCCGGCAACTCGGCCGAGCTGGATGTCGTCAAGAAGATCATCAAGGACTTCAACGACTCCCAGGACAAGTACACGGTCGAGCTGCAGTCGTTCCCGCAGACCGACTACAACAACTCCGTCGTGGCCGCCGCCTCGGCACGCAAACTGCCCTGCCTGCTCGACGTGGACGGCCCCAACGTCGCGAACTGGGCCTGGGGCGGATACCTCGCCCCCATCGACGTGACCGGCAGCGAGGTGCCGGTGAACGACCAGCTCGACAGCACCGTCGGAACCTACCAGGACAAGCTCTACTCCTTCGGCTTCTACGACGTCGCCCTGACCTTCTTCGCCCGCAAGTCCGTCCTGAACGAGCACGGCATCCGCATCGCCACCATGGACAAGCCCTGGACCAAGGACGAGTTCGACGCCGCCCTCGCGAAGCTGAAGAAGAGCGGCACGTTCGCCTACCCGCTCGAGATGGGCACCGGCGGCAGCGGCGAGTGGTGGCCGTACGCCTACTCCCCCCAACTGCAGAGCTTCGGCGGCGACCTGATCGACCGCAACGGCTACAAGACCGCCGTCGGCACCCTCGACGGCAAGGAGTCCGTGGAGTGGGGCGACTGGTTCCGCTCGCTGGTGACCAAGGGCTACATGGCGAAGAAGTCCGGAGCCGACCCCAACAAGGACTTCCTGGCCGGCAAGAGCGCCATCCAGTGGGACGGCAGCTGGAACGCCACCAAGAACGCGGAGAAGCTCGGCGACGACCTGGTGATCATCCCGCCGGTCGACTTCGGCAAGGGCCCGAAGATCGGCGGCGCCTCCTGGCAGTGGGCCATGAGCTCCACCTGCTCCAACAAGGAGGGCGCGCAGGAGTGGCTGAAATTCTCCCGCCAGACCAAGTACTTCGTCGATTACGCCAAGGCGACCAGCACCATCCCTGCCACGAACGACGCCGCGACGCAGATCAAGGACTACCAGCCGGGCGGAAGGTTCGCCGTGCTCACCCGGTTCGCCCAGAAGTACGCGACGGTGCGTCCGGTCACCCCGGCCTACCCCTTCATCTCCACCGAGTTCCAGAAGGCGGCCCAGGACATCCTGGCCGGCGCCGACCCCAAGAACGCCCTCGGCCGGGCCGCGAAGAACATCGACAACAACCTGAAGACGAACAACAACTACTCAGGCTGACCCGCCCCGGTCCGGTTCGGGCCCCCGACCGCACCGCCCGAACCGGGCCGGCTCCCTGGAGCTACCGTGACCACCAAGACCGCAGCCCCCGAGCGGCTGCGTCCGGTCCGGCGAACCCGCGCGAACAACGCCCGTCGCCGTGAGAGCCTCACCGCCCTCGGCATGGCCACCCCGGCCGTCGTGCTGCTGATCGTCTTTCTCGTCGTACCGGTCGCCCTCGCCTTCGCCCTGGCCTTCACCGACGCGAGGCTCATCTCACCCACCCCGGCCCGCTTCGTGGGCCTGAGGAACTTCACCCAGCTCTTCGAAGACCCGGTCTTCTACAAGTCCCTGCGCAACACGGTGTACTTCGCCGTCGTCGTCGTCCCGCTCCAGGCCGGCCTCGCCCTACTGCTGGCACTGCTGGTCAACGCGAAGGTAAGGGGCGTCAACTTCTTCCGCACCGTCTACTTCCTGCCGGTCGTCACCTCGATGGTCGTGGTGTCCCTCCTGTGGACCTTCCTCTACCGGAAGGACGGCCTGGTCAACCACGTCATCTCGACACTCACCCTCGGCCACTTCCAGGGCCCGGACTGGCTGGGCGACCCGGCCACCGCGATGCCCGCCATCATCCTGATGTCGGTGTGGCAGGGCGTCGGCTTCCACACGGTCATCTGGCTGGCCGGCCTGCAGACCATCCCGGCCGAGCTGTACGAGGCCGCCGAACTCGACGGCGCCACCACCTGGCACCGCTTCCGCCACGTCACCTGGCCGGGACTGCGCGCCACCCGCACCTTCGTACTCGTCACCATCACGATCGCGGCCTTCAGCCTCTTCACCCAGATCAGGGTGATGACGCAAGGCGGCCCGCTCGACTCCACCACCACCGTCGTCTTCCAGGCGGTGCGCACCGGCTACGACCAGCAGCAGACCGCCTACGCGGCGGCCATCTCGCTGATCTTCTTCGTACTCGTCCTGACCGTGTCGCTCGTCCAGCGGTTCCTGACCCGGGAGAAGGACTGACAGTGACCTCCCTCCTCAAGCGGCTCGGCGGCCATGCCGGCCGCATCGTCCTGGCCCTGGTCTTCGCGCTCCCGCTCGTCTTCATGCTGGTCTCGTCGTTCAAGACGGACGACCAGATCTTCGGCGACCTGGGCTCGCTGAGCGCGTTCCTGCCGGTCGGGCCCCTGTCGCTGGACAACTACACCGGAGTGTTCGACCGGGTCCCCGCGGCACGGTTCCTGCTGAACTCCGTGCTGATCTCGTCGATCACCGTGGTGCTCGGCGTCATCATCAACAGCCTGGCCGCCTTCGCGCTCTCCCGCATGCGGTGGCCGGGCCGCAAGCTCGTCCTGACCACCATCATCGCCACCCTCATCGTGCCGTTCGAGACCTTCGCGCTGCCGCTGGTGTGGTGGGTCAACCAGCTGCCGCTGCTGCGCGTCAACGGCTTCCACCTGGAGTGGACCACCGGCTGGATGGACACCTACCAGGTGCAGATCCTGCCGTTCGCCGCCAACGCCTTCTCGATCTTCTTCTTCCACCAGTTCTTCCAGAGCATCCCCAAAGAACTCGACGAAGCGGCGATCATGGATGGCGCCGGCTGGTTCACCATCTACCGCCGCATCGTGATGCCGCTGTCCGGTCCGGCCGTGGCCACCGTCGCCATCCTCACGTTCCTGCCCGCCTGGAACTCCTACCTGTGGCCGCTGATGGTCGTCCAGAGCGAGGAACTGCGACCGGTGATGGTCGGCATCTCCTACTTCTTCCAGCTGAACGTGGGCTGGGGCCAGATCATGGCCTACTCCTCCATGATCACCGTGCCGATCCTCGCCCTCTTCGTGGCGTTCCAGCGGTCGTTCGTCAACAGCATCGCCTCCACCGGCGTCAAGGGCTGACCCCCACACCGCACTGTCGCTCTCGCCGCGTCCTCATGACTTCCGTGCGCTTCGCACGCCCTGAGAAAGGCCCCGCGTGTCCACGTCGCCTGCCGACCCCCACCTGCCCGCGATCCATCTGCGACCGCCCCGCAACTGGATCAACGACCCCAACGGCCTGGTCTTTCACAACGGCCATTACCACGTCTTCTTCCAGTACAACCCGTACGGCCCCCAGCACGCGCACATGCACTGGGGCCACTACCGCAGCCCCGACCTGCTCACCTGGGAACCCCTCCCCGTCGCCCTCGCCCCCACGCCCGGCGGCCCCGACGCCGACGGCTGCTACTCGGGCAACGCCGTCTCCGTCGACGGCCGCATGGTGGCCTTCTACTCCGCCCACCGCGACGACCGCTGGTGGCAGCCGGTCACCACGGCCGAGTCGCACGACAACGGCCACACCTGGACCAAGCGCCCCCACCTGCTCATCGCCGAACCGCCCGTCGGCACCACCATGTACCGGGACCCCTACGTCTGGCGGCAGGAGGACCGCTGGCGGATGCTGGTCGGCTCCGCCCTCGACGACGGCCGCGCGGCGGCGCTGCTGTACGACTCCGACGATCTGGAGCACTGGACGTATCGCGGTCCCTTCCACACCAGCAACGCCGATGCCGGCGCGGCCCCGGTCGGCTGGGAGTGCCCCCAGTACGCCACCTACGGCGACCAAGGTGTTCTGATCCTCAGCGACTGGACCCCGCAGGGCGGCCCCAGCCACACCAGCGTCGTCACCGGCCAGGAGAAGGACGGACGCTTCGAAGCTGCCACGGCCCCCGTACCGCTGGACCACGGCCCCGACTTCTACGCCCCCGCCTTGCTGAAGGCCCCCGGCGAAGACCGCTGGCTGATGTGGGGATGGGCCTGGGAAGCCCGGGACGACGCCTGGGCGCACGAAGCGGGCTGGGCAGGCGTCCTCACCCTCCCCCGCGAGGTCACCCTCAACGCCGACGGCACGGTCGCCCAGCGCCCCGCCCGCGAACTGCTGACCCTGCGCGGCCCGCTTGCCCTGCACGGAACCGGGCACGTCACACGGACCGAGCCGGCCGAACTCGGCCAGCTCGGACACACCTTCGACCTCACCGCTGCCCTCGTCCCGGACACCACCGGCACGAGCGGCCTGCGCCTGATCACCTCGGCCGACGGCTCCGAGTACCTCGACATCAGCCTCGACCCCACAGCGGGCCGCCTCGTCATCGACCGTGCCCACGCCTCACAGGACGCGCGGGCACGGGGAGGGGCGTACACCGCTCCGTGGCCGGCCGCGGCACGCCCCAACGCCCCCGTCGAGCTCCGCGTGATCGTGGACCGCTCGATAGCCGAGGTCTTCCTGGCCGAGGAGCAGGTCCTCACCCTGAGGTTCTACCCGTCCACCGACGGACCATGGAGGCTGCAAGCCCGGACGACAGGCGCAGGACGCGGCGAGTTCGCCGTCGCGGCCTGGAACCTGACCGCAGCAGACCTCCCCCGAGAAGCCCAGTTGGCGGGCCGAGGGGCACAGGGCGCTTGATTCCCGGGCCGCGCAGGCCCTCAAGGCCGGCCCATCCGCACACGGACGCGCCACGCGCCCTCCGCGCTGTGTGCGGCAGAGACATGTCCACCGCAGCACCTCCCGCCCTTACGGCGCCCCTCGGCTGCATTCCGTGGCGCGAGGCGACAGCCCCGCGCCCTTCCTGAGAGGCAGACAGTCACCATGGCCCGACCCGGGTCCGTCGCCGGCATCGACGTCCTCGGCGAGTGCGTCGCCGACATCTTCGAGGACCACGACCGGTCCGATCCCGACGGGCTGGCCTTGCGGGCGCTGCCCGGTGGAGGCCCGGCCAACACCGCTGTCGCTCTCGCCCGCCTCGGCACTCCCACCCGGTTTCTCGGGCGCTTCTCCACCGACGCCTTCGGGACTCTGTTCCGCGCCCGTCTCAGTGCCTCCGGCGTCGACCTGAGCGCCAGTGTGACCACCTCCGAGCCCAGCACGCTTGCCGTCGCCGACCTCGACGCGAACGGCCAG
The DNA here is from genome assembly GCF_043204795.1 of Streptomyces sp. NPDC047706. Classification (NCBI taxonomy): domain Bacteria; kingdom Bacillati; phylum Actinomycetota; class Actinomycetes; order Kitasatosporales; family Streptomycetaceae; genus Streptomyces; species Streptomyces sp. NPDC047706. The sequence continues at coordinate 23,542 of NZ_JBIDCW010000016.1, read as the reverse complement.
GCCGCCTACACCTTCCACGCCGACGGCGCCGCCGACTGGCAGTGGACCGACAGTGAACTCGCCGCGACGCGGAACGACGACGCGGTCTGCCTGCACACGGGCTCCCTCGCGCTGATCCGCCGACCCGGCGGCAGCCGAATCGAGGATCACCTCGCTCAAGCACGCGAGCACGCGACCGTATCCATCGACCCCAACGTCCGCCCCCTCCTCGTAGCCCCCTCCCGCTACCGCGAGCGGCTGCCCCACTGGTGCGCCGTCGCCGACATCCTCCGCCTCAGCGAAGACGACTGTGCCCTCCTCACCCCGGACACCGGGCTCGACGAGGCGTGCGACACCTGGCACGCTGCCGGCGCCCGCCTTGTCGTCATCACCCTCGGCGGAAACGGCGCCCTCGTGTCCCTCAACGGCGAGCGTGTCACCGTCACGGCCCCTCCTGTCACCGTGGTCGACACCGTCGGCGCCGGGGACTCCTTCACCGCGGGCCTCCTTCACCGTCTCGCTGCCCTCGGACACCTCGGCGGCCGACTCGACACGCTGCCCCTCGACGACGCCGCTGACGCCTGTTCGTTCGCCGCCCACGCCGCCGCCCTGACATGCTCGGTCCCCGGTGCGAATCCGCCCTGGGCGGACGGATCGGCACTGCGGATCGACACTGAGGGGTGAGTACGCGGACGGGTCAGTTCGCCGGATGTCGTCTGTTGCTAGACAGTGCGGATGACAGGGGCGGGTTTGATGTCCTGGGCGTCGATGAGGGTGCGGATGTCGTCCGGGTCCGAGGTCCAGATGATCGCGCCGAGGCCGGCTGCCATGGTCACGACGGTGGCGTCGACGATGTCGGAGGTGCCGGCCTTGCCGCAGAGGATGCCTGCGGCTTCGGCGGCTTCGGCGGCTTCGAGGCCGACGGGTACGACGTGGCCCCCGGCGAGGAACTTGCCGAGTCTGACCTGGCCGCGGGAGTCCCGCCATGCCTGGCTGACGACGACGGATGGGACGTGGATGTCCCGGCCGTCTTCGAGGGCCAGGCTGTGGCGGGCCCACATGCGTCGGTCGTCGTTGTCGACGGCGATGAGGACTCCGGCGTCGTACAGGTAGGGGATGTTCACGCGGCCGGGGCTCCCGAGGTGCTGAGGTACTCGGCGTCGGCGGCGGCAAGGTCCGCGCGGGCGGCGGCGAGCTCTTCCGGGGTGAAGGCGCCGTGTTCTGCCTGCCACTCCTGGATGACGGCCCGGCCTGCCCGCAGGCGCAGCTCGCGTTCGGCTGCTCCGGCGACGAGGCGGGAGAGCGGGATGCCTTCTTCCTCGGCGGCTCCGGCCAGGGCTTCGACCAGGGATTCGTCGAGAGTGATAGTCACCTTCTGGGTAGCCATACATCAACCACAGCGCGGTATGGCCTTCGGTGTTGATGCGCGGATCGCGTGCCGGTGGGCGCGGAGGGCGTGAGCGCATCCGGCGAGGAGTGCCTCACCGGCTCGATGGCCCGCGGACTGCAGGCGAAGCCGGGTCACGTCCGCCGTATAGAGCGGATTGGTGATGAATGTCCTGCTCGGCCACGAGAGAGCGGTTGCACGGTTTCGCGTACGGGCCAGGCGAAGTATCGGGCGCGATGCCCACCGCCTCCACCTACGGCTACCACTTCAGGAAGGCGTGCTTGTCGGCCGGCCTGGTCGATGCGGATGACAGGGCCACACACACGCCCGGCAGTCTCCGGCACTTCTTCGCCTCGACCGCGTTGGCGAACGGCGTGCCGATCCGTGAGGTCTCCCGCCGGCTCGGCCACAAGTCGATCAAAACCACCGCGGACATCTACGGTGGATGTGCTGGATGATCGCCTACCGTGCTGGATCGGTGCTGGACATGATCACTTGAAGGAACGCTCCCGCAGGTGGGAGCGCTGCGGTGTTCGTACGGACAGGGCGTCGGCTGGTACGGGTGCGCGCACGTCGATGTCACGCGGAGGCGTTGCCGGCGGAGGAGGGCGAGGTCCCGGGCGAGCGCTGCTCCGCGTCGGGAGACGGTTCCGCCGCTCCCAGTGCCCTCCGCGCCACCCGCTCCAGATGGCGCGCGAACACCTCCCGCGCATGCGGCGTCAGCGTGCGCAGGGCCACCAGTGCGGTGATCGTCACATCGCACAGTTCCGACTGGACGTCGTCCCAGGTGTGGCTCACGCCCTTGCGCGGGTTCTGGCCGGTCGCGCCGATCACCGCCTGGGCCGTCTCACCGACCTCCTCCTGGAGCTTCAGCATGCGCAGCAGGACCCCTTCGCGGCCGGTGACCGGCTGGTCCGCTTCCAGCCAGCGCCACAGCGCGTCGACGGTGATCCACAACTCGGGCGGTGCAGCGTCTCGTTCAGCCATACGGGCAGGGTGCCATCTCCCCGTCGCCGCCCCGCGACCCGTATGGCCGGTCAGCGGAACGGGCTCATCGTCGAGGTATCGCTTCACCGTTCGACATGTCACACATCCCGCTGAAAAGTCCGCGACACAACGATCACCGCGCGCGCACGGCCCCCCCTTGATCAAGCTGGTGTCTTCTGCGAAGGAGACGCCACCGTGCGAATTTCTGACATTCAGCGCTGTGAGGTCCGGCCCGGACGACTCGTCGAGTGGACGTTCAGCAAGGCGACCATCGCGGCCGCGGCGGTGCTGCCGCCGGATCCGCGGCCGCCGGCATACATCCAGGAGTCGCACATCCGGACGGCGCGATCGGTGCGGGAAGACGGATTGTTCGTACCGACATGGCTCGGCACCGCGTTCGACCTGCCCGGCCGGGTCGATCTCGACGCGCTGGAACAGGCGTTGCGTGACTGGACAATGCGCCACGAGACGCTGCGCAGCGGCTTCAGGTGGACCGGCGACGACATGCACCGCTTCACGCTCCGCGGCAACGACGTGTCGCTGCGGCGCGAGGTGATCGGGGACTTCGCGGAAACGGAGACGCTGGCGCGGTACCTGCAGGATCGATTCGACGTCGCCGCGGACGCGCTCGGCTGGCCGAACCTCATCTACGCGGCGGTCGTCCGCGACGAATCCACCAGCGTGTACATGGCCTTCGACCACACGAACGTCGACGCCTACTCCCTCCAGCGCATCCCCGACGAGATCCACGATCTCTACGTCGCGGGCGTCACGGGGCGGACCGTCACCGGTACGCCCGCGGGAAGTTACGTCGACTTCTGCCAACAGGAACGGGCCGACGCGGACGGGATCGACGACACCCACACGATCGTCGCGCGCTGGCGGGAGTTCATCGGCCGGTGCGACGGGAGGCTGCCGGAGTTCCCCGTCGATCTGGGGCTGCGCCCCGGTGATGCTCTGCCCGCCCAGAAGCTCGTGTGTGAGCCGCTGGTCGACGCGGAGGCCGCGGCCGCGTTCGAGGCGCGCTGCCGGCCCTACGGCGGCAGCCTGGTGGGCATTCTGGCCGCGACCAGTCTGATCGTGCACGAACTCGGCGGCCAGCCGGTCTACCGCACGGTCGTGCCGTTCCACACCCGGCTGAAGTCCGCCTGGTCGGACTCCGTGGGCTGGTACGTCGGCGGCGCACCCATCGAAGTGCCCGCGGCACGCGACTTCGACGCGGCGCTGGAGACGGTCCGGGCCGAGCTGCGGGCCAACCGGTCGCTGGCACGCATTCCCCTGGCGCGCGTACTGCGGCTGCTCGGCAAGGACTTCCGCCCGACCTCGCCCGACATGTACTCGATCGTCTCCTACGTGGACGCCCGCCTCATCCCGGGTTCGGCCCGCTGGACCGAGAAGAGGGCGTACGGGCTGATCCGGGTGTCCTACGGCGATCAGGTGTGCGTCTGGGTCAACCGGCTGCACGAGGGACTCTGGTTCGCCTGCCGCTACCCGGACACCGACGTCGCCTACAAGAACGTGCGGCGATACGTCGAGGGACTGCGGGACCTGATCGTCTCCGCCCCGGCGCGCGATCATCTCAGGGCCGCAGAACTGGAATTCTCCTGACGCGATTCCTCTGCTTTTTCAGATGAGTTGGTAGGGGTGCCTGGCCGTCGCCGCCCCTTCTTCTCGCGGCGCGACAGCGCAGGTCGAACGGTAATCCAGCTGTTTATACGGCCAATTGGCATCCATCCGGTGACGGTGTGAGCCGGTGCCCCTCGAAGGGATGCTGAGTGTGGAAAGCCGCGAATAACTACTGCTAGTGTCTGCGCAGTCACGGTAGGCAATCAGCCTCGATGTACGAGCGAAGAACCGAGGGTTCCATGCGCAAGCTTCAGCAGGTCGTGATCGCAGCAGTGGCGGCGGGCGGCCTGTCCGCCGTCGGTGCCGGCACCGCCACCGCCGACACCCCCGACAGCGGAGTGCGGTTGACCGACCTCTACCGCCCCTACCAGGAGTGCAGCCCGCAGACGGTGTCCGAGAACGACATCCCGATCGGGGTGCTCGGTCTCGCCGGCACCGTGGACACGGCCTGCGGCCAGTACAACAACGCCTTCACCGGCTGAGCTGGGCGTCGTCGTCCCGGCGCTCGGTGCGGGACTCTGCGGGATCAGCCTCGAAGGGCCCCCTTCCTCGGGCCGGTTGTCTGAGTGTCGAAGACGGTGCCCGGCGCGCCCGGTGTTCGGGCGTGCCGGGCATTCCTACGAAGGGAAGCGCATCACATGTTCAGCAGGAAGAAGATCGCGGTTGTCTCGGTGCTCGCCGGTGGCCTCGCTGTGGCCGTCACGGGTACGACCCATGCGAATGTCGCGGAATCGCCGGGAGGCTGCACGCGCGACCTCCTGGGCGGCATCTCCTGCACCCAGCGGATCCAGGGCGTGATCCCCGAAGACGGTGTGATCCCGCATCAGGAGACCTGTATGCCGGTGAAGCCGCTGACGCTGCCCGCCGCTTGGGGGACCGGAACGACGCGGCTCGGACCCGAGGTGACCTGTTCCCCCACGACCACGGGGGCGGCTGATGAAGCTGACGGCGTGCAGGAGACATTCGGCCTGATGCGCTGAGTTCGGGAGGTGAATTCCTCCGGCCGACGGGGTCCTTGCCGCGGGGCAGGGCAATGGGGCCGACACGACAGCTATGGCATAGATCCTGAGATGTGACGAATTGTGCGTCTATGATCACAGGCGGTAGTCAAGCCGGGCTTCCTGCCTGGACAAGAAAGGGTCATTTCATGCACAAGTTGCAGCGTGTTGCAGTTGTAGCCGTGGCGGTCGCAGGGCTGTCCGCGTTCGGTGCCGGGGTCAGCTTCGCCGGTGAGGGAGGCGCGACTCAGCCGGTCACCGCCGTGGCCAACTCGTCGGCCAGCGCCGTTGCTGTCGGCGGTGGTTACTACGCGCAGCCGCAGGCCGCGCCGCAGGCTGCGCCGCAGCCCGCACCCGAGCAGCAGAAGAGCACCGAGCCCGAGCAGGACTACGGCCAGCACGGCGAGGGCGAGCACAGCGAGGGTCAGTAAGGGCGTACCGGGAGCTCGTTCTCTCGGTATTACGGCGTGCGTGTCGGCCTTCTCCGGAAGCCCGGAACGCGTCGCACCTCCGCAGCGACCTGATCCCAACTCGGCCTGTCCAGCGGTGTGCTGAGTGACAGCCGGGGCGAAGGCAGCCCGGACGCGTGGCAGTCCATGACTGTGTGCGTCCGGGCTGCGGCTATCCCACCGCCGGGCGCGGCTGACCAGGCGCCCAGGCGCAGAACGACCGGTTTCGACCATCACAGGCCCGGGCGCACACCGGTGAGTGGCAAAGGCGCCCGGGCCTACGTCGTAAAGGAATGCAGCACATGTTCACTGCGCAGAAGATCGCCGTTGTTTCGGGGATCGTCGGAAGTCTCGCCGCCGTCTGTGTCGGGGCCGGAAACGCATACGCGGACGGACGCTCGGGCGAGTGCGAAAGCACCACGCAGGGCGGCGCGGTCTGCGTTCGCAAGAGCGAGACCCGCACGGACAAGGACGGCGAGCAGGTCATCAGGCAGGAGCAGGAGTGCTCGACGATCGACCGGCCGAACATCGTGTTCCGCGACGAAGCGCTGCTGGACGGCGGGTCGGCCAACGTCGGGCCGGTCGTGGACTGCTCCAACACGGCGCGGCTGCCGGAAGGCTTCAGGAAGCCGCGCGTCGAGTTCTGAGCGCAACGGCGAATGCCGGGCCGGGATCCTTCCCGGTCCGGCATTTCTCCTTTCGCGGCGCCGCTCTGTGCGACTGGTGCTGCTGCGATCCGTGGTCGGGGGGCCCGGTCACTGCCCCGTGACGGGTAGCCCTCCGGGGGGCGTGCAGGCCCTCTCCCGTGAAGTGGCTGGGAGAGCGGCCCTCGTTCTGCGTGGGGGCGAGGGCCGGAAACAGATCGCGCACAAAGGGCCCGTGGCCCAGGGGACTTGTGTGATGCCCGCACCCCACTGCGAAATCCCGCGGGCACACGCAGATGGTCCCGGCGCGCAAGCCCTGGGGCCTGGTGCCGGGACCATCTAGTTGCCGGCTGTGCGCCGGCCGGAGTTTCAGAAGGCGCTGTTGTTGCAGCCCATGGTGGAACCGATGTGGGTCGACTGGGCGCCCGGGTTGCCCTCGCCGTTGAGCCCGTTACCCAGCAGGCCGTTGAGGAGGCCGACCTGGCCAAGGATGTCGAGGTTCAGGTCGTGCGACTTGCACTGGGAGCTCTGCGTGATGTGGAACTTGTCGCCGTCCTTGCCCTTGCCCTGGTCGGCGTGGGCCGTGCCGCCCACGAGGCCGATGCTGCCGATTGCGGCGACCAGGACGGCAACGTTGCGAAGCTTGCGCATGTCATCTCCGGTGGAGGTGGGGTGGGTGCGATCTCTGGAAGATCGACTTTTTACAGTTCCTGGAGATTAATACGAAATGCGACAAAGCGGGCATCGACGCGCCGATCTTGCAGGGGTGGCGCAAAAGCACCCGAAAGCCGCATCGCATGTCAACTGGCCTGCACGCAACGCGTGGAGCGATCGGTGCCCGGGCGGCGACGCGTGTCCGTCAGCGCTAGCGCGCGCGGGCGTGGGCGAACGAGTTGGCCTGGCTGTTGGCCTGCGTGCAGTCGATGCCGCGGGTCTGGGAGGCGGCGAGCAGCGCGACCGGGACATTCGCGTTGAGCAGGTTCTGCGGGCTGCACTCCTGGGACGGGCGGAACAGGTTGGCCTGGCCCACCGGGCCGCTCTGCCCGGCCGGCGCCGCCTGCGGGGCCTGCGGAGAAATCTGCGGGCTGATCTGCGGGTTCAGCTGAGGATTGACCTGCGGGCTGACCGAGGTGCCCCGTGGCGGAGCCGCCTGCTGCGGAGCCGGCGAGCCGTAGGTCTGCACGGACGCCTGGGATGAGGTGGCCGAGGCGGCCTGGGCGTCCGGCTGGGAAACGGGGGGCGGCGCGGCCCCGTCGTAGGCGAGGGGTGTGGCGGCGGAACTTGGGCCGGCGCCGACGGCGGACAGACCACCGGCTGCTGCGACGACGAGCGCGACTTGCTGAAGTTTGCGCATGAAATCCTCGGCCCTTCATTGACCTGTGCACGGAACCTTGTGAAATGCAGAAAAGGCAGCGTGGTTGCCGCAGTTGAGTCACCCGGAGCGGCTGCGACAGACCGCCCTCCCTGCCCGTGGGGAACGAGGTGAGCGCGAAGCCAGATACGGGAGGTCGGTCGTGGTCACCCATTTGACGCAAGGGTGCGGGGGGCCGCCCCGCCGCCACGTGCTGGTAGCGGCAAATGGGTGACGGGTCATGGCGCGCCGTGACCACCGCGAGGAAAACCTCGTTCCACGTGGGGAGGGCAGCGACCGTGGACCCGAAGAGGCGTGAGGGAATGTGCTGCTGGCTCCGTTGCGAAGTCCGCGGGCTCCTCAAGCTTGACCGCTGCTGACGGTGCAGTTGCGAGTGTCGCGCCGAGTGCACGCGTGACGGCGCACTGAATGCAATGGATCACCAATTCAGGTATCGAAGGGCCGAGGGTTTCATGCGCAAGCTTCACAAGGCCGCGCTCGTTGTAGCGGCGGCCAGCGGTCTGACCGGTGTCGGTGCCGACGCCAGCCATGCCACTGTCCCCGTCGGACACGGTGGTGCGGCTCCGATGGCGGCTCCCGACTACCCGGCCCCGCAGGGCGGCCCGCCGCCCGGTCCTGCCGCCTCGGCCGCGGCGCAGGGGACGGCACAGGGAACCGCACAGGCCGCGCAGCCGTACCAGCAGCCCGCTCCGCAGTATCAGCAGCCCGCTCCGCAGTATCAGCAGCCGGCTCCCCAGTACCAGCAGCCCGCTCCGCAGTATCAGCAGCCTGCCCCGCAGTACCAGCAGTACCCGCAGCAGGCCGCCCCTCCGGCGCCGCAGCAGTCCGGGCACGCCTACGCCGCGGCCTCGTCACAGGGAACCGCGCAGGCCGCCACGCAGCCGTACCAGCAGCCGGCTCCGCAATATCAGCAGCCGGCGCCGCAATATCAGCAGCCGGCGCCGCAATATCAGCAGCCGGCTCCGCAATATCAGCAGCCGGCGCCGCAGTACCAGCAGCCGGCGCCGCAATACCAGCCGCAGGCTCCCCAGCCGCAGCCGGCCCAGGTCGTGCCGCAGGTCATGCCCCAGGTCATGCCGCAGGTGGCCCCCCAGGTGGCCATGCCCCAGGCCTTTGCCCCGGAGCCGCCGATGCAGGTCACCCCGCAGGTGAACCCGCAGGTCAACCCGCAGCTGAACCCGATCGTCAGTCCGCTCATCTCCCCCGGGGCCGCACCGCAGTTGGCGCCGGTCGGCCTCGGACAGATCGCGGCGCCGCCCGTCGGTCAACTGGGGCTTCCCCAACTCGGCTGACCGGCCTGACCGGTGCCGCCCGCAATCTCAACACCACGTGTTGCAGACCCCACCCGCTCGACCAACGGAGAACCAATGCGCAAGTTCCACAAGGCCGTCCTCGTGAGCGCCATGCTCGGCAGCGTCGGCTCCCTCGGTGCCGGCACCGCCGTCGCCGACGAGCCGTACAGCGATTTCGACGTCACGCAGGGCATCGAGTGCCGCTCGCACGACATGAACATCGAGGTGCTGGGCAGCATCGGCGCCCTCACCGGGCTGGCCGGCAACATTCTGAACGGTGAGGGCAACCCGGGGGCGCAGCAGAACCACCTCGGTTCGGACATGGGCTGCAACAGCCAGGCGTTCTGACCTGGACGACCCCAGAGGCACTTCGTCTCGACGACGATCGCATCAGAGAGAGGGACGCCGGTATCCGCCGGCGTCCCTCTCTCTTGCCTCGGTCCCACTGAGTCCCGGATCCCGGATACCACCCCGACCGGTCCCGGTCGGGAGCCGGAGCGGGATGTGCGGAAACAGACCGCCGCCGCCCCGGCGCTTTGTCAGCGACGGTGGCGGCGGCTTGACCTGACAGGTGCTGATGGAGATCAGTATCAGCGCGTGCGGGCCGGGCGGAAACGACGGTACAGGGTCGCGCCCGTGACGAGGAGCGCGGCGCTGCCGGCGACGGCGGACGCCGTGAGGTCCGCGCCGGTGTGGGCCAGCGTGGGAACATCCAGGTCCGTGCCGGGCTCCTCCTGGACGAGGGTCGGAGGCTCCATGACCCGAGGCAGCGGCGCCGGGGTTTCCGTGACCGGGGGCTTGGGCGCCGGGGTGTTCGGGGCCGGGGTGCTCGGAGGCTGGAGGGTTTCCTCTCCGGGGCCGTTGACCGACTGGTTTCCGAAGACCGGGTTGCCCAGGCCGACCACGTTGACACTGTTCCCGGAAACGTTCACCGGCAGGTCGATGGGGAGCTGGATGCCGTTGCCGGAGATCAGGCCGGGCGAATCCGTGACGACGGCCTCAGCCGTCGCGCCGCCGGACGTGGCCGAGCCGCCGGTGGTCTCCGTGCTGCCGCTGTCCGCCGATTCGCCGCTCGTCGCCGAGCTGTCCGTGTCATGCGAACCGCCGGCCTTCGCCGCGCCCTTGTTCGAGCAGGTGTTGCCCGCGGCCGGGTTGAGCAGACCGACGACGTCCACCGTGTTGCCGCAGATGTTCACCGGCGCGTCCACCGGGAGCTGGATGGTGTTGCCGGAGGCCAGCCCGGGCGAGCCGGCCGCCGCACCTTCGGCACCGGCTCCGTCGGCCGCGAGGGCGGTGGACACCGGGAGTGCCATGACCATCGCACCGGACGCGGCGACGACGGCGAACACACCGTTTCGGGTAGCCCGTCTCATAGGTTTCCTGCCTTCCTGACTTCATCGCGGGCACTCACCCGCACCTCATAAACGCAGGTGCGCCATTCAAGTTATGGGTGCCGTCCTCGAGGCCACCCTCGGGCACCAGTTCTTCAGATTTCTTGACCGATCGGCAGGAGCCGGATGAGGGATTCCGGAAACGAAACGGGGCCTCCCTGGATCAGGTTCCCGAGGGGGGTCGGTTCCGTGATTTCGGTGCGGGCCGGTGCGGATTTCGGGAAAGTGCTTGCTTGAGCTGGGGAAACGGACAGCATCATGCTGGCTGCCGCAGTGAGAACTGCCGGCAGGAGAATTTTCCTCATGCCTTGAGGAACGAGACCTGATGCAAAGGGTTCGGAAGTGAGAGCGAGGTTCACCATGTAGCGCACAACAATCTTATTATTAGCGAATTCGCCGTAGTGCGTGTGACCTGGTACGGGCGGAACGGCGCCGCCCCTCGTCGACAGTGCCGTAGGCGGGGTGTGCGGGAGGCCGGCCGGCCTCGGGGTGCCGCGTCCGACGGCCGGGCGGCAGGCGGCTCGCCCGGAGTGGAATCGGCTCCGGGATGCTCTTGACGAGCAGTCATGTCGGCTCTATGGCGGGCAAGTTACGTTTGTGCACGGCCCTTGTGCAATTCCTGTGGAAGCCTCAATCTTTCGGCTGACGCACAGGTGAGCGCCAGCCATTGTCATGCTCCTGCCCACCTGGGTGTCGGCCCCCACACCAACGCACCACCGATTGAGGAGGACCCCTCAGATGGCAGTGATGCGTACTCCCCGCCCCACCACCCGGCGAAGACTGGCGGCGATCGGCGCCCTGACCAGCGCCGCACTCGCCGCGGGGCTCGTCTCCGCGCTGCCCGCCGGGGCGGCCGAAGGCCACATCCAGTACGAGGGCGCGGCGAACGCCGTCGCCGACAGCTACATCGTGACCCTGAAGGCGGACCGGGCGCGCTCGGGCTCCGCCGAGGGACGCGCGCTGGCCGAGAAGTACGGCGCCAGCATCGAGCGGACGTACAAGAAGGCCCTCAACGGCTATGCGATCGAGGCCTCCGAGGCCGAGGCGAAACGTCTCGCCGCCGACCCGGCCGTGGCCTCCGTGGTCCAGAACCGCACGTTCACGATCGACGGGACCCAGCCCAGCCCGCCCTCCTGGGGCCTGGACCGCATCGACCAGCGCAACCTCCCGCTGAACAGCTCGTACACCTACCCGGACTCGGCCGGTCAGGGCGTCACGGCGTACGTCATCGACACCGGCGTCCGCATCACCCACAGCGACTTCGGTGGCCGCGCCTCCTACGGCTACGACGCCATCGACAACGACAACACCGCCCAGGACGGGCACGGCCACGGCACCCACGTCGCCGGCACGGTCGCCGGCAACGCCTACGGCGTCGCCAAGAAGGCGAAGATCGTCGGCGTTCGCGTGCTCAACAACTCCGGCTCCGGCACGACCGCCCAGGTCGTCGCCGGTATCGACTGGGTCGCCCAGAACGCGGTCAAGCCGGCCGTCGCCAACATGTCTCTCGGCGGCGGCGCGGACACCGCCCTCGACACCGCCGTACGCAACGCCATCGCCTCCGGGGTCACCTTCGCCGTCGCGGCCGGCAACGAGAGCACCAATGCCTCGACCAGGTCACCCGCGCGCGTGACCGAGGCGATCACCGTCGGAGCCACCACCAGCACCGACGCCAGGGCGAGCTACTCCAACTACGGCTCGGTCCTGGACCTGTTCGCCCCGGGCTCGTCCATCACGTCCGCGTGGAACAGCAGCGACTCGGCCACCAACACCATCTCCGGTACGTCGATGGCGACCCCGCACGTCGCCGGCGCGGCGGCGCTCCACCTGGCCGACAACCCCTCGGCCACGCCCGCCCAGGTGTCCAGCGCGCTGACGTCCGCGGCCACCCCCAACGTCGTCACCAGCCCCGGCTCCGGTTCGCCCAACCGCCTGCTGTACGTCGGCGGCGGCACCCCGACGCCGCCCGGCCCGCGCTTCGAGAACACCGGCGACTACGCCATCGCCGACAACTCGACGGTCGAGTCCCCGGTGACGGTCACCGGAGTGTCCGGCAACGCGCCGTCAGCGCTGTCCGTCGAGGTCCACATCGTGCACACCTACATCGGTGACCTCCAGGTGCAGCTGATCGCCCCCGACGGCACGGCGTACACGCTCAAGGGCTACGGCACCGGAGGCAGCTCGGACAACATCGACGCCACGTACACCGTCAACGCCTCCTCCGAGGCCGCCAACGGCACGTGGAAGCTGAGGGTCAGCGACAACGCGCGGTACGACACCGGGCGGATCGACGCCTGGGCGCTGCAGTTCTGATGCTCGGTCGTCGTCCGTGATCGGTGACGGCTGACCGGCCTCCGGCGATCGGTACCCACGACAGTTCTCGTCCCCGTGGCCCTGGGCGGTGCGCCCGCCTGCCGCGGGGACGAGGCCTGTCCGTCAGGAGTCCCCGGGGTGGCGGTGCAGGGCGGGCCGTGACGTCTCTGGTGACGTCACGGAGTGCGGGGACGGCTCCTCCCGCCACGCCGAAGGCCGTCACCGCTGCCGCCCGAGGGCCCCGCGACCCGAAGGTCGCCGTGGCGGCCTGCCCGGCCGGTCCGGCGGCCGGAGGCAAGTCGCTGACGCCGGGGAAGTGGCTGTGCCCCCTGCCCCGAGCCGCCGTCAGCCCGGACACCCTGCTTCGGCCCACGCGCCACGAGGAGACGGTGGCGTTGCGGATGACCGCGTGGCACGAGCGGCCGCCTCCGTGACGTGCCGGGCCCAGTGGGCCGTCAGTCCGTCCACGGCGTGCGCCGTGGCCCGCGTGATCCGCATTCCACCCCCACCGGTCCCCCCGCATACGATGCGCCAGTCGTGCATCTCGCCGCCGCGAGCCGGACGACGGTTCCCCTCGCCTGCCGAAGTCCGAACCAGGAGCGCCGTACCCGTGTCCATACCCCCGCCTCCCGGTCCGCAGCTGCCGCAGGACCCGCAGGGTCCCCACGGCCGGTACCCGGCTCCGCAGGCCCAGGGGCCGTACGGCGCCCAGGGGCCGTACGGCGCTGCGGGGCCCTACGGCCCGCACCCGTCGTACGGGGGGTGGGGTCCGTATCCGCCGCCGGGGCTGCCGCCGGTCAACGGTGCCGCGATCGCCGCCCTCGTCCTCGGCATCCTGTGCTTCCTGCCGGGCGTCGGGCTGGTGCTCGGGCTGATCGCGCTGCGCCAGATCAAGCGGAAGGGCGAGCGTGGCAAGGGCATGGCGATCGGCGGTGCCGTGCTGTCGGCCGTCGGGCTTGCGCTGCTGGCTCTGTCGCTCTCGACGGGCGCGGTGTCCGCCTTCTGGGAGGGCTTCAAGGAGGGGGCGCGGGAGAACGTGATCGTCTCGCCGGACAAGGGCGAGTGCTTCGACGCCCCTGACGGGTCGCTGGAGGGGGAGACGTACGACGTCGAGGTGGTGCCCTGCTCCGGCGAGCACGACGGCGAGGTGTTCGCCACCGTCACCCTGCCCGGCGGCACCTTCCCCGGCGACGACCGTGTCACGAAGTTCGCCGACGACAGGTGCTACGCCCTGGCAGGGGCCTACGCGATGGACAGTTGGGCACTGCCGGACCATGTCGACGTGTACTACCTGACGCCGACCCGGGAGACCTGGAGCCTCGGCGACCGGGAGATCACCTGCCTCTTCGGCAACACCGACGGGAAGGGCAGCCTGACCGGCTCCCTGCGCAACGACGGGACCACCCTCGACGCGGACCAGATGGCCTTCCTGGAGGCGGCCCTGGCCATCGACGCCGCCATGGTCGAGGAGCCCGAGGCCTTCCCCGAGGAGGACCTGGCGGCGAACCGGGCCTGGGCGCAGGACATGCACGACGCGCTGGCCGAGCAGGGCGCCGCGCTGGAGGCGCGCACCTGGCCCGCCGGGGCCGAGCAGCCCGTGGCCGCCCTGGCGGAGGAGCTGGCGTCGGCCCGCGCGGACTGGGCCAAGGCGGCGGCCGCCGGGGACGCGGACACCTTCTACGTGCACTACGACGAGGGCTACGGCTTCCACGACGGCCCGGCCACCGTCACCGCGCGCGAAGCCCTGGGCCTGGACACCACTCCGCCCGACGGCGCCTCCGGCGAAACCGCCCCGGAGGCAGACGTGTGAGCGCCCCATAGCGGGGACAAACTGCCTGCGTAAAGCCTGCCAGGGCCAGAAGTCATCACATCGAGTGATTCTCTGGCCTTCGCTTGCCTGGCCCAACCCACGGTTGCCACGCTGTTGCTGTCTGTACAACCTGATGGGAGTGGCCAGTGACATTCGGTGAGCAGCCGGCGTACCTGCGCGTCGCGGGTGATCTCCGCCAGAAGATCGTCGACGGTCAGCTGCCACCGCACACCCGTCTGCCCTCGCAGGCGAGGATCCGCGAGGAGTACGGCGTCTCGGACACGGTCGCGCTGGAGGCCCGCAAGGTGCTCATGGCGGAGGGCCTGGTCGAGGGCCGCTCCGGTTCCGGGACCTATGTGCGCGAGCGGCCCGTGCCCCGCAGCATCGCCCGCTCGGGATACCGCCCGGCCGGTGGCGCCACACCGTTCCGGCAGGAGCAGGCCGACGCGGCCGCGCGCGGAACCTGGGAATCCAGCAGCGCGCAGACCGAGGCGAGCGGCGCAATCGCCGAGCGGCTCGGCATCCGTCCCGGCGACCGCGTGATGTGCACCAAGTACCTGTACCGGGAAAGCGGCGAGCCGATGATGCTCGCCACCTCCTGGGAGCCGCTCGCCGTCACGGGGCGTACGCCGGTGATGCTGCCCGAGGAGGGCCCGCTCGGCGGCATGGGTGTCGTCGAGCGCATGGCCGCCATCGACGTGGTCGTGGACAACGTCACCGAGGAGGTCGGCGCCCGCCCCGGACTGGCCGAGGAGCTGCTGACACTCGGTGGCGTCCCCGGTCATGTCGTCCTCGTCGTGCAGCGCACCTTCTACGCTTCCGGGCGCCCGGTGGAGACGGCGGACGTCGTGATCCCGGCCGATCGCTACCGGGTCGCGTATCACCTTCCGGTGAAGTAGCGCACCACCTCACGGCAGTTGCCCCGGCACAGGCGCGCCGGGAGCCCCCTCACGCGCCGGTGGAATCCGGACGTCCTGGCACGTGAACCCCTGCGTGCCAGGTATGCCGCTGACCGGATGCGCCGAGGTGCGCGGACGGCGCGTCCGCCCTCGCGCGCCCCCAGCGGCTGGCTTGTTGCGTACCTCTTTGTGAAAAGCCGTATTCGCTGCGTGAAGGTAAGGCGTAGGCTCGGGCATATGCGGATTGCGGTTTCCTTAGCGGGCGGGGCGCGCGGGCCGAGGGCGGGAAGCGGAGGGGCGCGATGAACGACAGCACGGTGACTCTTCCGTGGCTGGTCATACGGCAGGACGACAACGGCAATCGCTACCGCGTGGGCAGGTATGCGACGCGGTCCGAGGCGCAGAAGATCGCGGACAGTCTCCACAGCCGGGGGCACAAGCAGCTCTATTGGGTGGAGCGCATCGGGGAGGACGGACCCCAGGGGTGAGCGGCGCCGCCGGGGCGCTCCCGTAGGCTCCGGCGCATGACGGAACGGATCGTGGTGGTGGGCGCCGCCCTGCTCGACGGCGGCCGGCTGCTCGCCGCGCGCCGCAGCGCGCCCCCCGAGCTGGCGGGCCGCTGGGAACTGCCGGGCGGCAAGGTCGAGCCCGGAGAGGCGCCCGAGGCCGCGCTGGTACGGGAGTTGTGGGAGGAACTCGGCGTCGAGGCGGAGGCCGTGCGCCGCGTGCCGGGGGAGTGGCCGCTGCGATCGCCGTACGTCCTGCACGTGTGGACCGCGCGGCTGCGCGCCGGTTCCCCCGAGCCGAAGGCCCTCCAGGACCACGACGAACTGCGCTGGCTCACGGCCGCGACGCTGTGGAGCGTGGAGTGGATCGAGCAGGACGTGGCGGCGGTCCGGGAGGTGGCGGGGGAGCTGGACACCAAAATCGCCGGAACGTGACCGGCCTGTCAGCGGGCTCGCGGGAGCGCGACCGGCGTGATCCGTGGCTCGTGGAAGCATGACCGGCGTGATCGGACGGTCTCCTCGGGCCGTTGGCGTTCGGCTGGGAGCCGTACGCCGTTGGTGCCACAGTGCGCCCCTCCCGTGGGTACCGCGCTCGGCATATCGGGTATGTGCCCATTAACCCCACGAAACCGGACATGAGTGGGCTCGCTGTCCTGGGAAGTGATCGGTGTGATCGACACCGAAGGCGACTGTGCCGAGTGGACGTTCCCCGCCGACCCCACAGCCGTACGCACCGCGCGGTCCGTCGTCCGCCGCCAGTTGCACGGCTGGGCGCTCGACAGTGTGAGTGACGTCACGGCATTGCTGGTCAGTGAGCTGGTGACGAACGCGTTGCGGCACGCCACCGGCCCCATCGGGGTACGGCTGGTGCGCCCCGCCGGCCTGCCCGACGTCCTGCTCGTGGAGGTCTCCGACCCGCTCCCCGAACCGCCCCGCGAACGCGCCGCCCGCCCGGAGGACGAGAGCGGGCGCGGGCTGCAGCTGGTGGCATCGTCCTCGCGCCGCTGGGGAACCAGGCCCGGGGAGTCGGGGAAGACGGTGTGGTTCGAGCTCGCCGTCCCGGGCTGAAGGACGGTTCCGGGGGCTTACAGCGGTCGTACTCCTGTCCACGGAGCGGATCCGGCCGGAAGTCGTTGCCCCAAGGCGTGATTCGAGGGTGTGTCCCCTGGTTAGAAGACTGGAAGTGTTGTCGCGGTACGGTCCGAAAACCGCCTGGACCGTGCTGTGATCGTGAACACCGTGTTGTGCGGCGCCGTAGTGCTGGATACTGCGGGCAGCCGCCCCCGGTGACCGGTACCGGACGCGGTGAGCTGGAGGGGACGGTTCGCGTGAGCGAGATACCAGCGAAGGCCACGGAGTCCGAGGACCCGTCGGACGGCGCGAGGACGGAGGCCGCGGGTGCCTTCATGGAGATGCCGCCTTCGGACGCCCTGTGGCAGAGCAGCCCGCCCGGCTCGATCTACGACTACATAAAGGTCGCGTCCTTCTCCATCGGACCCGACGGCCTCGTCGACCAGTGGAGTCTGCGCGCGGAGAGCCTCTTCGGCATCCCGGCCGCACACGCCGTCGGTATTGACCCCATCGAGGCGTTCATCGACCCCGCCCTGCGCGAGCGCGGGCAGCGGAAGATGGCCGAGATCCTCGACGGGCGGGAGTGGACCGGCGTGGTCCCCTTCCGGCTGCCGGACACCGCCGACGGCGGTCGCGGCGGCAGGGGCCTCGCCGAGGTCTACGTGATGCCGACCCGCACGGAGGACGGAGACAAGGCGGCCGTCTGCATCGTCGTCGACGTCCGTGTACTGCGCCGCATCGAGACCGACCTCGCCGCCTCGCAGGCAATTTTCGGTCAATCCCCCTTCGGCTTCCTGCTGATCGACCCCGACCTGCGGGTGCGGCGCGCCAACCAGCGGTTCGCGTCCGTCTTCGGGGGCACGCCCGACGACCACCGCGGCCGCGGGGTGCACGACTATCTGCCGCGCGGCGAGGCCGAGCGGGTCTCCGCGACCATGCGCCGGGTCCTGGAGACCGGCGACAGCATCACGGACATGCACGTCACGGGCTTCCGCCCCGGCTCCGACGAGCGGCGTCACTGGTCGGTCAACCTGTACCGCGTGCACAGCGGGACCGGCAGCCCCATCGGCATCGCCTGGCTCGGAACCGACATCACCTCCCGCCGCGCCGCCGCCCGCGAGGCCGCCGCCGCCCGGCGCAATCTCGCGCTGCTCAACGAGGCCGGAGCGCGCATCGGCAACTCCCTCGACCTGGAGACCACCGCCCGCGAACTCCTCGACGTCGTCGTCCCCGGCTTCTGCGACCTGGCCACCGTCGACCTCTACCAGGGGCTCCTGGTCGGCGACCAGACCCCGCAGAGCCTCGCCGACGGCAGCGCCGAACTGCGCCGGGTCGCCTTCGCCAGCGCCGTCTCCGACGCGCCGTTCGCCGGCACGGGCGATCCGGTCACGGTCGGCGCGGTGCACCACTACCCCTTCAACTCGCCCTGCGCCGACGCCCTGCGCACGGCCCGCCCGCAGACCGTCCCCGCCGAGGAGGGGGGCCTCGTCCAGTCCACGCTCGCCGTTCCGATGGTCGCCCACGACACGGTCGTAGGCCTCGCGCAGTTCTCACGCACGAAGGGCAGCGAGCTGTTCGGCGAACGGGACCGCGACCTCGCCGTGGAACTGGCCGCGCGGGCCGCCGTCTGCATCGACAACGCGCGGCTCTACCGACGTGAGCACGAACGCGCCTTGATACTGCAACGGTCGCTGCTCCCGCCCGGCGACCCGGTCGCCTCCGGCCTCGACATCGCCTGCCGCTACCTGCCGGGGAACGCCTCCACCGGGCGGCCCAGCGAGGTGGGCGGTGACTGGTTCGACGTCATCGAACTGCCCGGACACCGTACGGCGCTGGTGGTGGGCGACGTCATGGGCCGCGGTCTGCGCGCCGCCGTCGCGATGGGCGAACTCCGCACGGCCGTCCGCACACTGGCCCAGCTCGATCTCGAACCGGCCGAGGTGCTCTCCCAGCTGGACGAGATCGCCCGTGGCCTCGGCACCCCCGGCGGCATCCAGCAGGCCACCCGGGCCGCCCGGCGCCCCCGCGAGGCGGACCTGTCGGAGGTGTACCTGGCGACGTGTGTGTACGCGGTCTACGACTCCGTCACCCGCCGGTGCACCTTCGCCAACGCGGGTCATCTCCCGCCGGTCCTGGTCGAACCCGGCGAGTCGGCGCTGATGCTCGACGTGCCCCCGGGCCTGCCGCTGGGGGTCGGCGGGGAACCCTTCGAGGAGGTCGAGGTCGAACTCCCCGAGGGCGCGCTGCTCGCGCTCTACACGGATGGACTGGTCGAGTCCCGGGACCACCCGCTGGACGAGGGGCTCCAGGCGTTCGTGGGGGCGCTCACCGACCCCGCCCGGCCTCTCGAGGACGTCTGCGACCAGGTTCTCCACACCCTCGACAGCCATCACGGCGAGGACGACATCGCCCTGCTGATGGCCCGTGTCCAGGGGCTGCCCGCCGAGTCGGTCGGCGACTGGACGCTGCCGCGCGAGCCGCGCAGCGTGGGCCGGGCCCGCGAGTACGCGCGTGCCCAGCTCCTCGGCTGGGATCTGGAGCCGCTGGTCGACACGACGGAGCTGCTCGTCAGCGAACTGGTGACGAACGCGCTGCGCTACGGCGAGGGCGAGATCAGACTGCGCCTGCTGCTGGATCGCACCCTGGTCTGCGAGGTCTGGGACTCCGGCCTGGTCCAGCCGCGTCGCCGCCGCGCCCGCGACACCGACGAGGGCGGCCGGGGCCTGCAACTCGTCGGCCTGCTGTCGGCCGCGTGGGGCTCCCGCCGGACGCACCGCGGCAAGACGGTGTGGTTCGAACTGCCGCTGCCGGACGGGGAGAACGGGGTGAGGGATCCGGCGGAGGCACTGCTGAGCCTGTTCTAGGCGGCGGACCGGCGAGGTCGGTACGCGATCTCGCCGATCCAGCGGTACTCCAGCAGTGCCTGGGGCAGGTACTCCGACTCGACTCGACCGTGATGCCCTGGTCACGCGCGAGACAGACCATCGCCGACGGCCCGAGAGCGACGAGCCCGTCGGCACTTGCCGCACGGTCCGCGTCGGCGGTCCAGTACGCCTTGTGCGCGCGCTGCGCGTCCGCCGGCGACTTGTTGAACTCCGTGGAGTCGCGGCGGATGACGCGGTGGAGCAGCATCAGCGGCGGATGGCGGATCTGCGCCATCAGATCCGCGTCCGCGTACCGCAGTGCCTGTGGACCGGTGCCGTCGACCGCCGCGACGAGCTTGTCGCCCACGTCCTGACGCCCGGGCCAGAAGCTCTGCAGTGCTTCTACCCAGGAGTAGATGAACTCGTCGAAGACCGCGCCCGACTCCCGCGGCAACGAGACCGGTACCTCGGCCAGCCGGCGCAGACGGTCGTTGTCGCGGCAGATCATCGCCAGGTAGAAGCAGGTGACCCAGGTGCCCGAGTTGAGATGGGACTCGGGGCCGGTCGCCGGGAGCGTGCGCTCCTGCTCCTTGATCCGGCAGGTGACGGTGGAGCCTTCGGAGGCGGTGGCCGCGGCGAAGAGCGCCGAACCGGTCTGCATGGCCGTGACCCATGCCTCCCAGGTCTCGAAGTTCACCGCCCGCGGGTCCACCGCGCAGTGCTGCTGCGCCAGGGTGAGCCCCGTGCTCAGTGCCTGGGGCCGCAGGACCGGCGAGTCGGCGAACTCGTCCAGGATCCAGTTCTCCGGCATCTCGTCCGTGGGGTACGCATGGCGAGGAACGCTCGTGACCACCTACGTGTGGAACTCGCCCACCCAGGTGCCCTTGAGCAGGTGCCTGGGGAGGTAGTCCGACTCGGCGTCGATCGGGAAGCCCGCGTCGTTCGCGCGGCCCTCGTCGGCCGTCCAGTACTCCTTGTGCAGAGTGAGTGCGTTTGCAAGGGACTGGTTGAAACGCTCGTGGTCACCTGCGACGAACCGGTGGAACAGGTCGACGTCCGGCCAGAGGATCTTCGTGGTGGCCTCGGCGCCCGCGATCGGAGCCGCTTCGGGCGCCAGGCCCTGGGCCGCTCAGCTGCATGCCGGCGAAGCGTTTGGCAGACACCTCGTCGAGGTGGTTGGGGTGCTCAGCGGGGACCGTGTTACGGCCCCTGTCCAAGGGGGTGAGGTGGAGCTTCTCCGGCCGGCAGCCGCCAGCCGGGGAGCCGGTTCTAGAATCACCGGGCATGAGTGATGTGTTCGCCGTGGATCTGGCCCTCGACCTGACGCCGACCGCACCCCGCGCCGTGCTCGACCTGCTGCGCCGGCATCTCGGGCTCGACGACGCGGACGACGGCGGTGACGCCGTGGAGGACGTGCCGGACTTCGTCGCCCTTCTGGCGGGCCGGGGCCCGGCGGTGCGCATCGGAGGAGTCCTGACGGCGGAGCTCCTCCAGGGCGACGGCCACTGGTCCCTGACGGCACGTCAGGAGATTCACGCCGAGCTCCTGCCCGAGCTGGATGCCCTGGTGGAGATGCTCGCCTTCCACGCGAAGACCGAGGGCTTCATCGGGCAGCTGAGGTTCTACGAGGACGACGTTCCCGAAGTCCTCCTCAACAGTGCGGGCAAGGTCGTCAGAATGCCCCTGCGGGCAGCCGACCCGTCGGCCTCACGGTGACCGAGGACCTGGCTGCCACGCCGGGGCGCCGATGTGAGGATTCCTTCCGGAATCCTCAGCGGGACTCGCCGGATTCGCCCATCAGGTCCTCCAACGACATGTGACCGACGGATTCCTCGTCCACCACCGGAATCAAGTTCAGTGCCGCCTCGGCATTCGCAATCATCCGGCCGATCTCGATCGGAAGATTCTCGAATTCCTCCATCACCACGTCATAGGGCTCGACGCGACCGGGTTTGCCGTCCATGCCTTTCACTTCCACGAAGTAGCGGTGCCCGGCCGGGGAAGTGGAATCGGCGACCTGGACCCACCGTGCGCCGTGCCTGCGCACGAGCAGGTCCCCGAGGAACGAGGTCAGGTCCGTGTGCAGCCCGATCCAGTCGGTCTGCTCGAACTCGGCCAGCGGAAGCCGGTCGACGTAGCTCTGCAGGCCGGGCAGCAGAAGCAGGGGGTCCTCCGCGTACCGCTCCGGTGCCAGCCCGAGCGAGGCCGCGAGTCCGGCGGCATTGCGGTGCGCGCCCTCCGTCCACTCCTCGGCAGCCGCCCCGTCCGGCGTCTGGTTCTGCATGATTCTCAACCCTCCAGTTGACCAAGAAGGAGTCTACTTCTTCTTTGTCGGCGCGTCCCACTGGTCCTTCTTGGGCGCAGGGCCGTATTCGAGGAATATGATTCTTGCCTTTGTGAGATAGGCGCGCAGTTCGGCGGATGGGCCGGCATGCGTGAAAGACCATCGAGGGTCATATCCGGGGTTCATGCGCCGAAGAGCGATGTCCTTGTGGATCTGCTCCTTTATGTGCTTGCTGAGCGGCACTTCGTTCCGGACGAGCTCGCTGGTTCCGTCCTTCAGCGTGATGGTCCGGTACGGCCCGTACGTCTTGACCTCGACCGCGATCGTGCGCCCGTCCGGGAGGTCGACGGGAACGTCGACCTTGCGCCCGCCGCTTGCGGTCACCGGATAGCGGGGGTCGCTGTTGGTGGGCACCGGATAATGACGCTCGGGCCCGCCACCCCACATCTGGCGGTGGAACTCCTCACCGCGCTCCCAGCGCGTGCGTACGTCGCGGGTGTTGCGTACGTCCCGCAGCGTCAGCGGCCCCTCCGCCGGCAGCAGGGCAGGCCTTGAGTAGTCGGGTTCGTGTCCGGCGTACGGGTTGTCGTCGCCTCCCTGGGCATGCCGGCCGTCGGGAGCGTCATCGGTGGTATCGTCCGCCAACTCGTCCCCGGGACGGGGGTCGGAGCCGTCCCCGGAGTGATGGGGACCGTCCGGCTGTCCGGCACCCTGCGGATGGCCGGCGTGTTCGCCTCGTTCGCCCGGCAGCCCGTCCTGGCCCCGTCCCGCATCGCCGGCCCCCTCACGAGTCGGCACTGTCTCGGTCGCCGGGCCACGGCCGCCGGGGAGGTTCTCGCCGACGTTGTTCCCCGGGGCATGGGTGTCGACGCTGTTCGTCGGCAGGTTGTCGGCCGTTCCTCCGGGGAGGTTGTCGGCGGTGCTGCCGGGGAGGTTGTCGGTGGTGCGGGTGGGTGGGGTGGTGTCGTCGGCGGTGCGGCCGAGGTCGCCGAGGTCGGTGGGGTCGCTGGCGAGGTGGAGGTGGTGGGGCGCGTTGTCGGCGGTGTGGGTTGCCGCGCCGGCCATGGCGGGTTCGCGGACGGGGGAGTCGACGCGGGGGAGGTCGGCGCCGTCGCGGGGGATGCCGGGCTGGTCGACGATGTCGCCGGGGCCGTCGTCGGCCTTGCCGAGGACGTTGCCGTTCTCGTCGAGGACGTTGCCCTGGGGGTCGTAGTAGCGGGCCGGGGCGCCGTCCTCGGTGGGGAGTTTGACGGTGCCTTCGGGCAGGGCGGGGGTGTTGTCGGGGAGCTTGACCGCGCCCTCGGGCAGCTCGACCGCGCCCGCGGGGGCCGGTGTGCCTTCGGGGAGTCTGACGGCGCCGTTGCCGAGGTCGACGGCGCCCGCCGGGAGCGGGGTGCCCTCGGGCAGCCGCACCGCACCGCCCTCGGGGATCTTGATGCCGCCCGCCGGGATCGCCGCGCCCTCCGGCAGGTTCACCGTGCCGTCGGGCAGGCGTACCGCGCCTTCGGGGAGGGTGATGGCGTTGTCGGGCAACGCCGGGATGTCGATGGTGCCGACGCCCTTCAGCGCGGCACTGATGTCGCCGATCTTCGCCAGGCCGGCGCCGGCGCCCTTGGCGATGTACGTCATCGGGTCGATGACCTTCGCCGTGGTGCCCAGCACCTTCGCGA
>NZ_JBIDCW010000015.1:0-180042 GCF_043204795.1 Streptomyces sp. NPDC047706 | reverse complement strand
CAACGGCAACGCCCCGGAAGCGGTCACCAACTCCCGCAGCGGATACCGCGCGAGCACCGCGTCCACCTCCGGCGTCAACGCCGCGGCGAGGCGGGTGGCGACCGGCAACGAGTCGTCCCGGAGGGTCCGCGCCGCGGCCAGTACGACGGTGCGGGCCGCGTGGTCGGGCACGTCGGCGGCGGCCCGTTCGTACAGGACGGCCCCCTCTTCCAGGACCAGGCCGGTGTCGATGCCCGCCGGCACCTTGATCCCGGCGATGTGCCGCCAGGTGGCGACGGGGTCGCTCCATGCCTCGACGCAGTACGTCCACAGGCCGACGGCGTCCGGCGTGACCTCGGCGCCCCAGCGGTCGGTGCCGGGGGCGAGTTCGCGCATCGGCGTCCAGGGGCCGGGCCGGCCCTCGGGATCCCGCAGGACGACATTGGCGGCGACCGCGTCATGGCCCTCGCGGAACACGGTGGCCGTGACCTGGAAGGTCTCTCCGGGAACGGCCTTCGCCGGGCGCCTGCCGCCCTCCACGGCCGGATGGACGTCCCGGACCGGAATGCGGCCGATGGCCTCAGTCGTACTCATGGGTCTCACCTCCGTCGTACTCAAAGCCGGGCCCCTCGGCCCGGCTCGGGATACCGCCTTGAAACGGGGCTAGAGCCCCGCCCGGGAACGCCGTCCCGACGGGGGTCCACGCCGGGGGACACGGACCGGACGCGGTCGGCAGGTCTCGTCCCGCAGGTAGGTGGCCAGCGTGGTGCGCAAGTAGCGCTCGGCCGCCTCGGCGGCCTCGCGCGCGCAGCGCTTTCCCATCAGCACGCAGAGGGTGTAGCCCGAGTCCTCGAAGCCGGTCCGCACCCCGCTGTCGGTGGGGGCCGCGAGCATCGCACGCTCCCAGGCCCGGTACCGCCGCAGCTGCCGGGTGACTTCGGCTCTGGCGGGTAGCAGCATGGCGCCGTTCACCTTCCGGGCGCTCGATGGGCACGTTCCCGACGGTCGGGCCGGCGGCCGAGCCCGCGAGGGGCACGGACCCGTTACGGCGATCGAGGGCCTTCACTCATGGTGCACGCACGACGACCCAGCGTCTTGTTAGAGGTTCAACCATCTCGGGAGTTCGCTCGTGTTGCACGAATGGGCTAGGACCCGCACTGTTGTGGTGACTCGGAAGCGATCAGTGCTCACGCTTCGTGTTCGGGGATCGGCTTGCTAGGGCGAGGGAGCGAGAGCCTCGCCGGTGAGGAGCCACGATGAAGACCGCAGTGCCCTGCTACTACCACCTCGATGTGGAAGTCAGCCCGGAACGCGTTGGACAGGTCAGCCGCATCCTCGCGGCCCACCTGAAGTACTGGGACCTCGAACCGCTGGTCAAGCCCGTCTGCGGCAGCGCCGAGCTGCTGCTGAAGGCCATCGACGAGCACGCGACGGACAAGCACACGTCGATCGAGATGTGGTGGAACGGCCAGCACCTGATCACCGCCGTCGGTGACAACGACCAGGAACTCCGTCCCGATCTGGACCTGCGGGCGTGCCTGGAGCACATCGCCGCCATGAGTGACGGCTGGGGCTGCTGTGCCACCGACACCGGCAGCAAGGTCATCTGGTTCTCGCAGCGGGCCCGCGCCGGCGAGCGCGTCCCGCTGGTGCCGAGGGCGCCCGCACCCGATCTGCGTGAGGGGCTGCGGGTGCCGCGCGAGACGCCGGTCGCCTCCCTCGCCGCCCCGGCGCGGCCGGCCGACGGCGCCCTGGAGGACGCGCGGTGACGAAGAAGAAGGCGAACGGCAAGGACGGGGTGCCCGTATGGAGCGGGCACCCCTACCCCTTGGGCGCCGCGTACGACGGCAAGGGCACCAACTTCGCGCTCTTCAGTGAGGTCGCCGAACGCGTCGACCTCGTACTGGTCGACGACCGCGGCAACCACCGCGACATCCCCCTGACCGAGGTCGACGGCTTCGTCTGGCACGGCTACCTGCCCGACATCAAGCCCGGCCAGCGCTACGGCTACCGGGTGCACGGCCCCTGGCACCCGTCCGCCGGCCAGCGCTGCAACCCCGCGAAAGTGCTGCTCGACCCGTACGCCAAGGCCGTGGACGGGCAGATCGACAACCACCCCTCGCTGTACGAGCGCTCGTCTTCCGGGCCCGACCCGGCCGACAGCGCCGGGCACACCATGCTCGGCGTGGTGACCGATCCGGCCTTCGACTGGGGCGGGGACCGGCCGCTCGGACGGCCGTACGCCGACACGGTGATCTACGAGGCACACGTCCGCGGACTCACCCGTACCCACCCCGACGTGCCGCCCGAACTGCGCGGCACCTACGCCGGGCTCGCCCACCCCGCCGCGGTGGAGCACCTCGCCTCGCTCGGCGTGACGGCGGTCGAGCTGATGCCGGTGCACCAGTTCGTGCAGGACGGCCATCTCCAGGACCGCGGCCTGTCCAACTACTGGGGCTACAACACGATCGGCTTCTTCGCGCCGCACAACGCCTACGCGGCGCACGGCACCCGGGGCCAGCAGGTCGCCGAGTTCAAGTCGATGGTCAAGGCGCTGCACGCGGCCGGCCTCGAAGTGATCCTCGACGTGGTCTACAACCACACCGCCGAGGGCAACGAGAGGGGCCCCACGCTCTCCTTCCGGGGCATCGACAACTCCTCGTACTACCGCCTCGTCGACGGCGACTGGCGCCACTACTACGACACCACAGGCACCGGCAACAGCCTGCTCATGCGCCACCCCTACGTACTTCAGCTGATCATGGACTCGCTGCGGTACTGGGTCACCGAGATGCACGTCGACGGCTTCCGCTTCGACCTCGCGGCCACACTGGCGCGGCAGTTCCACGAGGTGGACCGGCTGTCGGCGTTCTTCGACCTGATTCAGCAGGACCCCGTCATCAGCCGGGTCAAGCTGATCGCCGAGCCGTGGGACGTGGGCGAGGGCGGCTACCAGGTGGGCAACTTCCCGCCGCTGTGGTCGGAGTGGAACGGCCTGTACCGCGACGCCGTACGGGACTTCTGGCGCGGCGAGGAACACACGCTCGGCGAGTTCGCCTCCCGGCTGACCGGCTCCTCCGACCTGTACCAGCACAGCAGGCGCCGCCCCCGCGCCAGCGTCAACTTCGTCACCGCGCACGACGGGTTCACCCTGCGCGACCTCGTGTCGTACAACGACAAGCACAACGACGCCAACGGCGAGGCCAACCGGGACGGCGAGAGCACCAACCGGTCCTGGAACTGCGGCGCCGAGGGCGACACCGACGACCCCGGGATCCTGGAACTGCGCGGCCGCCAGCAGCGCAACTTCCTCGCCACCCTGCTGCTGTCCCAGGGCATCCCCATGCTCTGTCACGGCGACGAGATCGGCCGCACCCAGGGCGGCAACAACAACGCCTACTGCCAGGACAACGAGGTCTCCTGGATCGACTGGCGGCTCACCGAGGAGCAGCGCAACCTGCGGGACTTCACGCGGTACGCCATCGCCCTGCGTGCCGCCCACCCGGTGCTGCGCCGCCGGCGCTTCTTCCGCGGCGAGACGGTCACGCATGCCGGGCAGCCGCTCCCCGACCTGGTGTGGCTGCAACCGGACGCGACCGAGATGTCCGACGAGGACTGGCAGCGCTCGGACGCGCACTCCGTCGGTGTCTTCGTCAACGGCGACGCCATCGCCGAACCCGACGCCTACGGGCGCACCGTGGTCGACGACTCCTTCCTGCTGCTCCTCAACAGCTACTGGGAGCCCGTGGACTTCCGGCTGCCGGACCGTACGTACGGCGAACGCTGGACCACCCTCATCGACACCGCCGACCCCACGGGGACGCCGGACGAGACCGAGCACAAGGCGGCCACCGCCCTCACGGTGGAGGCGCGCAGCCTCGTCGTGCTGTCCCGGCCGTCACGGTACGCGTCGCCGACGTAGCAGGAGGCGCTCACCGCTGACGACGCGAGGTCACCGTGAACTGCGCCCCGTCGGGGTCGCGCAGCACGGCGTCCTCGGCGTCCAGGCGCAGCACGCTGCCGCCGTGGTGCTCCGCGGCCCGTGCGCAGCTCGCCACGTCGGCCACGGCGAAGTGGATCTGCCAGTGCGGGCGGATGGTGGGATCGGGAGCCGCCTCCAGGGCGCCGGACTCGATGCGGGCCACCACGTCGCCGCCGCTGCGCAGGACGACCTCCTCGCCCTCGTAGTTGATCTCGCAGCTGCCGCGCGTCGCCGAGGCCCACTCCAGGACCTCGCCGTAGAAGATGGCGGCGTCGAAGGCGTCCCTGGTGTGCAGCCGGATGAAGGCGGGCGCGGCACGGTGCCAGGTCTCCCAGTCGGTGACCAGCTCACCCTCCCAGATACCGAAGGTCGCCCCGTCCCGGTCGGCGAGCAGGGCCGCGCGGCCGGGCGGCAGCGAGATGGGCCCGACCGCCGCCGTGCCGCCGCGCTCCTGCGCCCGGGCCACCGCGAGGTCCGCGCTGGGGACGGCGAAGTAGGGCGTCCAGGCGACCGCCATCTGCCACATGCTGGCGACCGCGGCGATCCCGGCGACGGGCGCACCCTCCGCCAGCGCGATCCGGAAGTGGTCGCCGAGCTTGGCCTTCCGCCACTCCCAGCCCAGCACGGCGGTGTAGAACTCCTCGGTGGCGCGCACGTCCCGACTGGTCAGACTCACCCAGCAGGGCGCCCCGAAGGCGTTGTTCGTGGAGACCACGTCCGTCGCGCGGGTCGTGGGTGTCGTGTCATGTTGCATGGCAGTCGTCCTGGTCTCGTCGACCGGCAGCCACCGGTTCGACACCAGTGTCCAACCGGAACCGGTCATGGCGCCTGCCGAGTACCCCGGTGGCAGACGTCAGTCCCGGTGGGGAGGATGGAGGTGTGGCAGGTGTACCGCACGAGCCCGCCGGCGACACCGACCGGCTTCGGGCCTTGGAGGCCGAGATCGTCCAGCTCAAGGAGGCCGTCTGTTCCCATGCCGTGGTCGACCAGGCCATCGGGATGATGGTGGCGCTCGGCAGGGTGACGCCGGACGAGGGATGGGCGGTGCTGAAGGAGGTCTCCCAGCACACGAACACCAAGCTGCGCACGGTGGCGGAGCTCGTGCTCACCTGGGGCCGCGACGGGGAGCTGCCCCCGGAGATCCGCGCCGCTCTCGAGGACGCCCTGGACCGCTACGGGCCCACGCAGATCCCCGGGACGCAGATCCCCGGTGCGCCTCCCGGATGAGTCCGCCCCCTGCGCCGCCCAGGTGACTCCCCTTCCTGGAGATCAGCGGGGTGTGCCCGCGAGCAGTTCCTCGCGCAGCCTGGCGAAGCAGGCGGTGAGCAGCCGGGAGACGTGCATCTGCGAGATGCCGAGCTGCTGGGCGATGCAGCTCTGCGTCATCCCCCGGAAGAAGCGCAGATAGAGGATGGTCCGCTCACGCTCCGGCAGTGCCTGCAGACAGGGCGCCACGGCGACCCGGTCGACGACGGTGTCGTAGCTCGGGTCGGGCCCGCCTATCGCGTCCGCGAGGGCGTAACCGTCGGTCCCGGGCATCTCCGCCTCCAGGGACAGCGCGGTGAAGCACTCCAGCGCCTCCATGCCGGTGCGCACCTCCTCCTCGCCGAGCTCCGCGTACGCGGCGATCTCGGCGACGGTGGGCGGCCGGCCGGGGGTGGTCTGGGAGAGTTCCTTCATGGCGCGCCGTACCCGGTTACGGAGGTCCTGGACCCGGCGCGGGACGTGCAGCGTCCACATGTGGTCACGGAAGTGGCGCTTGATCTCGCCGGTGACCGTCGGTACGGCGTACGCCTCGAAGGCGCGGCCGCGCGCGGGGTCGTAGTGGTCGACGGCCTTGACCAGCCCGAGGGCGGCGACCTGGTAGAGGTCCTCCAGGGCCTCTCCGCGGCCTCGGAACCGCACGGCGATCCGTTCCGCCATGGGCAGCCAGACCCGGACCAGTTCGTCCCGCAGCGCTTTGCGCTCCGGTCCGTCGGGCAGTTCCCGAAGGCGCACGAATGCCGCGGCCGTGTCGGGGGCGTCGTCGTGGGGGTGTTGCTTCGTTCTGCTGGCGGTACGCATGTGCGCGCCTCCCTCAGCAGGTGCCGGGTGGACAGACACCGTGGGAGGGGGCGCCCGGATCGCTCGCAGGAAGACGTGCGGGGCGGCGTACCTGACCCACGGACGTGCCTCCTGTCCGAAGCACTTAAACCAGTCTTCCCATGATAAACACGTACGAAACGCCCGTCGGGTATCCGGTGTCCGCGGCGCCCGCGCCGTATCCTTCCGCGACCGGACGACTGCGAACGGTGGCGTTCTGCGGCCGGGGCCGTGCACGTGTCCGCCTGCGCGCCCGGCCGGCTCACGACGCAGGCCCCGGGGCCCGGCCGTCGCGCCGTCTCCTTGCCGCGGGGGCGGCCGGCCCGCCGAGCCGGAAGGCGGACGTGATGTGCGGCACGCCCGTGGCAGGGCCTGTGCGGATTCTCCCTGCGCACGGCTTGATCAGCGATCAAGTGCGGGAAATCCCTGGCCACAGCCCATTCCGCTCATTTGACACTGCGCTGAGCCCACGGATAGGAAGCAGCTTCGAGAGGTCGAGAGGTGGAGTGTGTACGAGCCGAACGTGGTCGGGGACTGGCAGGAGTACGACGAGCATGCCGGTCTGCGCGTTCGCGTCCACGGTCTGGAGCGGGCGGAGCCGCCGCGTGGACGCGACGACGCCGCCGAGGGGCTGACGTACTTCCGGCTGCGGGTGACCGTCGAGAACCGTGGTGACCGCCGCTTCGGCATCCATCTGGAGGACGGCCAGATCGACGTGAGGATCGGCCCCGACGGGGAGAGCGCGTTCCTGGACTGGCGGAACTCGCAGTTCGTCGAGGGCTACGACGTCTACCCGCTGCGGCGGGTCACCGCCGTCGCGTACGCGGCCGGAACCGAGGCGGCCCTGGCGCAGGTGGACGTGCAGATCCAGTTGCGGGTGGACGACGACTGGGCCGACCGCCGGCTGTGGACGGGCGGCATCGGACTGCACGAGGCGACCGCGTGCGCCCCGGCCGGCGCCGGCCGGGAGAGCCTCGCCCACCAGGTCAGCAACTTCCTGCGCGACCAGGCCGAGGAGGGCACCGCCTGACGCGGGTCAGTGGGGAATGCCGTCGATGATCTCACGGGCGCCCTGACGCAGCAGGGCCACGGCGACCGAGGTGCCCAGCGTGGCCGGGTCCAGCCGCCCCGCCCACTCGTGGGCATTGAGCCGGGTCTTGCCGTCCGGCGTGAACACGCAGGCCCGCAGCGAGAGTTCGCCGTGGTCGGTCCGCGCGAACCCGGCGATCGGGCTGTTGCAGTGCCCTTGAAGCACATGCAGGAACATCCGCTCCGCCGTCGCCTCGCGGTGCGTACCGGGGTCGCCGAGCGCGCTGACCGCGTCGATCAGGTCGCTGTCGCCCTCGCGGCACTGCAGGGCGAGGATGCCCGCGCCGATGGGCGGCATCATCACGTCGGGGGAGAGGACCTCGCTGATCACGTCCCGGCGGCCGATGCGTTCCAGACCGGAGACGGCCAGCAGCAGTGCGTCTGCGTCACCGGCGGCGAGCTTGTCCAGCCGCCGGCCCGCGTTGCCGCGGAAGGGCACGCACTCCAGGTGCGGATGCGTGGCGGCGAGCTGGGCGACCCGGCGCACCGAGGAGGTGCCGATGCGGGTGCCGGCCGGGAGTTCGTCCAGGGTGAGCCCGCCGGGGTGCACCAGGGCGTCGCGGATGTCGTCCCGCTTCAGGAACGCCGCGAACACCGTGCCGGCCGGGAGTGGCCGGTCGGCGGGCACGTCCTTGACGCAGTGCACCGCGAGGTCGGCCTCACCGGCCAGCAGCGCCGCGTCGACCTCCTTGGTGAACGCGCCCTTGCCCTCGACCAGTGAGAGATCGCCGAGCCACTTGTCGCCGGTGGTCCTCACCGGCAGCACCTCGGTGCTCACCCCGGGGTGTCGGGCTGTCAACTCGGCCTGGACCCGGGCCACCTGGGCGAGCGCCATGGGGGAGTCCCGGGAGACGATGCGGATCAGTGCGGGGACCGGCATGCGGACACGATAGACCGTCAGCGGCCCCCGCCGCGCCCGAGTACGCCCGTCAGGCGTTGGGGTCGAACGCGATACCGGACGGCTTGGCCTTCGCCAGGTGGGAGGTGAGGCTGCCGTCCTTCAGACCGAAGTGCGCACTGCCGAAGTCGTACGACACCAGCTTGTCCCGCACCCCCGCCGGGTAGCCGTTCCAGCCGACCAGCGGCGGGTACTGCCAGGTGCCCTTGTGGTTCTCCGGCGGCTCGTCGTTGGAGTTGGCGGCGCGGAAGCAGTGCGTGCTGATGCCGTCCTTGTGGTACACGATCTTCGCGTGCGTGCCCTCGAAGCGGATCGCCGAGGCGTTGTGCACGGTGAACGAGCCGTGGTTGGAGGTCGAGACGTACTTGGCCTGGTTGTCCTGCACCCACACGACGATGTGCTCCCAGTCGTGGCGGTGCCCGCCTATGCTGCTGCCCGGCAGGGCCTGGTCCTTCTCGAAGTACAGGCCGTACACGATGCCGCACCAGCCGTTGTTGCACTTGTAGCGCGAGTAGCTGTTGGTGTTGTCCAGGTCGGAGGCGTCCCGGCAGTTGCCGTTGAGCGCCCCGGTGGGCTTGAGGCCTCCGTTGACGGTGCCGTCGGCGCTGATGGCGGGCGTCGCGTAGCAGCCGTCCTTGTCGTAGTCCAGGGCCGGCTGGAACGTCCGCTCCAGGCTGTCGGCGTTGGCGGGCAGCGCCGGCGGCGGGGCGGCGAAGGCGGTGGCGGGAAAGGCGACGACGAGCGCGGCGGCACCACCGAGCACGGTGAGCCATCTTCTGCGGTGTACGGCGGGCTTCTGCGACGACACTGCGTCCTCCTCCTGGTTCGGGCGCAGCCCAAGGGCTGTGGGGGGAAAGGCAGTTCAGCTTCCCGGGAAAGCCCGTCCGGGCCAAGAGGTCACAGGCGTCCCGCTGGTGAAGGGCAGCCCAATAGTTGTCCGCTGAGGCGGCGTCAGGCGAGGTGTTCCGGCAGGTCGGCCGTGGACTCCTCGGGTGTGAGGTCGGGCCGCAGCCGCAGCCAGGACGGCTGGCGCAGCAGCCCTGCCCTGGTACGGGTGCTGTAGCGGACCTCGCCGACCAGCCGGGGACGCACCCACCGCGCGCCCGGCGCCGGCGGCACCGGATCGAAGGGGCAGACGTCACTGGCGTGCTCCCGCAGCAGCGCCGCCAGTTCCGTCCGTTCGGCCTCGCTCCAGCCGGTGCCCACGCCGCCGACGTACCGCAGCCGCCCGGCGGCGTCGCGCTGGCCGACCAGCACCGCGCCGGGCAGACCGGTCAGCCGGCCCTTGCCGGGCAGCCAGCCGCCCACGACGACGTCCTCGCCGCGCATGTTGCGGATCTTGATCCAGGCGCGGGAGCGCACACCCGGTTCGTACACCGAGTCCAGCCGCTTGCAGACCAGGCCTTCCAGCCCGTGCTCGAGGGTGGCCTGGAGCGCCTGGGCGCCGTGGCCCACCAGGGCCCCCGGCGTGGACCAGAACGGCCCGGCGAGGCCCAGGGCCTCCAGCCGGGCGCGCCGCCGGGCGTAGGACTGCCCGGTCAAGGAGTGCCCCGCCAGGTGCATCACGTCGAACAGCACCAGGTGGACCGGTACCTGGGCCGCCCGGCGCGCCGCCCGCGCGGGGGAGTGGGCGAGGCCCATCCTCGACTGGAGCAACTGGAAGTCGGCACGCCCCCGTTCGTCCAGCACCAGCACCTCGCCGTCCAGTACCGCGGCCGTGCCGCCGAGGGCAGCGCCGAGCGGCAGCAGTTCGGGGTAGGCGCCGGTGATCTCCTCGCCGGACCTGGCGCGCAGCAGCACGCTTCCGTCGCCGGGGAGGTAGACCACCGCGCGCTGGCCGTCCTGCTTGGTCTCGTACGCCCACCGCGCGTCCTGGGCGGCGGGCGGCAGGGTGCCGGGCGTGGCGAGCATGGGCGCGATCAGCGGCAGGGTCACGGCTTGAGGTGTCGACGGGGCGGGACGGCGCCACGCGCCCCGCCCGCAGGTTTCCCCTGAACGGAGGGTGGGGTCAGTGCGCGCCTGCCGGTGGCGGCACGGCCCGTACCAGCCCCGACTGGTAGGCGATGACGACCAGTTGCGCGCGGTCCCGGGCGCCCAGCCTGGTCATCGCCCGGTCCACGAGGGACCGCACGTCCGGTGGGCTGAGCAGGAGCTTGTCGGCGATCTCCGCATTGGTCCGGCCCTCGGCCACGCGGCCCAGCACCTCACGTTCCTCGGCCGTCAGCGCGGCGAGGTCCTCGGGGGCCGCGAGCCGTGCGCCGTCGGCAGGGGTGGCGAGGAAGCGTGTGATCAGGGCGCGGGTGGCGAGCGGGGAGAGCAGGGACTCGCCGCCCGCCACGATCCGCACGCCGTCGAGCAGCGCGTCGGGGGTGGCCTCCTTGCCGAGGAATCCGCTGGCCCCGGCCGCCAGCGCCTCGGCCACCTCCTCGTCGATCTCGGACGTGGCGAGGACCAGCACGCGGGTCGCGGACAGTTCCGGGTCGGCGCAGATGGTGGCCGTGGCGGCCAGTCCGTCTCTGCCGGGCAGGCGGATGTCCATCAGGACGACGTCGGGCCGATGGGTCCGGGCAAGCTCGATCGCCCGGGCGCCGTCGACGGCCTCGCCGACCACCTCCATGTCGTCGCAGGAGTCGATCAGGATCCGGAAGGCGGCCCGCAGCAGGGCCTGGTCGTCGGCGAGCAACACGCGGATGGTCATGAGGTGCGTTCTTCCCTTGCCTGGGCAGTGGGGTCCGGCGGCGCGGTGGTGACCTCGTCGGTGACACGGTCACCGGGCAGGCCGGGATCTCCGGCCGGGCCCTGCTCCCATGGTGGGCGATCTCCCTCGGGAAGGCAGCGTGGCTTCGCCCGCCGTCGGCACATGTCATCCGCCCGAGGTACCACCCACGGCGCGAGGGCGTGACGGAACCGCGCGGCGCTCCGGCGCGAGGGCCAGGACGGCCGTCCGGGTGGCCGGCCGCGCCTTCGCTCGCCCGCCACCTGCGATGACGCCGGGCAGGGCAGCGCCGGCACCCGGCCGCCCCTTGCGGTCATGGCTCATCGGCTCGTACGTCCCGTGATCCCAGACGATCACCGTGCCACCGCCGTACTCACCCGCCGGAATGACGCCCTCCCGCCGCCGGTCGTCGCCACCCACCGTGACTCCTTCCGTGCGCCGCCGCACCGGGTACCCCGGGCCGCCGGCGTCAGAACTCCTCGTGCACCTCGGGGTCCCCGCCGGTGCGTCGGGGCTCGCGGTCGGCGACGGCCTGCATCTGCGCGGGGGTCAGCGTGAACCCGAAGATGTCGAGGTTCTGCCGCTGCCGCTCGGCGTCCGCCGACTTGGGAATGGGCAGCGCGCCCAGCTGGGTGTGCCAGCGCAGCAGGACCTGACCGGGCGTCACGCCGTGCGCCTCGGCGACGGTGACGACGACGGAATCCTGGAGCAGGTCGGTGCCGCGGCCGAGCGGGCTCCAGCTCTCCGTGACGATGCCCTTGCCGGCGTGGAAGGCGCGCGACTCCTCCTGCGGGAGGAAGGGGTGCAGCTCGATCTGGTTCACGGCGGGCAGCACGCCCGTCTCCTTCTCCAGCCGCTCGACGTGCTCGACAGTGAAGTTGGAGACCCCGATCGACCGTACGAGGCCCTCCTCGCGCAGTTTGATCATGGCCCGCCAGGAGTCGACGTACTTGCCGACGCGGGGGAGCGGCCAGTGGATCAGATACAGGTCCACCTGCTCCACCCCCAGCCGGCTCCGGGACTCCTCGAACGAGGCGAGGGTCTGCTCGTAGCCGTGGTGCCTGCCCGGGAGCTTCGTCGTGACCACGATCTCCTCGCGCGGGACACGGCTGCGGGCGATCGCGCGGCCCACGCCCCTCTCGTTGCGGTAGTTCGTCGCCGTGTCGATCAGGCGGTAGCCCAGCTCCAGGGCGGTCAGCACCGCCCGCTCGGCGTGCGCGTCGTCCATCGGCCAGGTGCCGAGGCCGATGGCGGGCAGCGCCGTGCCGTCGTTGAGCGTGTGCGCCGGAATGCCGTCCACGGTCCACCCTTCGCTCGACTCTGCCGTACCGACAGTATGGGCGGGCCCGCCCATGCCCGCCGCCGCGGGCCGAGGCGGCCCGGCTGCCCTCGGGCAGGCCGCGAGGCCAGAAGTGGCCTGGACGGGAAGGGGTGCGGGTCGCCACGGTGGAGGATCGCTGTCACGATCTTTCACGGAGCCGGACGACCGATGGAGTGCGCATGACGACGGACAGGGCCATGGCGGGTCAGCGGGCCGCGGGGATCGAGGTGAACCCCGTCGCCGGGCACATCGGGGCCGAGATCACGGGCGTCGACCTGGCCGGGGGGCTGGACGACGCCCAGGTGGCCGCGATCCGCGACGCGGTGCTGCGCTGGAAGGTGGTGTTCTTCCGGAGCCAGAGGATGGACCACGCCGCGCACGTGGCGTTCGCGCGGCGGTTCGGCGAGCCGGTGGTACTGAGGCGGCGGGGCGGGGCCTCACCTGCCGGCTTCCCGGAGATCGAGACGACCGCCGACCGGCTGGAGCTCGGCGGCAGGTTCGGCATGGAGCACGAGGAGTGGCTCCAGC
This sequence comes from Streptomyces sp. NPDC047706, assembly GCF_043204795.1. NCBI lineage: Bacteria > Bacillati > Actinomycetota > Actinomycetes > Kitasatosporales > Streptomycetaceae > Streptomyces > Streptomyces sp. NPDC047706. Next base: position 167,447 of record NZ_JBIDCW010000015.1, on the reverse strand, counting down.
GCCGCCGGCACACCCTGCTGCGCGGCTGGCACTGCGACCACGGCGCCCGGATCGACCCGCCGGCCGCGACGATCCTGCGCGCCGAGACCGTCCCGCCGTACGGCGGTGACACCACCTGGTCGAACCTGGCGACGGCGTACTCCGGACTCTCCGCGCCCGTGCGCGAGTTCGTGGACGGGCTGCGGGCCGAGCACCGGCTCGGCGTCGGCTACCAGCCCCGTCCCGGCGACGACGCCTACCTGCGCAACCTGCTGGACCATCAGGTCGCCTCGGAGCACCCCCTGGTGCGCGTCCACCCGGAGACCGGTGAGCGCGTCCTGTACGTCAACGGCTACTACGTCGAGCAGATCACCGGCGTCTCCCGCCCCGAGAGCCGGCTGCTGCTGGAGATGCTGCTGGAGCAGGCCGTCCGCCCGGAGTACACGGTCCGGTTCCGCTGGGAGCCGGGCAGCGTGGCCTTCTGGGACAACCGCGCCACCATCCACCTGGCCCCCGGCGACAACGCCCACACAGGGCAGCCGCGGATCATGCACCGGGTGATGCTCGCCGGTGACGTCCCCGTCGGCGTCGACGGCAGGCCGTCGGAGCCGATCAGCGGTACCGAGCCGGGCCACTGGTGAGGTCAGGCCCCGGTCCGCCGGCCCGGCGCGGGGCCGGCTTCGTCGCCGTGCCGGTGAGGATCCGCACGCGGTCCTCGTACGCGAAGGTGAACGGCGGCGCGAACGCCACCTCGTCCACCTCCCGGAGCGCGGCGTGCGCATGCAGGCACTCGGAGAGTTCCCCCCTGGTGCGGACCAGGTCAGGCGCGCACACCAGGCGGGCCGGGACCTGCGGGGAGGCCGTGCGGGCCAGGCGCCCCGCGGCGTGCTCCTCGTGCTCCTCGTGCTCCTCGTACTGCGCGGTAGTTCGCGCGCCGCTCCGGTGACGCGGAGTCGGTGGGGCGGGCGCGGAAGTGCGGGGCCACTGATCGGGTGCTGCAATGACTGAAGGTGCTACCTCCCGGCCGCGCCGCGGGCGACCGACGTCGAAGGGGGTGTCGGCCGGATCCGTATCCGCCTCAGAGGAGTGGCCGTGAACCAGGACATCGACGACATGGGGCCGATCGACTATCTGATCATCGAGTTCCCCGGCAACCGCATGACGGGCGAGGGGTTCCCCCTGCTCCTGGATCTGGTGGAGCGCGGCATCATCCGGATCATCGATCTCGTCTTCGTGCGCAAGGACGCCGACGGGTCGGTGGGGGTGATGGAGTTGCGTGAGATCGGCGACGAACTCGATCTGACGGTGTTCGAGGGTGCCTCCTCCGGGCTGCTGGACCAGAGCGATCTGGACGACGCCGGTGCCGCGCTGGATGCCGGCAACTCGGCGGCGATCCTCGTGTACGAGAACGTATGGGCCGCGCCGATGGCCCGGGCGCTGCGGCGCGGCGGGGCCCAACTGGTGGCGAGCGGGCGCGTTTCCGTGGACGCGCTGGTGGCGTCGCTCGACGCGACCGAGCCGGCGGCACCCTGAGCGGACCCGCGGCCGTCGGCTGGGCCGTACGCCCTCCGTCGTCCCGCCGCACCTTCGCGCGGACCAGATGGGAGATGAGTGAGCATGCCAGGACTTCTTCGTGGGGTGGCCCGCACGGCCGTCGTCGCGGGTACCGCCACCGCGGTGTCCAACCGCGTCTCGCGCCGGCAGGCGGGCCGGTGGGCCGAGCAGGACAGCCGGCTCCAGCCGGCGTCCGAGCAGCCGGCCGCGCCTGCCGCCGCCGCGCCCGATCCGGCCGCCGACGACATGACCGGCAAGATCGACCAGCTGAAGCAACTCGCCGACCTCAAGGCCCAGGGAGTGCTCAGCGAGGAGGAGTTCGAAGCCCAGAAGCGCCGGGTCCTTGCCTGAGACGGAGGGGCGAGGAACCGCGAGGGAGGCGGGCCCTGCCCCCGAGGACCCCGCCGTGACCCAGCCGGAGGAGGCGGACCGGCTGCGTAGTCTGTTGCGTACCCCGGCCTACCAGAAGGCCCTCGTCGCCTCGGCGCTCATCGGCGTCCCGGTGTCCCTCGCCGCGTTCTGGTTCCTCGCCGGCCTCCATCAGCTGGAGCACCTGATGTGGGCCGGACTGCCGGCGGGGCTGGGCTGGGAGACTCCTCCCTGGTGGTGGCCGTTGCCGCTGCTCGCGGTGGCCGGCGTCGCCGTCGGGCTGGTCGTCAAGCACCTGCCGGGCAGCGGCGGGCACATCCCCGCCGGAGGCCTGAACGCCAAAGGGACGACTCCCGCCGCCCTGCCGGGGGTTGTCCTCGCGGCCGCGGCCAGTCTGCCCCTCGGCGCCACGCTGGGGCCGGAAGCCCCGTTGATCGCCCTCGGCAGCGGCCTCGCACTGCTGTTCGCGGAACTGGTCAGGACGCTGAAGGCGCCGCAGGGCACGGCGTTCCTCGGCGCGGCCGGCGCCGCCGCCGCACTGTCCGCCATCTTCGGCAATCCGCTGGTCGCCGCAGTGATCCTCATCGAGATGGCCGGAGTGGGAGCCCCTCAGCTGTTCGCGGTCATGCTGCCGGCACTCCTGTCCAGCGGGGTCGGGGCGCTCGTCTTCACCGGATTCGGCCGCTGGACCGGCCTGTCCACGGGAAACCTGTCGTTGACCCTGGGCGTACCGGTTCCCCGCCTCGACGCCGGGGACGTGCTGTGGTCCGTCGTCATGGCCGTCGGCATCGCCGCGGCGCTCCACACGATCCTGGCCACCGGACGGTGGGCGGCGCGATTTGTCTCGGGGCGGCTCGTCACCGGCACGGTGATCTGCGCTCTCGGCGCCGGAGCGTGCGCATCGGTGTACGCGCTGAGTGTGGACCGGACGCCGGCGGACGTGGCGTCGTCCGGCCAGGCCACGCTGGCCCGGCTGGCCGAGAACCCCCACGCCTGGGGCGTCGGTGCCCTGATCGCCGTACTGCTGTGCAAGGGAGTGGCGTACGCGCTGTGCCTCGGCAGCCTGCGGGGCGGGCCCATCTTTCCCGCGCTCTTCCTCGGTGCCGCGGCGGGTGTGCTGCTCGCGCCGCTGCCCGGCCTCGGTGTCGTCCCCGGCATGGCGGCGGGCATGGCGGCCGCCGCGGTGGCCACGCTGCGCCTTCCGGTCAGCAGCGTGGTGCTGGTGGTCCTGGTGCTGCGCAACGAGGCGGTCATCCCCGTGGTGATCCTCGCGTCCGTGGTGGCCTTCGTGACGGTCCAGCTGCTGCCGGCCGGCCGCCCCTTGACGCAGGCCGGCAGGCGGGCGGCACCTCCCGCGGCAGCGGGGGACGACCGCCGCCCGGGCTGACCGCCGCCCACGGCGCGGCGGCGCCGGATGCGTACAGGCCGGGGCAGGCCGACACTGGAACGGGAGTGCGGCGCCGGACGGAGCTCCACGTGACGATCGCAGGAGACGGATCACGTGACGGGGGAGGAGACGCAAGCTCACGTGACGCTCGGAGGAAAGGGGCCGACGTGGCAGTCCTGCCCGGCCGCCGGCCTGACCCCGCGGAGGACCGCGACCCGCATCCGCCCCGCGCGGCATCGCCGCACCGCATGTCCGAGGCGTCCTTCCGGTCCCTGTACCGCACGGTGCGCGACCGGGCCGCACAGGGCCTGGACGACGCGGGCCGCCGGCGTGGGGCGCTCAGCCGGATCACACCCGGTGATGTGACGGCCGCGGCCAACGGCGTCCGCTACGGGCGCACGGTGTCGCTGGCCGCCCCCATCGAGACCCGACCCGGCCCGGACAACCCGGAACCGGCGTCGCACCGCATGACCGCGCCGGCCGGCGACGAGAAGCCCGCCGCGGACGGCCTCGCGTTCGCCCGCGACCGGTTCGCCATGAACGTGCACGGGGACGCCGACAGTCACCTCGACGCGCTCTGCCATGTGATGTTCGACGGCGAGCTGTACGGCGGCGTACCGGCCGGCAGCGTGACACCGGACGGCGCCGGCGCGCTGACGGTGGACCTGGTGGCGGACGGCGTCGCCGGCCGCGGCGTCCTGCTGGACGTCCCGCGGCTGCGCGGGGTGCCCTGGCTGGAACCCGGCGACCAGGTGACCGCCGGCGACCTCGTGGCGGCCGAGGCCGCCCAGGACGTCACGGTCGGCCCCGGCGACCTGCTGTTCGTGCGCGTCGGGCACCGCGACCGGCGGCGCAGCCTCGGCGCCTGGGACGCGGCGCGGGCACGCGCGGGCCTGCACCCGGAGGCGGCGCGCTTCCTGGCCGAGCGGGGTGTCGCCGTCCTCGGTTCGGACGGCAACAACGACACCGCTCCCAGCCTGGTGGCAGGGGTGCCGTTTCCCCTGCACGTCCTGGCCGTGCAGGCCATGGGCCTGCATCTGCTGGACTACCTGGACTTCGAGGAACTGGCGCCGGAGTGCGAACGGCTGGCCCGGTGGCACTTCCTGTGCGTGGTCGCCCCCCTGCGGCTGCCGGCGGCCACCGGTTCCCCGGTGAACCCGATCGCCGTCCTGTGACCGCGCCGGGCCCCGGACGCCCCGAAGTGCCGCATCACCACCGGGCGCGTACGTTCGAGAAGGGGCCGGAGCCGTGGCGTCCCGGCAGCCGCCGGAGCCCGCGAACGCGAGGAAAGGGGGCCGCCATGGGCGACTTCCCCCATTACGACATCATCGTCATCGGCACCGGCGCGGGCGGTGGCACGCTCGCCCACCGGCTCGCTCCCTCGGGCAGACGCGTCCTCATCCTCGAACGCGGCGACTACCTGCCGCGCGAGCGTGACAACTGGGACTCGACGGCCGTGTTCGTCAAGGGCAAGTACCGGGCGCCGGAGTTCTGGCTCGACAGGCACGGCAACGAGTTCCCGCCCGAGGTCAACTACTACGTGGGTGGCAACACCAAGTTCTTCGGCGCGGCGCTGTTCCGGCTGCGCCCCGAGGACTTCGGGGAGCTGCGCCACCATGACGGCCTCTCTCCCGCCTGGCCGATCCGCTACGAGGACCTCGAGCCGTACTACACCCAGGCCGAGCACCTCTACCGGGTGCACGGACGGCACGGCGAGGACCCCTGGGAAGGCCCCGCCAGCGCGCAGTACGCCCATCCACCGGTCCAGCACGAGCCGCGCATCCAGCAGTTGAGCGACGACTTGGAGAAGCAGGGGCTGCACCCCTTCCACCTGCCCATCGGGGTCGACCTGACCCAGGGCGACGGGGGCCGGGCCACGCACGCCAGTGCCTGCATCCGCTGCGACCGGGTCGACGGATTTCCCTGCCTGGTGCGGGCCAAGTCCGACGCCCAGGTGATCTGCGTGGAGCCGGCGCTGCGGCATCCATCCGTCGAGATGCTCACCAACGCGCAGGTGACGCGGCTGGAGACCGACCCGGCGGGACGCAGCGTCACGGCGGTCGTCGTCCGGCTGGCGGGCGAGGAGGAGGCCCGCTTCTCGGCGGACGTCGTGGTGGTGGCCTGCGGCGCGGTCAACTCCGCCGCGCTGCTGCTGGCTTCGGCCGGCGAGGCGCATCCGAACGGCCTGGCGAACAGCTCGGACGTGGTCGGCCGGCACTACATGCGGCACAACAACCTCGCGCTGATGGCCGTCTCGAAGGAGCCGAACGACACCCAGTTCCAGAAGACCCTCGCCCTGCACGACTGGTACCTGGGCGCGGACGACTGGGAGTACCCGCTGGGCGGCATCCAGATGCTCGGCAAGTCGGACGCCGAGCAGATCCACGGCGAGGCCCCCCGCTGGGCGGGCGCGGTGGCACCGGACATGCCCTTCGAGGTCCTGGCCCATCACGCCGTCGACTTCTGGCTGTGCGGCGAGGACCTGCCCCAGCCCGGCAACCGGGTCACCCTCGACGGCGACGGCCGCATCCGGCTCACCCTCGACGAGGGCAACAACATCGCCGGCCTCACGCGCCTGCGGCACAAGCTCCAGCACATGCTCGGCCGCCTCGGCATGCACGAGCACCGTCTGCTGTCCCACAGCATCTACCTGCACAAAGGCATGCCCATCGGCGCCACCGCGCACCAGGCGGGCACGGTGCGGTTCGGCACCGACCCGGCGACCTCCGCCCTGGACGTCAACTGCAAGGCCCACGACGTGGACAACCTCTACGTCGTCGACACGAGCTTCTTCCCGAGCATCGGCGCGGTCAACCCGTCCCTCACGGCCATCGCCAACGCCCTGCGCGTGGGCGACCACCTGCTGGAGCGGCTGAACTGACCTCCGGTCCGACACGTTCTCCGCGCCCGGGTGAAGATCCTCAGCCGGTCGGCGCAACGGGTACGCGCCCGTCCTTCCCCGACCTGTCCGCGGTGATTGTGTGCCGCTGAACATCCGGGCCCGGGCCCGGACGGTCCGGGCCACCAGTCGAGGAGACAGCCATCATGAGTTCCCCCGAGGGCGCATCCCAGGGCGTGATCCCCGCACAGCTGCTCAAGGGCCAGAAGGCTCTCGTCACCGGCGCCAACTCCGGCATCGGCAAGGCCACCGCCGTCGCCCTGGGCCGGGCCGGGGCCGACGTGGTGGTGAACTACGTGGCCGGCCCCGAGGAGGCGGACAAGGTGGTCGAGGAGATCGCCTCCTTCGGTGTGCGGGCGGCCGCCTACCAGGCGGACGTCTCCGACGAGGACCAGGTCGTCGCCATGACGGACCGGATGGTCGAGGAGTTCGGCACCATCGACATCCTGGTCGCCAACGCCGGGTTGCAGCGCGACGCCCCCTTCACGGAGATGACGCTCGCCCAGTGGCAGAAGGTCCTGGACGTCAACCTCACCGGGCAGTTCCTCTGTGCGCGCGAGGCGACCAAGGAGTTCATGCGGCGCGGAGTCGTCCCCGAGGTGTCGCGCGCCGCGGGCAAGATCATCTGCATGAGTTCCGTGCACCAGATCATCCCCTGGGCCGGGCACGTCAACTACGCCGCCTCCAAGGGCGGCGTCCAGATGATGATGCAGACGCTGGCCCAGGAACTCGCGCCGAAGAAGATCAGGGTCAACGCCATCGCCCCCGGAGCCATCAGGACCCCCATCAACCGCAGCGCCTGGGACACCCCCGACGCCCAGAAGGACCTGTTGAAACTGATCCCCTACGAGCGCGTCGGCGACCCCGAGGACATCGCCCACGCGGCCGTCGGCCTCGCCTCCGACCTCATGGACTACGTCGTCGGCACCACCATCTACGTCGACGGCGGAATGACCCTCTTCCCCGGCTTCGCCACCGGCGGCTGACTCACCCCGCCCGCTTCGGCCCCCACAGACCGGACCCCACGAAGAGAGTCATATGCACGACACGGTCCAGCTGCTGGCGGACGCCCCCGCGCAACTTCTCCCGGCCAGATCGCTGATGGCCTTCACCCTCGCCTCCCACATCATCCTGGTGCCCCTGGGCGTGGCGCTGCCGCTGATCACGCTCATCATGCACGGCTACGGACTGCGCCGCGGCGACGCCACCGCCCTGCTGCTGGCGCGGCGGTGGTCGGCGGTCATGGCCGTGCAGTTCGCGATCGGCGTCGTCACGGGCACGGTGCTGTCCTTCGAGTTCGGGCTGCTGTGGCCGGGCCTGATGGGCAGGTGGGGCGACGTCTTCGGCATCGGGTTCGGGGTCGAGGCCTGGGCCTTCTTCCTGGAGGCCGTCCTGATCGCCATCTATCTGTACGGCTGGCGGCGGCTGCCCGCCCGCACCCACTTCCTGCTCGGACTGCCACTGCCCGCCACGGCACTGCTCGGCGCCTTCGGGATCCTGGCCGCCAACGCCTGGATGAACACCCCGCGGGGCTTCACCCTCGACTCCGCGGGCAACCCGGTGGACGTGAAGATCTGGAAGGCGATCTTCACGCCCATGTTCGGCCCGCAGTACTGGCACTTCGTCGTGGCGATGCTCCTGACCGCGGGCTACGTCGTGGCCGGTGTCTACGCGGTCGGCTGGCTGCGCGGCCGCCGGGACCGCTACCACCGGCTCGGCTTCACGATCCCCTTCACGGTCGCCGCGGTGTTCACGCCGGTGCAGTTCATGCTGGGCGACTCCATCGCCCGCCAGGTCTTCCACAAGCAGCCGGTGAAGTTCGCCGCCATGGAGATCGTCTGGGAGACCGACACACACGTCCCGGAGTACCTCTTCGGCAGGCTCCATCCGGACGGCACCGTGACCGGCGGCATCAGGATCCCCCAACTCGACTCCGTCCTCGCCGGGTTCAGCCCGGACACCAAGGTGACCGGGCTGACCTCGGTCCCCGCCGACCAGCGGCCGAACGCCACCCAGGCGACCATCGCCCACTGGGCCTTCGACACGATGGTCGGCATCGGCTCCCTGCTGGCGCTGCTCGCCCTGTGGTACGGCCTGGTGTGGCTGCGCCGCCGCAGGCTGCCCGCCTCCGCGTGGTTCTACCGCGGTGCCGCCGTGGCCGGAGCCGCCTCCGTCGTGGCCGTCGAATGCGGCTGGATCACCACCGAGGTGGGCCGCCAGCCGTGGATCGTCTACGAGAACATGCGGGTCGCCGAAGCGGTGACGCCGACCCGCTCCACCAGCCTGTGGATCATGTTCGGGCTGGTCGTCGTGGTGTACGTCTTCATCTTCGCGTCCTTCCTCGCGGTGCTGCTCGGGATGCGTTCGCGATGGCGGCTCGCCGACGAGGGGGGTGAAGTGGCTCCGCAGGAGACACCGGAGAAGGACACCCCGTACGGGCCGCGCTCCAGGGTCCCGGCCGGGAGCGCGGCCGGCCCCGGCGGCGACGCGGCCGCCTCGTCCCCGGGAGACCGTCCATGATCGCCGGTGTCATCGCCGTCGTCCTGCTGCTCGCGATCGCCGCCTACGCCTGCGCGGGCGGCACCGACTACGGGGCGGGCTTCTGGGACCTGACCGCCGGGTCGGCGGAGCGCGGCAAGCGCCCCCGCTGGCTGATCGACCACGCGATGGCTCCCGTCTGGGAGGTCAACAACGTCTGGCTGATCTTCGTGCTGGTCATCATGTGGACCGGCTTCCCCGTGTTCTTCCAGCAGGTGTTCACCGCGATGTGGCTGCCGCTGGCGCTGGCCACCGTCGGCATCGTGCTGCGCGGCGCCGGCTTCGCCCTGCGCAAGCCCGCCCGGCGGCTGGCCGGCCGGCGCCTGTACGGCGCGATCTTCGCGGTCGCCTCCCTCCTGACGCCGTTCTTCCTCGGCGCGGCGGCCGGGGGAGTGGCCTCGGGCCGGGTGACGGCCGGGACGGCGGCGCCGGCGGACGCCTGGTCCAACCCCACCTCCGTACTGTTCGGCCTGCTGGCCGTGGCGACCACGGCCCTGCTCGGAGCGGTGTTCCTGGCCGCGGACGCCCGCCGGTTCCAGGCGCCGGACCTGGACGGCTACTTCCGGCGGCGGGCCATGGGGGCCTTGGTGGTCGTCGCCGTGCTCGCCGTGATCACTCTGGCGGTCACCCACCAGGACGCCCCTCACGTCTGGCACGGGCTCACGCACGGTGTGGGGCTCTTCTTCGTCGTGGTGGCGGCGCTGGCCACACTCGTCACCGCCTGGCTGCTGGTCCGCCCTTCCGGGGCCTGGTCCCGGGTCACCGCGGTCGCCGTGGTCGCGTCGGCCGTCATCGCCTGGGGGATGGCGCAGCGCCCCTACGTCGTCCCGACCTCACTGACCGTCGCCGACGGGGCGGGCGCACACACCACCCTGCGCTGGCTGGGCCTTGTCACCCTCGTCGCGGTGGTGCTCGTGTTCCCCGCGATCGCCCTGCTGTACTGGCTGGACACCCGCGGTGAACTGGAGGGCCTCACCGACGCCGACCTGCGGCGCGGTGGTGCGGGTGACGAGGGCTGACCCCGCGGTGCCCGCGGGCGCGTCCCGGGGGGGGAGCACGGTGACCGAGGACCGGATCCTGCTGGGCCTCGCACTGACCGTGGCCCTCGCCGTCGGCTCCCAGATCCTCGCGGGCCGGCTGCGGATGCCGGCGCTCATCGTGCTCCTGCCGGCCGACTTCGCCGCCGGCGCCCTGACAGCGGGCGCCGGCGCCTTCGGACCGGTCCTCCTGCGCCGCACCGTGACGTCCCGTCATGAGCGGGGCGCCACGTTCCACGTGCGGTCCGCGTCGGTGCCCCGCCGCCGGGACACGACGCCCTCTTCGTCGTCCGGCGTGACGGACGGCTGGAACCGGTCGCCGAGGAAATCCCCGCCGACGTGGGGGAGGGCGACTCGCTGGAGCTCCTGGGCCCGCGCGGACGCCGGCCGGCTGAAGGGGCCGACGGCTGGCCGACCGCTACGTCCGGCAGAGGGACGCGTTGAGAGTGATCGCCGCGTCGATCAGGGCGAGATGGGTGAACGCCTGCGGGAAGTTGCCCAGTTGGCGGCCCGTCGGGTCGATCTCCTCCGAGTACAGACCCAGATGGTTCGCGTATCCCAGCATCTTCTCGAACACCAGCCGCGCCTGGTCGGTCCGCCCCGCGCGCGCCAGCGCGTCGACGTACATGAAGGTGCACAGCGAGAAGGTTCCCTCCGAGCCGCGCAGCCCGTCCGGCGAGGCGTCGGGGTTGTAGCGGTAGACCAGGCTGTCGCTGACCAGTTCGCCCTCCATGGCGTCGAGGGTCGACGTCCACAGCGGGTCGTCGGGGGTGATGAACCCGACCGTCGCCATGCGCAGCAGCGAGGAGTCGAGCACGTCGCTGCCGTAGTGCTGGACGAAGGCCTGACGGCTCTCGCTCCATCCCTTGGCCATGACCTGCTCGTAGACCTCGTCGCGTGTGCTGCTCCAGCGTGCGGCCGAGGAGGGCCGGCCGTTCGACTCGGCGAGCCGCAGGGCGCGGTCGAAGGCCACCCACGACATCACCCGGCCGTAGGTGAAGTCCTGCCGGCCGCCACGGGTCTCCCACAGGCCCTCCTCGGCCCTGTCCCAGTGGTCGGCGAGCCAGTCGAGGTTCGTCAGCAGCGCGCTCCATCCGCGGTGCCCCACCCGCAGACCGTGCCGGTGCGCGAAGTAGATGCTGTCGAGCGCCTCGCCGTAGATGTCCAGCTGGAGCTGGGTGGCGGCGCCGTTGCCTATCCGCACCGGCGCGGAACCCGCGTAGCCCTCCCAGTGGCCGAGGATCTCCTCGTCCAGGTCGGAGGAGCCGTCGACCTTGTACATGATGTTCATGGGGCCGGTGTCGCTGTCCCGTCCGGCCCGTTCCTTGACCCGGTCGCCGATCCACTGGATGAACGCCCGGGCCTCGTCGGTGAAGCCCAGCCCCAGCAGGGCGTACACCGAGAACGAGGCGTCACGGATCCAGGTGAAGCGGTAGTCCCAGTTGCGCTCGCCGCCCAGTTGCTCGGGGAGCGCCGCCGTCGGAGCGGCGACCACCGCGCCGCTGGGGGCATAGGTCATCAGCTTGAGCGTGATCGCGGAGCGCTCCACGGCCTCTCGCCAGCGCCCCGAGTACTGGGACTGCTGCAGCCAGGAGCGCCAGAACAGGACGGTCTCGTCGTGGAGTTGCTGGTATTCGGCGAGTCTGATCTCGCGGGGTGGCCCGTCGGCGGCCCACTCCAGGACCAGCCCGCGCTGCTGCCCGGCCTGCAGGGTCAGGTTGAAGTGCAGGTCGTTCTGCCGGTCCGTGACGACGTCCAGCAGCCGCTCGTCCTCCGCTTCGCGGACGGGGTGCACGGTGAGTTCCGAGCCGTCCTCCCCGGCGAACACCGCGCCCCTCTCGGTGAGGTGCAGCCGGTGGGCCTCGCGGCCGTAGTCGAAGCGCGGGGCGATGCACACCTCGAACGTCATGCTGCCGCGCACGCAGAGGACCATGCGCACCAGCCGGTGGCCGGCCGTGGCGGTCGTGCCCGTCACGGGCATGAAGTCGATGACCTCGCCGGCGCCCGCCTCGGTCATGAACCGGGTGATGAGGATCGCCGTGTCGGGGAAGTACAACTGCCTCGTCGCGTACGTCGTGTGCATCGGGCGGACCGTGCACTCGCCGCCCTTGTCCTTGTCCAGGAGCGCGCCGAAGACGCTGGGCGAGTCGAAGCGTGGGGCGCAGAACCAGTCGAGGGTGCCCTGGGTCGTCACGAGCGCCGAGGTCTGCAGATCTCCGATGAGCCCGTGGTTCTCGATCAGCGGGTATTCGTCCATCGGGGCGTCCCTTCCGGTGCGCGATTCACCCGGATGCACCCCCCGGATCAGCGTAAGCCGGGGGAACCGGTTCGGCTCGTCGGGTCCCGGGCGCGCGGGGAGGGCGTCGTCGGCGGCCGTTCACCGGGCCCGGCGCGCGGCGGTACGGCGCGTCGCGTGGTGCCGCAGCCGGCGCTGTACGCGCGGGGTGAGGATGCCGGCGGCCATGAGGACCAGGACGTTCGGCGGCAGCTGGACCGGCGAGCCCCGGCTGGGTCACGGTGCGCGGCATGACCGTACGGAAGTGGATCAGGTCCATCCGACCCCCTAGGTCCCCGGACCGTCCCTCCGGTGAGGGGGCCGCTCCCCGTCCGGGCCGGTCGCCGCCCGCAGCGCCGCCGCCAGGACGTCTTCCGGGCTGCCGGACGCTTCGACGGTCGCACCCGGCTCGTCGGGCTCCAGCGGTTCCAGGACCTCGTACTGGGAGTCGAGCAGCCGCGGGGGCATGAAGTGCCCCTTCCGGCGCGCGATCCGCTCCGCGGCCGTCGCACGGTCCACGGACAGATGAAGGAACCACACGTGCGCCCCCGTGCGCCGGAACTGGTCCCGGTACTCCCGCTTCAGCGCGGAGCAGGTGACGACGCCCCCGCGCCCGCTCGCCGCCGCCGACCGGATCCACGCGGCGAGGGCCGCCAGCCAGGGCCGCCGGTCGGCGTCGTCGAGAGGGTGTCCGGACGCCATCTTGGCGCGGTTGGCCTCGGGGTGGAGGTCGTCGCCCTCCAGGAACGGCACGCCGAGCCGTCGCGCGAGCCGCACGCCCACGGTGGACTTGCCGGAGGCCGACACGCCCGTCACGACCACCACTCGCGTTCCCTGGACCATGCCGGTCAAGCCTCCCGGGGTGACGCCGAACGTGCCTCAGTCCACTATGACCCTTTACGTCACCATGTGCCGCGCGTGAGGTGCCCCGCGGGCCGCCGGGGTCCCCGCAACGGTCGTCCTCACCGGGCGCATCCGCCGGCTCCGGCGGATAGTGGTGCCGGGACGACGTTCCAGCCGGCTCCTCGCCACGCACAGGAGGTTCGATGGCCGCCAGACGGTCGCTGACCGCGCTCACCGGCGTCGTGATGCTCGGCCTCGTGGTGACAGCCTGCGAGGATCACGCGCTCGGCACGATCGAGTTGCGCACCGGGCGCGGGTCGGTGGAGGTCCTCTCGAACCCGTCGGTCAAGGGGTGCCACCGCTTCCGCGAAGGGGTGGTCCATGTCAACAACCGGACACTCAACGACATCATCCTGTACACGACTCCCGACTGCACCGAGCCGCGGGGCGGGGAGAGCGTGTATCTGCCCACGGAGACGTCGGACGACGCGGTCCGCTCCACGGGACTGTGGCGGAGTTTCAGCGTCGTCCACTGACGGTCCGCCGGCATGACGCGGGCCGGGGCCGTGGGCCCCGGCCTGGTGAGGGCAGCCGCTCCGGCTCAGCTGAACGGATCAAGCGTCAGGTTCGCCTGCTGCGGATCGCCGTCGTGGATCAGGGACTCGTGGTGGCCGACGTCGTCGAAGGCGAAGGCGTACGCCTTCCCGTCGGCCATCCGGTCATGGATGATCCGGGCGTAGTGGTTGGTGACCGCGTCCTTGTAGAAGTTCACCGGCGAGGTGTCCGGCTGGTCGGGGTCGGCGAGCAGTGTCGAGCGGTTGAAGCCCGCGCACAGGGTGCGGGAGATGGGCCCGCGCACCTGGTCGTTGGGGGCGTCGAGCAGCCGGTGGCAGCCGAACACGCTGCTCGCGTCGGGCTTGTGGAAGCTTGTGACGACGGCGCCGGAGCTGTTGGTGAAGTTCATGACGCCGCCCGAGACCCGCCCGTAGTACTTCGTGTTCGGCTGGTCCCCGAACGGTGTGACGGTCAGCGTCGTGGTGGCGTACTTCTGCCAGACCCTGTCGATGTAGTCGTTCATGACCGACGCCGGAAGGGCCCCGGTCTCCAGCCCGTACAGCGGTGACAGCGCCCGCAGCACCGTGCCGTCGGGGCGGGTCTGGATCAGTCCGCCCCAGCCGCCCGGCTGGGCCCGCAGCGCGTCGAACACCCCGGTGTAGCCGCCCGGCTTCAGCCGTCCGGTGCCCGCCACGCCGCCGTCGGCGCGCCGCAGGCCGACCGAGTAGGGCGCCGAGAACATGTCGACCTGGGTGCTGTTGAGCCACAGACCGGAGTCGTTGAGGGTGTACTCCGACCAGTTGAAGAGGATGTTGCGGTTCGGGTCGCTCGGATTCTGCACGGCCGGCTGCACCAGACCGCCCGTGGTGAGGCGGAAGTCGAGTTTCTGGCCGTACGAGAAGTAGATCCGGCCGGAGAGCTTGGGGATCCGGATCGTCTTGGACTGCCCGGCGGCCGGTCCGGGGATCGACGCGTCCGGCGCCGGGGTCGGCGGGTTGCCGCCGGCGGGCCAGGCGTGGAAGGTGCCGTTCGCGTCGGCCCAGCCCTGCTGACCCGTCGTCAGCGAGGTGCCGAGGGTGTAGACGTACACCGGCTCGCCCCGGCCGGAGCTGTTGGTGATCTTCAGTGGGATCGTGGCGGGCACCGCGGCGTCCGCGGGCGGCGCGGTGCCGAACGTCAGCAGGCCACCGAGCAGGGTGGCCGCCGCGGCTGCCGTGAGGAACCGGTGTGTGAGGCTTGCGAGCACTCTCCACCTCCGTGCGGGTGTGGGGGGGGAGTTGGTCCGTACCTGATTCTGAGAGCGCTCTCAGCGTTGCGTCAGGGCGCGAGCATGTCAATTACTTGGGCAACGGAAAGGCGGCGCCCGCCTGTTGGGGCGCCGCCGTTCGTCTTCGCGGGAGAGGCGGCGAGTGGTCAGAAGGTGCGGTCCAGGAGGTCCAGCAGGAGCGTGGCCGGCGTGACCGGAGTACAGCTCCGCCGTGATGCGGTCCGCCACCAGGTGCGCACCCGCCGGGTGCCCGGCCTATTCGAACCGGGTGGTGTCACCCGCCCCGCGCCGTACGATCTCGGCCTCGCCCCCGGAGAAGTCGATCACCGTCGTCGGTTCCGTGCCGCAGTCCCCGGAGTCGACCACCCCGTCCAGGACGTGGTCGAGCCGGTCCTTGATCTCCCACCCCTGCGTCATCGGCTCCTCCTCGTCGGGCAGGAGCAGCGTGCTGGACAGCAGGGGCTCGCCCAGATCCGCGAGCAGGGCCTGGGTGACGACGTGGTCGGGGATGCGCACGCCCACCGTCTTCTTCTTGGGGTGCTGGAGCATGCGCGGCACCTCCTTCGTCGCGGGCAGGATGAACGTGTAGCTGCCCGGCGTGGAGGCCTTGATCGCGCGGAACACGTCCTTGTCGACCCGCACGAACTGGCCGAGCTGCGCGAAGTCCTGGCACACGAGGGTGAAGTGGTGCCGGTCGTCGAGCCGGCGGATGGACCGGATCCGGTCGGTGCCGTCCTTGCTGCCCAGCCGGCAGCCGAGCGCGTAGCAGGAGTCGGTGGGGTATGCGATGAGCGCCCCCGACCGGACGCTGTCCGCGATCTGGGTGATGGTGCGCGGCTGGGGGTTGTCGGGGTGCACGTCGTAGTACTTCGCCATCTGCCGAGCTTATGCCGCGGGGACGGGGGAGGCCGAGTGGGCAGGGGAGTGGAGTGGTGCGGGAGGGGGAGGAGGAGCGGCGCGTGGCCGGGAGGGCCGCGGCGGCGGAAGAGCGGGCGAGGTGCTGCCCTTTTCGCCGCCCGTTTCCCGGCCCGGTACGCCCGTCCACGCCGCGAAGGTCCCAGGGCTCCGTGGCTCACCTTGAGGTAAGGTCCCCGACCGACGTGCCCGGTGCGGGCGCAGTGCCAGGGGACAGGGAAGACAGGGAAGACAGGGAAGACAGGGACAGGGAGAGGACGTGGCCGGGCGAGAGGGCGAGCGCCGTCGCGCGGAGACGGCGGTCGGCGTGGACATGAAGTGGGCGCAGGAGCTGCTCGACCATCTGCGGCCGTCCGGGCGCGACGTCCGCAAGGTCGTCGCCTGGCTCGCCGCCGCCACCCACGCGGACGTGGCGCTCCAGGACGACGCCGGCCACCTCCTCGCGGGCACCCGCACGCCCCTCGACGAGGCCCTGGTCGCCGACATCGTCGCCGGGCGGATCGCCTCCGCCGGGCTCCACGACCCCGTACGCCACATGAGGATGGTCCGGGTCGAACTCCCGCACCCGGCGACGGCGGGCGTCCTCGCCGTGGCCCGCCCCGCGGCCTTCGACCGGCGTACCGCGGACATGGTGACCCACACCGCCGGAGTGCTCGAAGTACTGCTGCGGGCCCGCGAGAGCGCCGCTGCCGGACACCGTCTGCGCCGCGCCACCTCCGATCTGCGGCTCGCGATCCTGCAACTGCTCATGGTCGAGGACACCGTCTCCGCCCGCCGGGTCGCCGCGGGGCTGTGGCCCGGTCTCCTCGACACGGACACGGCCTGCGTCTATGTCGCCGAGAGCCGCCCCGAGGACCGCGACCGCCTCGCCGAGGAGTGCGTCCGTGCCACGGCGGAGCGGGCACTCGTCGTGCGCTGCCCGGCTGTCGACGCCCATGTGATCGTCGTGACACCGGGCGAGGCCGCCGCCGCGGAACTGCGCGAACTGGTCGGCGACCGCCCCGGCACCTTCCTCGGAGGCAGCGCCCGGCAGAGCCTCGCCCGCACCGCCACCGCGTACGGCCAGGCGGTCAGTGCCCTCGCCGTCGCGCACTTCCGCCCGGACCGGGCGGCGGTGTACGCCGAGCGCACACACCCCGAACGGCTCATGGACCCGGCCGCCCTGCGCGACTGGGCGGCCCGCGTCCTGCGTCCCCTCGACGCGCTGCCGCACCACACCCGCGCCGAACTCCTCGCCACCACCCGCCTGGGCCTGGAGTTCACCGCCGTCAACGCGGCGGCGGTGCTGGGCGTCAGCCGCAACACCGTCCGCGCCCGCATGGAGCGCGCGGAGGGGCTGCTCGGCACCGACCTGTCCGACCTCACCGTCCGCGCCGCCGTCCACCTGGCCCTCAACACCCACGCTTCCGCGGCCCCGTTGCCGGACGGCGGCGGCGGTGCGGGAACCCGGCTGACCGATCTGCTGGCCGGTCCCGCCCTGCGCACGTGGGCCGGTGAGCTGCTGAACCGTCTGGACAGCGACACCCGGAACCTGCGCCGCACCCTGCGCACCTGGATCGCGGCCGGCGGCAACGCCGAACGCGCCGCGCACCTCCTGGGCGTCCACGCGCAGACCGTGCGCGAGCATGTGCGCAGCGCCGAGCCCGTTCTCGAACGGCAGCTTCTGGCCGGGGGCAGTGACCTCTACGAGGTGGTGCTCGCCCATCTCGCGCACGGTGACCTCGACCAGCCCGTCCTGCGGGGGGCGAATCCGGGCCATCCGGACGCACCTGTGCACGGTTGAGTCCTCGCGGCGCCCGAACGGGCACGGACGCGATTCACAATGAGCCAACCGTGCACGTAGGTTCGAGGCGGGCCGCAGGGGCACGACCGGAACGGGGGACCGGTCGGGCCCCGGGCGGTGCCGGCCGGCTCAGTCCCGCAGCCGTACCGGCACCTCCTGCCAGCCGAACGCGATGAAGGACGGCACCTGCCGCAGCTCGTCCCCGGCCGCCCTGATCCCGGGGAAGCGCTCGAACAGCGCGGGCAGCGCGGTGAGCGCCTCCAGCCGGGCCAGCGGCGCGCCGATGCACCGGTGCACACCGATCCCGAACGCCAGGTGGTCGTCCGCGCCGCGCGTGGCGTCGAAGACGTCCGCGTCGGGCCCGTAGTGCGCGGGGTCGAGACCGGCGGCGGCGTACGTCGTGATGATGGCGTCCCCGGCCGCGATGGTGACGCCGCCCGCCTCGATGTCCGTGACGGCGAAGCGCAGCGGCAGCGACGCGATGGACGGATGGACCCGCAGCGTCTCGTCGACGACCGCGTCCCAGGTGATCTCCCCGGCCCGCACGGCGGCCAGTTGCCCGGGGTGCCGCAGCAGGGCGACGACCGCGTTGCCGATCAGGTTCACGGTCGTCTCGAACCCGGCCCCGATCACGAGGAGCAGGGTGTACAGCAGTTCCTCGTCACTCAGCCTGTCGCCGCCCTCGTCCCGTACCCGGATCAGCTCGGTGGTGAGGTCGTCCCCGGGGTGCTCGCTGCGGTGCGCGATCAGCGCCGGCAGCACCGTGCCGATCTGCCGCTGCACGGAGGCCGCGTGTTCCGGGCTGGGGTCGGAGGTGTCCATGATCGCCGCGATCATCCGCCTGGTGTCGTCCCGCATCTTGTCCGGTACCCCGAACAGGTCGCAGATGATCCGCATCGGCAGCGGCTCGGCGAACCCCGCCCTGACGTCCACCACACCACCGTCGGCCCCGGCCGTCTCCAGCGCGTCGAGGAGTTCGGCGGTGACCGCCTCGACGCGCGGGCGCATCGCCTCGGTGCGCCGGTGGGTGAAGCTCGGCGATACCAGCTTGCGCAGCCGTGCGTGGTCGGCGCCGTAGGTGGAGAGCATGTTGACGACGCCGATCCAGCCCAGGATCCAGCCCCAGGAGGGGCGTTCGCCGACCTCGGGCCACAACTTCCAGTGCAGCCGGGGATCCTTGCTGACCCGCGGGTCGAGGATCAGCTCCCGGAGGACGTCGTAGCCGGTGGGCGCCCAGGCGGGAATGCCGCCGGGCAGCTCCACGGGCACCACGGCGCCGAGGGCGCGCAGCCGGGCGGTCTCGGCGGCGATGTCGGCGCCGAACGGGTCGATGGCGATGCGCTCGGTCTCGGTCATGTGCGGTCTCCTGGCTGGTCGGGGGAGCGCGGGGTGAAGCGCACGGGCAGCGCGGTCAGCGACCGGTGGAAGGGACCGGGGCGCCAGGTCAGGCGTTCCCGGGGCACGAGGGGCTCCATGTCGGGCAGCCACTGCGTGAGCCGCTCGATCGCCTCGGTGACGATGAGCAGCGTGTGCTGCTTGACCGGGCAGGCGTGCGGGCCCGCCGACCAGGACAGGTGCGAGGCGTCCCCGGGGCGCCGGGTGCCGCCGTGCTCCTGCTCCGCGAAGTACGCCAGCGCGCCGTAGGAGATGACCACCGGCACCGCCGCCCGGATCCACACGCCGTGGAACGACAGGGGGCTGCGGGCGAAGTGGATGCCGTAGTTGGCGAGCGGTGTCTCGTGGTGCAGCACCTCCACCACCGCGTCCGTCACGGGCCGGGCACCGCTGGTGAGGGTCGAGTAGTACTCGGGGTTGCCGAGGATCCTGGACAGCGCGTTCGACAACAGGTTCGAGGTCGGTTCGTGCCCGGCGCCGAGGGTGAGGAACACCTGCCAGGTGACCTCCTCGGGGGTGAGTCCCGCCGGGTGGTCGAGGAGCCGGCTCGGCAGGTCGTCGCCGCGCTGCCCGACCTTGGCGGCGATCAGACCGATGACGTAGTCGCCGAACTCGGCCTCGCCCTCGGCGGCCTCGCTGCCGCCTTCGATCAGCTTGCCGAGGGCGGCGTTGAGCCGTTCGCTCTCGCTGTCCGGCATCCCGAAGAGGCTGTTGAAGACCAGCGCCATCAGGGGGCGGGCGAAGTCCGCCACCAGATCGGCCTCGCCGAGCGGCCCGAACCGGCTCACCAGCATGTGCACCGCCCGGTGCACCCGCGCCCGCAGGTCGTGCGGCTCGACCAGGTCGAAGGTGTCGATCAGCGTGGTGCGGTAGCGCACATGGTCGGCGCCGTCGGCGAACAGGGTGTTGGGGCGCCAGCGCATCATGCCGAGGACCGGCGAGTCGTCGGCGACGGTCGCCTCCCACGGCCGGGGGTCGTGCGAGAACGTCTCGGTGTCGTGCAGCAGGTCCAGCGCGGCCCGGCGGTCGACGACGACGTACGCCGGTACGCCCGGCGCGAGTTCGGCCCAGCCGATCGGGCCCTGGGCGCGCAGATCGGCGTAGTAGCGGTACGGATCCAGCGCGAAGCCGTCCTCCCACAGCCGCACGGGCACCGAGCGGGAGAAGGCCTGCCGGGCAGGGGGATAGGTGGTCACCGGGACTCCGGGGGGTGGCGGTCGATCAGATGCTGGACCAGGGCGAGCAGCGCGTCGAGGGAGGAGTCGCGCTCCCGGGCGTCGCACGTCACCATCGGCGTGCCCGGATCCAGGTCGAGCGCGGCGCGCAACTGCTCCTCGCTGTAGTGGCGAGGGGCGTCCGGGAAGGCGTTGAAGGCGACCGCGTAGGGCAGCCCGCTCTCCTCGACCAGCCCGAGCACGTCGAACGAGGCCGCGATCCGGCGGCTGTCCACCAGCACGAGCGCGCCGAGCGCCCCGTACGCGATGTCGTCCCACAGCGGGCGGAACCGCTCCTGTCCGGGGGTGCCGAACAGATAGAGCACGATCCCGCCGGTCAGGCTGATCCGGCCGAAGTCGATGGCGACGGTGGTCGTCGACTTGTCCCGCACCCCGGCGAGGTCGTCCACCGTCGCGGACGCCTCGGTGAGGTGCTCCTCCGTGTGCAGCGGCCGGATTTCGGACACGGAGTCGATCAGGGTCGTCTTGCCCACCCCGAACGGGCCCGCGACCAGGATTTTCACCAGTTCGCGGGCGCTGTCGGGGAGGTGGATGCCGCTAGTTGTGCTTGAGGTCGCGGAGGCCATCGGCCACTCTCTTCAGCAGGTCGGGGTCGAACCGTTCGGCGGGTGGGATCGGCGCGCGGGCGAGCGCCAGGTTCCGGTCGACGAGCCCGGCCGCCAGCACCCGCACCGCGGAGACCGGCAGCCGCAGCAGCGCCGCGGCCTCCACCACGGTCAGCGAGCCGTCGGCCAGTTCGTCGAGGAGCGCCAGCTGGGCGGCCGGCAGGTCCTCGGGCGGGGGCTCGCCGCTGCCGGTGAGCACCGAGAGCCGCTCCAGACGCGGGCGGCTCGGCCGGGCCACACCGCCCGTCGACAGATACGCGGGAACCAGGGGACGGCCGCCCCGGCGGGCGGTCATGCCGACGGGCCGCCGTCGGCTCCTCGGGGCGCCGCGGCCATCGCCTTCTCGCCGAGCCGCGCCACCTGCGAGTGCACCCGGTGTGCCAGCAGGTCCAGCCGCACCTCGGCGTCCCCGTGGGCGGCGACGACGGTGCCGTGGTCCGTCGGCACGATCAGTACGTAGCCGTGGTCGGACTCGATGACGACCTGGCGCACCTCGGCCCGGTCCCGGTCGGCGAACGCCGCCGCGGCCGTCCGGCACGCGCCCTGCACGGTGCTGGTGATGGCGGCCACCCGCTCCGCCGACGGCTGCGACAGCGCGTCGGTGTAGCCGGTGACGAGGCCGTCCCGGGTGAGCAGGACGGCGGCCACGACGTGCGGTACCTCCAGGATCGGTTCGAGCACCCACGCCGTGTCGCCCGCATCGCGACTGGTCATCGAGCCGCTCCCCCTTCGTAGTCGGTCTTTTCGGTGTCGCTGGTCGCTTCGTCGGCCGGCTCGGGCCCGCCGTCCCGGGCGGCGGCCCGGGCCGCCGCAGTACCGGACTGCAGCGCGCCCAGAGCGGCCGCTGCCTCCTCGGGCCGCGGCGCCTGTGCGCGGGGCGCGGCCTCGCCGGAGACGGGCGCCCGGGTACGGCGCCGCCGCTGCGGCAGCCCCCCGGCGTCCCGCGGCCCGCCGTGCGGGGACACGGCGCCGGGGGCGGCGTCGTCCGGTTCGGTGCCGTACGCGTGTGCCGGGGACGGCGGCGCCTGCGGCTCGGCCCGGCGGGTCGAGCGGGGGGCGCTGGCCGCGGGCGGCCGTTCCTCGGGGTCGACGCGGCTCAGGAGGTGGCTGTCGATCAGCAGCACGGCGCGCACTCCGCCGTACGGGGAGGGCGAGGACAGGTCCACACCGAGGTCGAACTGCCGGGTGAGCTGGCCGATCGCCGCCAGGCCCATGCGCGGCGGGTCGCCGAGGTCGGTCAGCAGGATCGGCTCCGAGCCGGCCACCAGCCGCTGGGCGCGGTCCCGTTCGTCCTGGGTCATGCCGAGGCCGGCGTCGTCGATGGTGACGCACGCGCCGTGGTGGACGTGCTCCAGGTTGACCGTGACGTCGGTGTCGGGCGCGGAGTGGCGCAGCGCGTTGTCCAGCAGCTCGGCGACGATGATCGCGACCGGCTCGACCGCGTGCGACACGAGGGCCGTGCCCCGTTCCAGATGGTTGTGCACACGGACCCGCCGGTAGCCCGCGAGCCGGGCCTGACCGCCCGTCACGGCGTCCACCAGGTGCGATTCCTCACGGGCGAGCCCGACCCACGCCCCGCACACCACCGCGGCGATCTGCGCCCGGCGCAGCGACTGTTCGTTCTCGTGGTCGAGCTCGAACAGCGTCTGCGCCAACTCGGGGTCGTCGTAGCGCTGCTGCAGCCCGCGCAGGGCGTCTTGGAGCCGGTACAGCGCCGCCTGGATCTCCCGGGTGGCGCCCCGCATCCCGGCCTGCGCGGCCGCGTCGATGCGGGTGCGCTGCGAGGTCAGCTCACCGCGCAGCGCCACCAGGACGTCGTCCAGCGCGCCGCCCAGCGGGGTGCCGGTGAGATGCGGCTGACGTGGACCGGGCACCGTGAGGTGGGGGCGGTCCAGCTGCCGGGCGGCGGCCGGCATGCGCTGTGCGGCGAGGTGCCCGAGTTCCGCGGTGAACGCGTTGAGGCTGCCGTCGAGCTGGCGGCGCAGGGAGGCGATCTCGGCTCGTTGCCGGGCCTGTCGGCGACGGGACCGCACGAGCCCGCCGCCCAGGGCGAGCGCGGACAGTGTGCCGGCGGCGAGCGCACCGGCGGCCAGGTCCGGTAGTTCGATCATCGAAAGGGTTCCAGGGGAGGTCGCGGCAGAACGGAATCCGAGGCCCCGGGGCGAGGCACTCGGAGCACAGTACAACCGTCAGCGACCGATCTCGCACGGTGAGGTGGGACTTGATTCCGAATTGGGCCGCTCTCTGTTCGCTTCTGCGCCGACTGTCGGAAATGCCATGCCGGTCAAGCGAGTTGACGGGCGCGATCGGCCGTCAGGTGCCGCACACCGGCGCCAGGACCGCGAGGCTGCTGTTCGCCTGACGCAGCGCCAGCTCCAGTGTGGTGGGCGAGTGCAGCGCGCCCGTTCCGTCGGGCGGGATCAGCCACTCCAGGCACCGGGTGGACCGGTACGGCGGCGGCACGGCCACCCACGACCCCCGGCCCGCGTTGCGCAGTCCGGCGCCGATCCACTTGCTGTCCGGGTCCGGGGGCAGGAAGAAGCCGACCCGGTGGGCGGCGACGTCCACCAGCGTCGGCCCCGGCATCGGCAACGAGGGCCGCCACAGCAGGTCCAGCGCCAGCAGGCCCAGCTGGTCGGGCACGCTCAGCACGTCCCAGAAGCGTCCGGCTTCGAGCAGGGCGACGCCCTCGCCCCGGTCCCAGTCCCGCTTGCACGCCCTGGGATCGGGTGCGGCGGCGGCGAGCCACTCCACTCCTCGTGTCCAGCCGAGATCGCTCATGTTCCGCTCCGGGGGATGGCCGCCGGCCCCGGTGGGGACCGATCCGGCATATGCATGCTGGTAGATACTTCTATGCGGGGGAAGGGGTGGCGCGGGCTGGCGTTCGTGGCGGTTCCGTTCGGGATCCGGCCGTGTGTCCGAAGTGCGCCGAGTGGTCCGCCTGTGTGCCGGGCAGCGGGAGGGGTACCCGAGTCGCGCTGAGGGGCCCGCGCCCGAAGGGCTCCGCCCGATCGGTGAAGGAGGAGGCCCCGATGACCAGTGGCACGGAGGCCGGCGGCGTCACCGGGACGCCGGACAAGGACTACAACCTGATCTGGTACGTGGAGGCGTGTCTGAACAACGCCCTGCGCCTGGAGACGTACATCCAGGACGCGGAGCGCGAGAAGGACAGCGAGGTCGCGGACCTGTTCCGCAAGGCCCAGGCGGACAGCCGCAAGGGTGCCGAACTGGGCAAGGCCCTCCTGCGCTCCCGGCTCGACGGCACCTGAACCCCGCCTGCCGGGGCCCGGACGCCGGCGTGCCGCGCCGGTGCCCGGGCCCTCGCATGCGCGGGGCGCCGGCGTAATCCGCTGCGGACCGGTGCGTGACGCCCGCCGGACCGCCGGACCCCGGCCGGCAGGCGGGGCCGAGCTCACGGAAGCGGCTGTTCGGCCCAGATCACCTTGCCGCCGGGCAGGTAGCGCGTGCCCCAGCGCTCGGCGAGCTGCGCGACCAGGAACAGGCCGCGCCCGCCCTCGTCGGTCATGGCCGCGTACCGCAGATGCGGGGCGGTGCTGCTGCCGTCGAACACCTCGCAGATCAGGCTGCGGTCCCGCAGCACCCGCACCCGGATCGGCGCACCGCCGTAGCGGAGGGCGTTGGTGACCAGCTCGCTCAGGATCAGTTCCGTGGTGAACGCGAGGTCCTGAAGACCCCATTCCGTCAGTCGCCGGGTGACTCGGGCGCGTAGTTCGGCGACGGCCGCCGGATCGGGCTCCACGTCGCAGGCGTCCACCCGGTCCGGCCCGAGCGCCCGCGTGCGGGCGACCATCAGGGCGATGTCGTCGTTGTGCCTGGCCCCCAGCCGTGAGTCCAGCACCGCCTGGCAGGTTTCCTCCGGCGACGGCCCGGCCTGCTCCAGTGCCGTGCGCAGCAGATCGAGACCGACGTCGATGTCCCGCTCCCGGTCCTCCACCAGCCCGTCGGTGTACAGCACCAGCCGGCTGCCCTCCGCCACCTCCACCTCCTCGGTGTCGAACGGCAGGCCGCCCAGGCCCAGCGGGGGACCGGGGGGCACGTCGAGGAACTCCACGCCGCCGTCGGGCCGGACCAGCGCCGGTGGCGGATGCCCGGCGCGGGCGAGGACGCAGCGCCGCGCCACCGGGTCGTAGATCGCGTACAGGCAGGTCGCGCCGGTGACGGGCGCGGTGCCGCCCTCGGCCGCCTCGTCCTGGTCGATCCGGGCGACCAGCTCGTCGAGCAGTCCGAGCAGTTCGTCGGGCGCGAGGTCCAGGGAGGAGAAGTTGTGCACCGCGGTGCGCAGCCGGCCCATCGTGGCCGCCGCGTGCAGCCCGTGCCCCACCACGTCCCCCACGACCAGGGCGACGCGGGCACCGGACAGCGGCAGCACGTCGAACCAGTCGCCGCCGACCCCGGCCTGGGCCGGCAGATACCGGTAGGCGAGCTCCAGGGCACTCTGCTCGGGGAGGCTGCGCGGCAGCAGGCTGCGCTGGAGCGTCACCGCCATGGTGTGCTCGCGGGTGAAGCGGCGGGAGTTGTCGATGGACACGGCGGCGCGGGCCACCAGCTCCTCGGCGAGGGTCAGGTCCTCCGCGTCGAAGGGCCCGGAGCCGGTCCCGCGCCAGAAGGTGACCATCCCGAGGATCAGGGAACCGGCCCGCAGCGGCGCGGTGATCAGCGAGTGGATTCCGTAGTCCAGGGCCTGCGAGGTGAGTTCGAAGTCCTGCGCCTGCCAGCCCGGCGCGTCCCGCAGCCGGGGCTCCAGCGTCGCCTGCGCGGCACGCAGACTGCGGGCCTGCGGCGAGGAATGCACGAACTCGATCCGCTCGCCCACCGGGTACAGAGGCGGATCCTTGCGCACGCCGGCCAGGGCCGTGCGGCGCATCTCGGTCCCGGGCCCCGGCTGCTCACCGCTGAGCACCGCGTCGAACAGGTCCACGGTCACGAAGTCCGCGAACCGGGGTACGGCCAGATTCGCCAGTTCCTCGGCGGTGCGCGTCACGTCCAGGCTGGTGCCGATGCCCGCACCGGCCGCGTACAGCATGTCGAGGCGTTCGCGCGCCAGCTCCGCCCGCCCGGACAGGGAGCGCAGCTCGGTCGAGTCGCGCAGGGTGGCGACGCTGCCGTGCGGGCCGCCCCGCAGATGGGTGGGCCGCTGGTTGACCGCCAGCAGCCGGTCCTTCACCAGCCGCACCTCGTCCGTGACGACCTGCCCCGACGCCAGCAGCTCGGCGACGTCCGCGGGCAGGCCGAGATCGTGCACCCCACGGCCCTCGGCGTCGTCGGGCAGGCCGAGGAGCCGACGGGCCTCGTCGTTGGCGAGCAGCAGATCGCCGTCGGCGCCGACGATGAGCACGCCCTCGCGGACCGCGTGCAGCACCGCGTCGTGGTGCTCGTACATCCGGGTCATCTCCCGCGGCCCGAGACCCCGTGTCTGCCGCAGCAGCCGCCGGCTCACCAGCGCCGTGCCTGCCGTGGCCATCACCAGCCCGGCCGCAGCGGTGAACAGCACCAGCGGCAACTGCCGGTTGGCCGCGCCCCCCACGTGCTCGGTGGTGATTCCGGCCGACACCAGCCCGACGACGTTGCCGTCGGGGTCCTTGACGGGCACCACGGCCTGCACCAGCTGCCCTATCGTCCCGTCGATCTCCTCCACGACCGTGCCGCCCGCGAGCGCGGGCCCGAGCGTGCCGACGAACTGTTTGCCGATCCGGTCCGGGATCGGGTGCGTGTAGCGGATGCCGTCGGTGTTCATCACGACGATGAAGTCGACCTCCGCCGCCTTGCGCGCCGCCTCGGCCCGTGGCTGCAGGACGGCCGACGGGTCGGGGCTGTTCAGCGCCTCGCGGGTGCCCGGCGCGTGGGCGAAGGTCTCGGCGACGGCCAGCGACCGGTTGCGGGCCTCCTCGGTGCTGTCGCTGCGACTCTGCAGGACCAGCGCCACCACGGCCACCACGACCAGCAGCAGCACGATGAGGACCTGGAAGAAGAACACCTGCCCGGCGACGCTGCGCCCACTGAGCGCGGCTCGCAACGCCGCGGCGGGACTCCACCGCGAACGGCCGCCCTTTCCCTGCGCGTCGGGCCCGCCGTCCGTGTCGGACCGCGCCCGCCGCCCGCTCGGCCCGGAGACAGGCGTGCGTGCGGCGTGCTCTGCTGCGGGGGGACGGGTGGGCCGAGTACGGGATCGGCCCAATTGCCGGACCATGTGCCCTGTCTACACTCCCGAGCCCGAGGAGGCGAGAGAAGTCACACCGCGTGGTGAGCCGCTTGTGTCATGTGACGGGGCCCGCCTGGTACGCCTCCCGGCATGCCTGTCCGCGCCGGCGGGACGCCGTTCCTCCCCCCTTGCCCGCCCGATCCTCATCGTGGCTGCGCGGCACGGCGGGCGGCGAGGAGCAGGGCGATGTCGTCGGGGCGGTCCGCGGAGTGCCGGGCGGCAGCCGTGAGCCGGTCCGCGAGGGTCACCAGGGAGCGGCCGCCCCGCCGGCTCGCCAAGGCACCGCCCTTGGCCAGCGCCACCCGCAGCGCGCTGATCCCGTCGTCGATGTCGTGGCCGACCCGCTCGACGAGCCCGTCGGTGTACAGCGCGAGCACGGCACCGGGGTCCATCACCAACTCCGTCACCGGGTAACGGGCGAACGGGTCCACCCCGAGGACCACGCCGCCGGGAATGTCCAGCACGCGCGTACGTCCGCCCGGGCGGCGCAGCAGCGGCGGCGGGTGCCCCGCCCGGGCCACCATGGCCCGGCCGGTGAGCGGGTCGAGACGGACGTAGCAGCAGGACGCGAACTGGCCGGGGTCGAGGTCGATGAGCAGATGGTTGGTGCCGCTGAGCACCTCGTCGGGCGGCCGGTCGTCGAGCGCGAACGCGCGCACCGCGCTGCGCAGCTGACCCATGGTCGCGGCGGCCTGCACCCCGTGCCCCTGCACGTCGCCGATCACGAGGGCGAGTCCGTCCCCGGCCTCGACGACGTCGTACCAGTCGCCGCCCACGTCCATGCCCTGCGTGCCCGGCAGGTACCGGCCCGCCGTCTCCACCCGGGGATGCACCGGCAGCCGCCGGGGGAGCAGGGCACGCTGCAGTCCGCGGGCGAGGGCGGCCTCGGTCTCGTAGCGCTGCGCCTTCTCCATGGCGTGCGCGATGAGCCCGGCGAGCGCGGTCAGCACCGTGCGTTCCTCGGTGCTGAAGCTGCGGGGCCGGTCGAAGCCGAGGATGCAGGAACCCACCGGCCGCCCCGACGCGATCAGGGGCAGGAAGGCGCGGGCGCCCTCGGTGGCATCCAGGGGGATGCCGGGGTAGGTGCTCGCGAGCTGCTGCATCGAGTCGAAGAACAGCGGCGTGCCGGTGGTCAGCGTCTCCACCCCGGGCAGCCGGGCGTCGAGGCCCACACCCTCGAAGGGCGCGAGGAACCCCAGTGGGAAACCGGTCTCCCAGGCCAGATACAGGTGCCGGTCCTGGAGCAGGTAGATGGCGAGGCGGCGGCCGCCGAACGCGGGCAGCAGCTCCTGCATCACCACGGCGGAGACCTGCCGGGCGGTGGTCGCCTCGGTGAGCGCGATGGCGAGGACGATCGGCCGGTGCACCAGCGAGGTCGTGGCCACCTCGGCGTCGGGGGTCTCCTCCGCCGCCTCGGGCGGGTCCGGGGCCTGCGCGCCGCGCTGGGCCGGGGCGACTGTGCAGGTCAGGAACTCCGGGCCGGGATGGACGGAGAGCGACAGCCAGTTGCCGTCGTACCCTTCGAACCGCTCGGCGCCGGTCTCCCCCGCACCCGGCGAGGGCCGTCTGACGTGGAAGTGCACGGGCTGGGGCGACAGCAGCGCCGCCCGCAGATGGTCCTCGCACGCCGAGTGGCCCAGCCACGGCACGCCCTCCCACAGCGCACGCCCCAGGAAGCGTGCCCGTGGCTCGCCCAGCAGTTCGGCGGCGCGCGGATTGGCGTAGACGATCAGTCCCAGCCGGTCCATGCAGAACACGCCCTGGGGCAGCTGGTCGGCGGCCGCGTCGGCCATCGAGCCCGCGTCGAGGACGATCCCGGCGACCGGCTGGTCCGGGCCCGGGGCGGCGGCATCCGTGCCGCACACCTCCACCATCCGGGGCGCGCCCCCGGTGGTGCGCAGCAGCAGCGGCCCCGAGGGCTGCTTGCCGGCGGCCGCCTCCCGCAGCAGGTCCGCGAGCTGTTCCCGGTCCTCTGCGATCACGGCACCGATCAACGTGTCCGCAGCGCGGGGCTGTTCGTCGGCCGCCAGCCCCAGCAGGGCGCGCGTGCTGTCGTCCGCCGTGACGACGTCGGTCACGGGCTGCCACAGGAAGCGCCCGATGCGCTTCGGCGTGCGGCGCGGGCCCAGCGGTCGTACGCACAGCGGCTCGTCGTCCCAGACGAGCGGCACCCCCGCCGCCCCCAGCCGCCGCACGCCGGTCGCCAGCTCCTCGGCGATCTCCGCCAGCCGGTCCCGCTTGGCCAGCACCTCGGTGACGTCGGAGACGGCGGGCAGCAGCACGGTCAGCACGCCGAAGGGCGACGCCGACCCCATGAGGGGCACGTTGACCGTCCCCACCGGGAAGGGCAGTCCGGCCGCGAACTGCGGATAGCGGCGCATGCTCTCGGTGCTGTTCGGCAGCACCACCTTCACCCCGAGCCGGTAGGCGTCGGCCACCGGCAACCGGCGGTCCACGTGCAGCCGCCACCAGGGCCGGTACAACCGGGCCGGCAGCCCCACGAGGGTGGCCAGCCGCAGGACGCCGGGACTGCTGGACAGCAGATAGACGCCGGCCGCGCGGCCGTCGGTGGCGCGGACCGCCTCACCGGCGGCGTCGGCCAGCAGCGTGGCCAGCCCGCCGAGCGTCCTGTTCCGGCCTTCGGCGCTCCCAGTCATCGGCCCTACCTCGTCCCTGCGCGCGAATCGCGCGGGCGACACAGCAAGAATGCGCCACGACGCCCCTTGCCCGCACCCGGGCGGGGCCGAATCCGGAGCGTACGCCATGGGCCGCCGCACGGGACCTGCCCGGAGGGCACCGATCTGCCGGAACGCGGGCCCGGGCGCCCCCGGCAGGCCCGCCGCGCGTCAGGATGCCCGCAACGTCCGCTTCGCGAGCTCGTACGCCGGGAGCATCGCCTCGTGCTCCGCGGTGTCCAGCCCGCCGAGGTGCAGGACGACCGGGCCGTCCGGTGTGACGACGGCGAGCGCGCGCTCCGTCTTGGTCTCGTCCGTCAGCTCGCTGGTGCACCGGTACCGCACCTCGGTACCGGCGAGGCCGCCCGCCTCGAACGACCGGTACTTCTCCTCGCCCGCCCCCTCGCCGGCGGCCAGGAACTCCTCCAGGACGGTGCGTGCGTCGGCCGCGCCCGGCTCGCCGGTCCAGATCCGCAGGAAGCCGATGTGCCCGGCGGGCTTGGCGTCGACCTCGCAGGCGGCGCTCACCGGCCCCTGCCGCCACACCATGTCGGCGACTTCCTCCGGTACGTCCTCGCCCGGGACGGCGGTGGATTCCGCCTCCCACCGCGCGGCGATGCGGAAGGTGACCGGCAACTCGCAGGGCGAACCCGCCGCACCGATCGTGCCGCCGCTCCCGGCGTCCCCCGCCGCCCCGTCCGCCCGCTCGGGCCCGCCCGCCGCCGACGCGCTCGCGGACGCCTCGGCGTCGTCCCGCGCCGCCTGCCCGCAGCCCGTCAGCAGCGCCACCGCCAGCGCCAGGTGGACCAGCCCCCGCCGCGCGTTCCCCGCCCCGACCCGCACCGTGATGTCCCCTCTTCGATGAGGTCGGCACTGTATCCCGGGTGCCTGCCCGGGAGCTGCGCAGGCCGGGAGGTCAGCGGGCCAGGGTCGCCCTCGCCGCGTCGAGGGCCCGTACGGCGTACGACCGGCCGAAGAGCACCGCGTGCACGAGCAGCGGAAAGAGCTGGTGCAGCGCGACGCGGTCACGCCAGCCCCCGGCGAGGGGGGCGGCCTGCTGGTAGCCGTCGAGCACCTCGTCGAGATGAGGACAGCCGAACAGGCGCAGCATGGCCAGGTCGGTCTCGCGGTGCCCGCCGTGCGCGGCCGGGTCGATGAGCCAGGCGTGTCCGTCGGCGCCCCACAGCACGTTGCCGTTCCACAGGTCGCCGTGCAGGCGGGCGGGCGGCTCGGCGGGCCCCGCGAGTTCCGGGAGCCGCTCGCAGACCTGCTCCACGACGCGGGCCTGCGCAGCGTGCAGGGTGCCGTCGTCCACGGCACGCCGCAGATAGGGCAGGACACGGTGCTCGGCGTACCAGCGGGGCCAGTCGGTGCCGGGGACGTTGCGCATCGGCGCCAGTCCGATCGAGGCGTCCGTCGGGCCGCCCGGCGGAGCGGTCCCGAACGCCCGCGCACCCGTGGCGTGCAGCGCGGCCAGGTCCCGCCCGAACCGCAGCGCGGCCCGCCCGCCCGGACGCCCGTCCGGAACCCGGTCGGTCACCAGCCACCGCCCGTCATGACCGTGCACGGCCGGAACGCGCACCGCGCCCGCGGCGCCGAGCCAGCGCAGCCCCGCCGCCTCGGCTCCCACCCCGCCCGGGGCGTCCTGGCGCTTCACCATCACCACCCGCCCGTCGTCGAGGGTGACCTCGGCGAGTGTGCCGGACACGGGCCGTACGCGGGTGACGGCCCGCCCGGTGAAGCGGGTCGCCGCGGCCCCGGGCCCCTGGTCGCTGGTCTGCACGGCCACCACCGTACGGCAGGGCCGATGCGCGGTTTGCCGTTTCGGCAACGTCGTTTGTCCCCCTGCCCCGGCCGGGCCAGGCTCGAGCTGCGGACACCGCACCAGGCCGGTGCACTTCGCCAGCCGCCGCAGCCCCCGAGAGTCAGGGCGCCCCGGAGAGCCGGACGGCCACTCCTCGGGAGCCGCAGAAGGCAGGACACCCCCAGCCACATCCGGCCCTCCCGGGCCGGATGACAACTCACGGAGATCCCATGACCGCAGTCCCCGCACCCACCGAGCCCGCCGCCTTCTGGGAGGCCCGGTACCGCGACACCGACCGCGTCTGGAGCGGCCGCCCCAACGCCCTGCTCGTCCGCGAGGTGTCCGGTCTGCGTCCCGGCACCGCCCTCGACCTGGGCTGCGGGGAGGGCGCCGACGTGGTGTGGCTGGCGTCCCGGGGCTGGCGGGCCACCGGCGTCGACATCTCGCCCACGGCCCTCGAACGCGCCGCTCTGCACGCCGCGGACGCGGGGGTGGGCGACCGCACCGCGTGGGAGCGGCACGAACTCGGCCACAGCTTCCCCCAGGGCACCTTCGACCTGGTGAACGCGCAGTACCTCCAGTCCCCGGTGGGCATCGACCAGCAGGGGGTGCTGCGGAGCGCCGCCGATGCGGTCGCCGAGCACGGCACACTCCTGATCGTGATGCACGCGGGCTGGCCGTCCTGGCAGGACGAACCCCCCTTCGACCATGTCTTCCCCACGCTGGAGAGCGTCCTCGCCGAACTGGCGCTGCCCGAGGCGGGCTGGTCCGTCGAGACGTCGGAGACGGTACGGCGGGCGAGTGTCTCGCCCGACGGGGAGGAGGGCTACCGGGACGACAACGTGTGGCGGATCCGGCGCCTTCGACCCGACCCGAACGGCTCCGTGTGACCGGCACCTGCCACGGGAACTCGGCGGCCATGACCGAGCAGGCAGCACTCCAGGCGTCGTACTGGCTCGACACCCTTCCGCCCGGTGACCCGGCACCCCCGCCCGCCGCCGACCTCCAGGTCGACGTCGCCGTCGTCGGCGGCGGCATCGCCGGGCTCAGCACGGCATGGGAGCTGACCCGGCGCGGGCACGGGGTCGCGGTGCTGGAGGCCGACCGGATCGCCGCGGGCGTCACGGGCCACACCACCGCGAAGCTCAGCGCCCAGCACACCCTCGTCTACGACCGGCTGCGGCGCACCCGTGGCACCGACGGGGCGCGCCTCTACGCGCGCTCCCAGACGGAGGCCATCCACCACGCCGCCGGGATCGTCGAGGAATTGGGGATCGCGTGCGACTGGGAGGAAACCGCCGCCTACACCTTCGCGCAGGGCCGCCGGCGGATCCCCGAGCTGCGGGCCGAGGCGGAGGCGGCCAAGGAGGCGGGTCTGAGCGCCGAGTTCGTCACGGAGACGGACCTGCCGTTCCCGGTCGCGGGGGCGGTACGGGTCGCGGACCAGGCCCAGTTCCATCCACGCAAGTACCTGCTCGCGCTGGCGGACGCCATCCGCGCCGGGGGAGGGCAGCTGTACGAGGGGACGCGGGTCACCGAGCTCACCGAGGGGGAGCCGTGCGTGCTGACCACGCAGGACGGCATCCAGGTGACCGCGCGCGCGGTCGTCGTCGCCACCCACTACCCGATCTTCGACCGCGCCCTGCTCTTCACCCGCCTCTCGCCCCGTCGGGAGCTCGTGATCGCCGCTCCCGTCGACGCGGCCGAGGCGCCCGACGGGATGTACATCACGCCCGAGCACCGCACGCGCTCGGTGCGCACGGCACCGTACGACGATGACGCGGACGGCAAACGCCTGCTCATCGTGACCGGCGAGCACTTCACCCCCGGCAGCGGCAAGGACACCGAGGAGCTGTTCGCGACCCTCACCAGCTGGGCCGAGCGACACTTCGGCACGCTGCACCTCAGTCACCGCTGGGCCACCCAGGACAACGACTCCACCGACCACGTACCGCTCGTCGGCCCGCTGCATCCCGCGAGCCGCCAGGTCTACGTCGCCACCGGCTTCGGCGGCTGGGGGCTCAGCGGTGGCATCATGGCGGGCCGGCTGCTGTGCGACGAGATCACGGGTGGTGAGGTGCCGCCGTGGAGCGAGCTGTACGACCCGCGCCGCATCGCCCCGGTGCTGCGTGAGGGCGGCGAGTTCCTGCGTCACCAGGCCACCGTCGCCCGGCACTTCCTCGGTGACCGGCTGCCGGGCCTGACCCGCCCGGGCCCGGACGACCTCGCCCCTGGCGACGGCGCCGTCATGCACATCGGTGGCCGTCGCTGCGCGGTGCACCGGGACGAGGACGGCCGGCTGCAGGCGGTGTCCGCGCGCTGCACGCACCTGGGATGCCTCGTGGCGTTCAACCGGGCCGAGCAGGCCTGGGAGTGCCCCTGCCACGGCTCCCGCTTCGCCCCCGACGGACAGGTCGTGCAGGGCCCGGCGGTACGGCCGCTGGAACAGCGGGACATCTGAGGGGGCGCCCGGCGGCTTCCGGCCAGGGCCCCTACAGCTCCCGCCGGGGAGGGGTACCGGGTGGTGGGCGGGACGAGGTCCTCCATGGACGGCCCCGTCGGGGGCGGTGCCGCCCGGCTGGATCACCCGGCCGCGACGGTCGCGGGACGGTGGCGCTCTGGCCGGATCCCGACGGCCTGCGCGGCCGCCGTACAACATGTGCGCTCGGCGTGGGCCGCACGGCGCGGTCGGCGGCGTGGCCGTGCGCCACGTCTCCTCGGCGCCTGACGGACGCGTGACCTGCGTGACGCGGGCGCGGGAGCCGCTCCCCGCTCCCACCGGCCGATCACGGTGACCGGTGGGCACCTGGTCCACCGGGCCCGGATGAGCCGGCGGTGTTTGAGCCTCGCGGAGCGGGCCACCCGGTGGGTGACAGCGAACGCCGCCGATGCTTGGAGTGAACGATCGTGGCGCGAGAGCAGAAGGCCAAGGCCAAGATGGAAGAGGCCAAGGGCAAGGCCAAGGAGGCGGCCGGCCGCGCGGTCGGCAACGAGCGGATGACGGCCGAGGGCAAGGCGGAACAGTCCAAGGGCGACGCTCGTCAGGCCAAGGAGAAGACCAAGGACACGTTCAAGCACTGAACGCGTCGCAAGTGGAGCGGGCTCCCTGTGTGCGGGGAGCCCGCCCGTTCGTTGTCGTGGGGCGAGCGGGAGCCCGCATCTCGTCCGGCGTCCCCGCGGCGGCCGGGGGAGCCCGGCGCGGGGACGCTTCCCGGCTCTCGACAGTTGCTACGAGCGTTTTCGGCCAATCTCACAGCGTTACTAGGCGGGCACGTCCCGTGCGGATAGCGTGAGCGCGCCGCGTCGCCACACCGGGGGCACAGGGCCCCGCAGGGACTTGCGCGCGGCGGAGGCCTACCCCTTTGACCACAGCATCCGTGCTGATGGCCGACGTCTTCCAGGTTCAGCCGTACACATCCCACTGCGAGGTGATCCACGCCGAGGGCGCGCATGCCGTCATCGGCGTCTCGCCGGGCAACAGCTACTTTTCCGCCCGGCGGCTGCACGACCTCGCCCGCTGGGGGCTGGACCACTTCGAGAAGATCGACTTCGTCTACACCGACCTGTACCTGGCCGAGATGTACGAGGCGACCGGCTACGCCCCCGACGACGCCCGCAGAAAGGCGGTGAAGAATCTCCGGGGCGTGCGCGCGAAGGTCCGCGACGCGGCCACCGCCGCCGACCCGGAGGGGGCGCGGCTGCGCTGGCAGCCGATGTCCGACTTCCGCTCCAACCCGGCGTACCAGGAGATCCACCGGCGGCTGAAGAGCCGGCTCCGCACCGACGACGACTTCCGCGCCGTGTGCGAGGCCCTGGTGACCCGGTTCCTGAGCGCACGCGGGGAGGAGGTGAGCGAGCAGCGGCAAGCGGTGTGCCTGGAGTACGTGTGCGCCGAGGCCCCGCTGTTCCTCGACACCCCCGCGATTCTCGGTGTGCCGTCCTCGCTCAACTGCTACCACCAGCTCCTGCCGATGGCGGAACTGCTCTACTCGCGTGGCGCCGGCCTGCGCGCCTCCCGCAACCAGGGCCACGCCGTGGTCACCCCCGTCACCGCCGAAGGAGCCACCACATGACCATCGCGCCTGACACCGCCCGCGCCACGGACGTGCTCGACTTCCCGTTCTCGTGGGACGGGACGCGGGTGCCCGCCGAGGTGGAGGCGCTGCGTGCCACGACTCCGGTACGGCGGGTCCGCACGATCGCCGGCGACGAGGCCTGGCTGGTGTCCTCCCACGGCCTGTGCCGGCAGGTGCTGGAGGACGACCGGTTCTCCTTGAAGGACACCTCCGCACCCGGCGTCCCGCGCCAGTACGCGCTGACGATCCCGCCCGAGGTCGTGAACAACATGGGCAACATCACCGGCGCCGGGCTGCGCCGGGCGGTGATGAAGGCCCTCAGCCCCAAGGCGCCGGGTCTGACCGAGTGGATGCGTGCCGAGGCCGAACGGCTGGTCGACGCCCTCGTCGAGGCCGGTCCCACCGCGGATCTGCGGGCCGCGTTCTGCGATCCGTACTCGGCCGGGATGCACTGCCGCATTCTCGGCATCCCGCAGAGCGAGGCGCCGCGGTTCCTGCGCAGCCTGGACATCGCGTTCATGAACTCGCCGTGCCCCGTCACCGGGGCGAAGATCAACTGGGACCGGGACATCCGCCGTATGACCTCGCTGCTGGACGATCCCGCGACCCGGGGCCTGATGGGCGAACTCGCCGCCCTGCGCGACGACCCCGACTACGCGCACCTGACGGACGAGATGCTGGCCACCGTCGGCGTCACCATGTTCGGCGCCGGCGTCATCTCCACCGCCGGATTCCTCGCCATGGCGCTGGTCCACCTGCTCGTCCACCGCGCCACCTGGGACCTGCTCCGGGACCAGCCGGAACTGCTCGACCGAGGGCTGGAGGAGCTGCTGAGGGTCAACCTCTCCATCGGTGACGCCCTGCCCAGGCTGGCCCTCGCGGACGTCCGGCTGGGCGACGTGGAGGTCAAGAGGGGCGAGCTCGTGCTGGTCCTCGTCGAAGGGGCCAACCTCGACCCGCAGAAGTTCCCCAACCCGCACCGCTTCGACGTCCACCGGGAGAACGCCGCAGACCATCTCTCCTTCGGCGGCGGCTCCCACTACTGCCCGGCGACCGCCCTGGGCCGCGCCCACGCCCGGATCGCCCTGGAGGTGCTCCAGCGGCGCCTGCCGGAGCTGAGCCTCGCCGTGCCGGTGGAGCAACTCGTGTGGCGCACGGGCTTCATGAAGCGCATCCCGGAGCGGCTGCCGGTCGCCTGGTAGCGCCGGCGCCCGACGTCAGTCCTTGGCGACCAGCGCGGGCGTCGACGCCGTCAGCACCTCACCGCGGAAGAAGGCCGGGTTGCGCCACCGCATCACGGACATGATCACCAGGCCCAGGGCCAGGAGCCCGACGCCGATCACGAACACCGACCCCACCCCCAGCACGGACGAGCCGCTGCCGTACGCCGGGTCCCACATGTCGACCAGCGTCTTGGCGAACACCGCCGCCAGCAGCACACCGCCGACCACGGGGAACAGCCCCTTGAACACCAGGTCGCGGCCGGAGCGCAGCAGCTCCGCACGGAAGTACCAGGCACAGGCGAAGGCCGTCAGGGCGTAGTAGAAGCAGATCATCAGGCCGAGCGCGTAGATCGTGTCGACCAGCACGTGCTCGCTGACCAGCGTCATCAGCGTGTAGAACACGCCGGTCGCGACACCCGCGGTGACCGTGGCCCGCCCCGGTGTCCTGAAGCGGGGATGCACCCGGGCGTACGAGGCGGGCAGGGCCTCGTACGTCGACATCGCGAGCACCGTGCGGGCCACCGGGATGAACGTGGTCTGGAGGCTGGCCGCGGCCGAGGCGAGGACGGCGACGAAGAGCAGGATGCCGAGGGCGGGGCCCATCACCGGCCCGGCGAGCGCGGCGAAGACGTTGTCGGAGGTCTCGGGGTTGGCGAGGCCGAGCCCCTGGTCGCCGGAGCCGACGACCATCTGCGCCGCGACTCCGGTGGCCAGGTACGAGCCGACCAGCACGACCATGGCGACCAGGGCCGCGCGGCCGGGTGTGCGGCTGCTGCCGCTGGTCTCCTCGTTGGCGGTCAGGCAGGCGTCCCAGCCCCAGTACATGAAGATCGACAGCGACAGGCCGGCGGTGAACGCGCCGAACGACTGCACGGCGAACGGATTCAGCCATGACCACGAGAAGTCCGCCGAGGTCGGGAAGTCCGGCGTACCCGCCTTGCCGAAGGCCATCGCCACGAACACGGCCAGCACCACCAGCTGCAGCGCCACCAGCGCGTACTGCACACCCTTGGTCGCGGTCATCCCGCGGTAACTGATCACCGTCGCGACAGCGATCAGCGCGAGGCAGGTGAGGATGTGGACGGCCCTGTTCCCGTCCAGGGCGGCGACGGACTCGCTGCCGGTGATCTCGCCGGCCAGCAGCCAGAAGTAGGAGGTGGCCACGCCGGCCAGGTTCGACAGGACGATGATCGTGGCGATCACCAGCCCCCAGCCGCACATCCAGCCCACGCCCGGCCCGAACGCCTTCACCGTCCAGGTGAACGAGGTGCCGCAGTCCGGCATCACCCTGTTCAGCTCGCGGTACGCGAAGGCCACCAGCAGCATCGGCAGGAAACCCGCGAGGAAGACGGCGGGCATCTGGACGCCCACCTCGCCCGCCGTGGAGCCGAGCGTCGAGGTGAGGCAGTACACCGGGGCCACGGTGGACACACCGATGACCGCGCTGCCCAGCAGGCCGACGGAGTTCCCGCTCAGGCCCTTGGCGCGCATGCCTCCGGAGGCCGCGTCCGTGTCTGCGGCCTGGGGCCGTACGTCCAGCTGAGTCATGAACAGGACGTTAATTCCTGCGGTTTCCGTGCCAGCTCGATGTGACGTCGGCCTGGCCCGACGCTTCATTTCCAATTATTCCACGGTACGGCACTCAGTTTGCCTGTGTTTTGAAGGTCAATCTTGGATCTTGATCCGGGCTTCCAAAGTCGACTCCCGGCCGCCCGCCGTTCGGTAATCGCAGCCGGGCCCGATGTGGCGCATCGCGAACTTTCCGAGTGATCCGCGCCACACCGAGCCTGGCGTCTCCTCACACGCGCGGCGCGAACCGCTCCCACACCCGGTGGCTCTTCAGCAGCCCGGAGATCTCCTCCAGGACACCGGTCCCGGACTCGCCGGTCACCACGCCGGGCGCGTCGTCGGGCACGCCCGCGGCCTCAAGCGCGGCCTGCGCGCCCGCCCAGCCGCCGATGGCCTTGCCGTGCCGGAACGCCTCGCCCAGCATCAGCAGCACCCTCGGATCGGTGGGCCGCGCGCCGTTCGGCTCGCCGTTGCCCGCCTTGGCGTCCCTGGCCCCGTAGGCGTCGCCGCCCGGCCCCGGCACGCCCGCCAGCAGCAGGGCGTCGAACTCGATCGAGCGGGCCGTGGCGAACGTCCGCTGCACCGTGACCGGCTCGCCCTCCGGGTCGAGCTTGGCTCCTGAGCCGAACCGTCGGCATTTCTGCCAGTTGTAAAGCTTGCCTGCGTGGCACCTGAGTGGCATGGGATGGATACGCACGACAGGGCACAGGGGCAGGCGTGGCTACGACGCCGCCGTGGACGCGGTACGGCGGGCCTGCTCGGCCCCGGGACGGGAGCGCGACCTGGCGGTGCAGGCCGCGAAGGCGGCGCTGGCCGCATGGGTGGCCTGGGCGGTGGTGGGGTGGTGGCTCCAGGCGCCCATGGCCTTCGTGGCGCCCTGGGTGGCGGTCGTGCTGGTGGAGTCGACCGTGTACCGGTCCGTGGCGCACGGCCTGCAGCAGCTGGCGGCCATCGCCTTCGGCACGGTGGCGGCCACCGCGGGCGTGCTGGCCCTGGGCAACGCCATGGCCGCGATGGCTCTTGTCCTTCCGCCGGCGGTCATCGTCGGCAGCTGGCGGCAACTGGGCAGCCAGGGCATCTACGCGGCCACCGGAGCGCTGTTCGTCCTCACCGACCCGAACGTCGGCGTCACCGGTTCGGCGGCCCGGATCGCGCAGGCCCTCTTCGGCGCGCTGGTGGGCATCGCGGTCAACGCGCTGATCCGCCCGCCCGTGTACCTGCGTGACACCCGGGCCGCCCTTGAGGACGCGGCGGGCGAGGCCCACGCCATCCTGACCTCCGTCGCCGAAGGGCTCCGGGAGGACGAGTGGGACGCCCACCGCGCCGAGGGCTGGCACGAACGGGCGCTGCGCCTGCGGCGGCTGGTCGACCAGGCCCGCTCATCCCTGGGCTGGAGCCGCGAGAGTCTGCGCGTCAACCCGCTCGGCTGGCGCCGGCAGTCCTCGCCCGGCCGCGCGTACGACGATGCCGTCGTCGTCCTCGACTACGTGGCCGTCCACACCGCCGGCGTGACCCGCACCGTGAGGGAGGTCGCCGAGGAGAAGCGCGGCCCCACCCGGCCGGACCCCCGGATCGCCGGCCCGTACGCGGACTTCCTGTGCCGCGCGGCCGAGGCGATCCACCTGTACGCCAGGACCCGCTTCGGCGACGGATCCGAGGACGAGCTGCGGGAGTCCGTCGACAAACTCGACCGGGCCCTCGACGCCCTGCGGGAGCAGCTGCCCGGGCGGGTCCCGAACGGCCCTGAGGCGCTGGCCGTCCATGGTGCGCTGCTGGCACAGGCCAGCCGCCTTGCCGAGCAGCTGCCCCGGGAAGCGGAGCGCCGCGAGTGACGCCCCGTCATCCGAGGAGAGGTTGAACTCTGCAACTCTGCGCATTCTGCAGGCTTTCGCATCCATCGTGTGGATGCGGTGTCACCGGATGCCGGAGGTACTGCTCTACACCCTTACACCCTGAGGGGATGGTGACATGCCTTCCACCGAGAAGATCACCACGGAAGTCCAGAGCACCGACATCGACGCGGTGCTCGACCCGGCCGAGGCCGACGGCGTCTGACGCGACAGCCGCGAGTGCGCCGCGCTCGCCCTGTCCGACGACGGCGGTTCCCTGCTGCTGTCGCCGCCGACCCCCGCGGCCCAAGCAGGGACAGAAGTCCTTGGCCGCCCACCCGCCGCGTCCGGGCGCCGGCGGCACCGTCGCGTGGAGCCACTGGTCGATGACCCGGGGGCTGAGCCGCTTCGCAGCCGGCGCACCGGCGCCGGGGAACCCGACGCCGTCCGGCTCGACGGGACGAGCCGGCAGCAACTGGCCCACCGGCTCGCGGTGCCGGCCCCGCTCGCCCTGCCCGGCGAGGACTGCGCCGTGGCCCGGGTGGACCGGAGCCGTCGCGTGCCACCGGATACGCCGTCCCCCACGTCGTCTTCCCTACTGCGACGCGGGGGCGGCACCGGACGAGGCGGTGCGCCGTGTCCGATGCCGCCGGGCCCGAGGGACCGTCACACGCGCTGCCACAGCGCCGGCGTGGCGGCCGGCGACCAGGCGCCCTGCGCCTGGTGGGACTGCAGGCACTGGTAGCGGACGCCGTCGTGGACCACCGTGGCCCCGATGTGGTAGACCCGGCCGGCGGCCCATCCGTCGGCCTGCCCGCCGTCCTGCTGACCCGGCGCCGAGGCACCGGTCGAGGCCGTCTTCAGCGTCAGCCCGTAGTCGCCGAGGACCGGGTTGACCGGCTGGTAGAACGTCGTGCCGCCCCTCGTGCAGTCACCCGTGCCGCCCGAGGTCACACCCTGTGCCTGGGCGCCCGAGACATACGGGCCACCGGAGTCGCCCGGCTCGGCGCACACCGTCGTCCGGGTCAGCCCGTCGACGACGCCCTCGGCGTAGCTGACACTCGTGCCGTGCTGCTGGATCGTGCCGCAGTGCCAGCCCGTGGTGGAGCCGGACCGGCACACCGACGCCCCGACCAGCGCCTCGACGGAGCCGCCGATCTGCACGGTCGCGCCCTCCTCGCCCTTGACGTTCGCGGTGGCCGTCCAGTCCCCGCCGGCCGAGACCCACGCCATGTCCTTGCCCGGGAACGCGGAGGCCTGGAAGGCGCCCTGTTCCGCCTGGTCGTAGCCGGTCGTCCGGTCGCCCGGGTCACCGCAGTGGCCGGCGGTGGCGAAGCCCTGCCGAGCGCCCTTGGTGAC
Organism: Streptomyces sp. NPDC047706; assembly: GCF_043204795.1. Lineage (NCBI taxonomy): Bacteria > Bacillati > Actinomycetota > Actinomycetes > Kitasatosporales > Streptomycetaceae > Streptomyces > Streptomyces sp. NPDC047706. The sequence continues at coordinate 126,056 of NZ_JBIDCW010000015.1, read as the reverse complement.
CGAGAAACCGACCGAGCAGCGGGCCGCGCCGTTGACGTAGTACGCGTCGCCCCCGGTGATGTCCGCCATCAGATGCGGCCGGTTCGACGACACCTTCACGTCGACCTGCTTGGTGTCGAGGCCGGCGGCCCGCAGGAAGGCGTCCGCGGCAGACCTGCTCGCCGCCTCGAGTACGACCTTGTTCCTCGGCACGTCGACGAACCACTGCGGGGCGTTGCGCGTGCTGACCAGTGAGGCGGCCTTGTCCAGCTTGCCCTTGACGGCCGTGAGGTCGGCCAGGGTCGCCTTGACGACCGCGGCCTTCGCGCCCTGCCCCTGGATGGTGGTCACGTCCGCCGTGCTGGTGGTCGCGACGGTGAGCGTGCCCGAGGTGGCGCCGCTGAGCCAGGCGCCGGCGAACCGCTCGCCCAGCGCCAGGCGGAGGCGACCCGCGCGGGTGCCCGCCTCCGCCTCGTTCACCAGCCGGGTCGCCGCCTGCTGCCCGGTCAGACCGAGGTCGCGTTCCAGCGCGCGCAGCACCTGGGCCGACGGCCGGTCGGCCCCGAGCGTCTGGGTCGCCGAGGGCAACGGCCCCGCCAGTGGCGGCGGCTCGGCCTCGGCCGCCGCGGTCGAACAGATCCCGCTCAGCAACAACGTGCCGACCGCGGCCAGGGCCGTACGGCGCCCGGCCGCGGCATGTCTGTGCACCATGCGAAAGGTCTCCTTCCAGTCAGGTACGGGGAGAAACCGTCCCGAAGCCCTAGGGCTTGCCTGGAAGGGGCCGCGGAATGTCCGTCCCGCGGGTGTTTCGCGCTTTGGTGAGGCGAAGGGGCGCCAAGTGCAGTACGCCGCCCGCCGTCGCCGGGTTCGTCCCGGTACGGCGCCCCGCGGCTACGGCAGCCGCGCACCCACGGGCACGTGGTAGACGTGGAACGCCCGGCCGATCACCGGCTGCGCCACGTTGCGTACCCGGACGCCGCCGCTCGTCATGCCGTGCTCGGTGCCGGCGTGCGCGTGCCCGTGCACCGCGAGGTCGGCGCCCGCGGTGTCGATCGCCTCGGCCAGCAGATAGCTGCCGAGGAACGGATAGATCTCCAGCGGCTCACCGGCCAGCGTCTCCGGCACGGGGGAGAAGTGCGTCAGGGCGACCCGCACGTCGCAGTCCTCGACGGCCAGCTGCTCGAGCGCCGTGCGCAGCCCGTCGGCGCACCGGCGGGAGTACCGCACGAACTCCTTCATCAGCGGCTCACCGAACTCACCGGCGCTGCGCCCGACGAAGCCGCCGCCGAACCCCTTGGTGCCCGCCACCCCGATGCGGCTTCCGCCCGCGGTCACGACCGTCGCCCGTCCCTCCAGCACCTGGGCACCGGCGTCCTCCAGGATGGCCGTGACCTCCCGCGGACGGTCGTCGTGGTGGTCGTGGTTGCCGAGCACGGCGACGACGGGCACCCCGAGATCCGCGATCTCGCGTGCCACCACCCGGGCCTCGTCCGCGGTGCCGTGCCGGGTGAGATCCCCGGCCAGCAGCAGGACGTCGGCACACTCGGGCAGCGTCTCGAACGCCGGGCGCAGCACGCCCTGGCTGTCGGGACCCATGTGGATGTCCCCGACGGCGGCGATCCGGATCATGTGAGGTCCTCCGCGTGATCGGGCGAGGACGAGTCGGTGACCACGAGGTCGCAGTGCACCGGCAGCCCGGCCAGCTCCTCCTGGGCGAGACGGCGTACCTCGTCACGGCAGCGGGCGGAGGGCACGGTGCCGGTGAGCAGCACCGCCTCACCGCGCACCTCGATGCGCACCCCCAGCTCACCGAGGTCCCCGGCGGCGAGGCGGTCACGCAGGTGCGCGACGCGGTACTCCAGGTGCTCGGTGGCCGGAGCGCCGGAGACGCCCCCGGCGTCGGGGCCGGTCATGACTGCTCCTCCCGCGAAGTGATCACGCTCAGGCGTTCGAGGAGGAAGAGGAAGGCGGCGGCCATCGGCTGGTCCCCGATGTCCTGACGGATCCGCTCCCAGTCGACCTTCTCGCGCAGCGCACGGGCGATCGGCAGGACCGCGCCGAAGTCGCAGTGGTGCTCGGAGAAGGCGGCGAGCAGGCTCGACAGCAGGTCGGTCGGCGCCAGCACCGGCATGCGCACCGAGTCCACGGGGATCTCCTGCGCCCGCTCCAGCATGCCCGTCGAGACGGGGCGGTGCGCCAGCTCGAAGATGATGTCGATGTCCTGCCCGAAGCATGTCGACTTCAGCAGCCAGTCCTCCGGCGGGGTGTGGACCGGCAGCCCGGCGCCGCGCAGGGTGGCCGCGACGGCCTCGGCGTCCTCGGGCCTGATGCAGAAGTCGGCGTCGTGCTGAAGGTTCTCGCCGGCACCGTGGGCGTACGCGGCCACACTGCCCGCCAGCGCGAAGTCATGCCCGCCCCGCTTGAGCAGCGTGCCGACCTGCTTGGCCGCTTCGAGGATCGCCTGGTTGCGATCCCGGGGCAGGTCGCTCGCCGCCTCCGGCGCCGGCCGCTCCGCGGGCGGCTGCGCCGCCACCCGGAGACCGGGGCCCTCGGCACGTGCGGCGAGCGTCGCGTCGTCGCCGTTGTGCACCATCCCGATCACTCCCTCCGCGCTAGCCCTGGGTACCCTCCCTGCACGGTTCGACACCGCCCGTACCGGCGCGTGCACCGCTGTGCCCCGGCGGACACGACCGACCCCTGCCCCCCGCCCGGGCCGGTGGGCCCCCGGGCGGACGGTCCGCACGGCGAACACCGGGTCGAGGGTTTCGACGAGCTGCTCGACGGCGACGGCGACCCGCCCGGGGCATCGCCGGGCCGGCAACGCACGCACGTGGTGGGGGCCTGCGCCGGGGACAGCACCGGCAGCTTCGCCGCAGGGCGCGCGAGGGCGCCGATGTCACTCTCGCCGTCCGCTGCACGGCAGCGGACGACCGCGTCGCCGAGGACATCGCCGCTTCGATGGGCAACCAGCGGTACGCCGTCGACGCCGGCAACGCGCGACGCCTGTGGACCCTGTCGGAGGACCTGCTCGCACAGGCCCGCTGAAGGCGCCCGGAGCGATGACGGCCCGGATGCGCCACGCCGCCGCCTCACGCAGCGTGGAGGGAGACACACAAACAACCCGGGGGCCCGGCACCGTCCGACGCGCCCGCCCGGACGAGGAGAACCTCATGGCGAAGGACAGGAAGCGGGACGAACCCCTGAAGCGCGGTGACGAGGTCACCTGGAGCAGCCACGGCAGCGAGGCGGAAGGCAAGGTGCAGAAGAAGATCACCAAGCGGACGCGGGCCGCCGGCCGGACCGTGGACGCCTCGCCCGAGGAACCGCAGTACGAGGTGCGCAGCGACAAGTCCGGCAGGCCGGCGGTGCACAAGCCGTCGGCCCTGCGGAAGAAGAAGTGACACGACGTGGACGACGACGAGAAGCGGGAGACCTGGGAGGCGTTCGACGAACTGGTCAACATGACGCCGTCCGCGCTGGACGACTGGCTGGCCACGGACACCTCCCGCGACGCGGGCCAGCACGGGGGCGGCGGTGAGTCCACCGGGCACGCCTCCGGGCGCCGCATTCTCGCCATTCTGCGCGGCAGCAGGAGCGACCTGTCGGACGACGACTACCAGCACATGCGCAAGGTTGTCGGCTACATCCGCCGCCACCTGGCGCAGCGGCCGTCGGGGGACGTGCGCGACTCCCGCTGGCGCCACTCTCTCATGAACTGGGGCCACGACCCGCTGGCGTGACAGGGCGGCCGCCCGGAGCGTACCGAGCGGCCCGCCGCCCGCGCCCGTCAGCAGCGGACGAAGACCAGCGCCGCGTTCTGCCCGCCGAAGCCGCAGGCGGCACCGACCGCGGCCGCCACCGGTGCGGGCCGCGCCGCCGCGCAGCCAATAGCACGGAGACGTCCAGAACGGTCAGCTCCAGCCCCCAGCAGCCAGGCACATCACCCCTGCCCCCAGCAGCCAGGCACATCACCCCTGCCCCCAGCAGCCAGGCACATCACCCCTGCCGCCCGGCCGCGCCCGGCGACGCGGCCGGGGTGCGCGCCGCGTCGCTCATACGGCCGGCACCGTGTTCTCCCCGACCGCCGTGCTACGGCAGACCGACGCCCGGTCGCAGACCACCGCGCTCCGGCGGTCTCCCACGTGCTCCGCCGCCACCGCGTGCTCCGCGGCCCGCGCGAGGTCGGCGACCACCTGCTTCACCAGCGCCGCGGTCCGCACGTTCGGGTACATGTGCGCACCACGGAAGAGCCGGGGCTCAGCAGGTGCGGCGAACAGGCTGTTCCAGGTGGCGAGCTGCTCCGCGCTGGTGGTCGGGTCCTGCTTGCCGCCGTACAGGGCCAGGGGCACCTCGAGCGGCGGCTCGGGCCGATGGCGGTGGTGCAGCAGCAGCAGACAGTCGGCCAGCAACGGCGTGCCCACGCCCGCGAGCAGTCGCGCGTCGTCGAGCAGCCACTGCGGCACGGGGCCACCGATGAGCATGGCCAGACCATCCGTGCCCGCGGTCAGCAGGGGCACGAGGCCCTTGGCGTAGGCACCGTCCTGGGGTCCGCTCAACGCGGACAGTCCCGCCCAGATCGGCATGCGTCCGCCGTCCCGCCGCAGCCGTCGCGTCGTCTCGAACGCCATCAGCGCCCCCACGCTGTGACCGAACACCGCGAACGGCCGCGCATCGGCCGGGTCGTCGAGGATCTCCGCCAGGCGCGCGGCGAGGTCCGCGGGGTCCGTCAGTGACGGCTCGTCCGCCCGGGGGCCGCGGCCGGGCAGTCTCACCGTGCACAACTCCACCCACCGCGGCAGGTGCTCCAGCCACGGGTGGAAGAAGTCGGCGCCCGCGCCGGCCGGTGGCAGGCAGTGCAGCCGCACCGCCGCCTCGGGGCGCTCACCGAGGACAATCCGTTCAGGTCCGGCCAGTTCCCGGCTTCGCACCCTGCACACTCCCAGCTCGGTTCGGCGGCTCGTACGGCCCTCAGCCGAGGCGGATACCGAAGCACCAGGGTCGGACACCCGGCAGGGCACAGCAGCCTTCACCGTGCCGGGCACGGCCGAGCGAGGGAACGAGCACCGCCGTGGCGGACGCGCCATTCACCGAAACGCCGCATGGGGCGCGCCAGGCCTCGGTGCCGCCCGCCTGCCGGAGCGGCAGGCGGGCGGCCGGTCAGCCCATGCTCTTGGTGCCGTCCAGGGACTCCCGGATGATGTCGGCGTGACCGGCGTGCTGAGCCGTCTCGCCGATGAGGTGCAGCAGGACCCGGCGGACGGACCAGCGGGTGCCCGGCTCGTGCCAGGGGGCAGGCGGCAGCGGCTGGGACAGGTCGAGGTCGGGCAGCGTCCCGACCAGTTCGTCCGTTCGGCGGGCCACCTCCGTGTAACGCTCCAGCACGCCCGCCAGCGTCTCGCCGGGCAACAAGCGGAACTCGTCGGCCCGCGCGGCCCAGTCGGCCTCGGTCATGCTGTTCCAGTCGCCCAGGACCTCGGGCCCGTGCTGGATGAAGTCGACCCAGGACCGTTCGACCGAGGTGACGTGCTTGATGAGGCCGCCGAGGCACAGTTCGCTGCTGGTGGTGCGCCGTCCGGCCTGTTCGTCCGTCAGGTCACGGGTGGTCAGGCGCAGGAACCGGCGATGGTGAGCCAGGGCCTGAAGCAGGTCGGCGCGCTCGCCGGTGGCCTCCGGCGAGGTCTTGGTCGGGGTGGTGGCGTGATGCGTCGCGGTCATCGTCTCCGGCTTCCGTCAGCGGTGTTCCGTGTTCCGTGGACGCGTCCCACACTAGGAGCCATATAGGACAGATCCTGACCTGAAGGCGCGGGAACCCAGGGGGACTGGAGAACTCCGCCGCGCGGGCTCCCCACGCATCCGCGCACAACGCCCGCTCGACCACGCCGGTGCGGACGGCGGCGGCGAGCCAGGCACGGGCGAAGATGTCCGTGTCGGCCGGGAGCAGGCGGCGGAAGGCGTCGCGTGCGCCGTCCGCGGCGGCGCCCTGGAGTTCGTCGAGGAGATCGGCCGCCGTGGCGAGGCCGGCCCGGCGCAGGCGGATACCGTCGCCCGATCCGCCGCGGGCGGCGGCCGGCACGCGAGGGCCGCCTGAAACCGCCTGGCGCACGCGACGGCGCAGCAGGTGCATCCCCGCCACCGGCCGCGGCCGGTGGCGGGGACGGTCCCGGTGGGCAGGTCCGCGTGCTGGAGGCGGTCCAGACCCAGGCCCACCCTCGCGGCGGGGTCGGCCGGATGCTCGGTGGCGAGCAGCAGGGCCCGGAGGCGGCCAGGCCCTGCCGCGCGTGCCGCTGCAGCCACTCGCCCAGCTGACGCGGTCCCACCACCGCCGGATCGTCGGCGATCTTGGAGGGTACGGACTTCAGCCGCCGTCCGGCCCCGTTGCGGCACACCACCTTGCCGTCGTCGAGGGCGACTTCGTAGCCGCCCGCCGACACCCACCCCATGCGTGCCTCCCGTACCCGCAGTGATCAAGTGACGGGAACTGTTGAGCAGGCCTCTGACAACGCGGTCCGGGGTGTGGACGGCGGACCGGAACCGCCGTCGGCGACGGTCCGCATCCGCCCGCGTCAGGTGGACGAGGAACAGCCGGTGATCCTCCGGGGCGACGCCGTCGCGCCGAGGCGGAGCGTCAGAAGGCGGTCGGGGTCGGCGAGATCGGCGAGCCGGGTGAGGCCGGGCAGGGCGTGCCGCGTCGTCCCGATGTGGGCAGCGCTTCGCCGCCCCCAGCCTCGCCGGCGACGGGGGCCGGAACGGGAGTTCGCCGGTACGGCGGCCGCGTCAGCTGTCGGGAGTGAGCACCATGCGGAAGCGAGCGGTACCGGCGAGCATCTTCCGGTACGCCTCGCCGGCCTGGCTCAGGGGCATGACCTCCACCATGGGGCGTATGCCGTGCAGCGCGCTGAACGCCATGGTGTCCTGCACATCCTGCGCGGTACCGGACGCGTGACCGCGTACGGTCCTGCTCCGCATGATCAGTTGGACCGGGCTGATTCCCATGGGGCCGGGATCCACCCCGACGACGGCGAGTTCACCTCGGTGTGCCAGTCCGTCGACCGTCGCCGCGATGGCGTCGGAGGCGCCGGCGGTGGCCAGGACGACCTTCGCGCCGCCCAGAGACTGAAGAGCCTCGGCGACCGGGGTCCCGCCCGTGCTGTCGATGTAGTGGTGCGCCCCGAGCTGTTTGGCGAACTCGGCCTTGGCGGCGCCCCGCGCGATGGCCACCGTCTCGAACCCCATGGCCACGGCGTACTGGACGGCGAGATGCCCCAGACCTCCGATGCCCTGCACGGCCACCAGGTCGCCCGGCTCGGCGGGGCTGCGCCGCAGTCCGTTGTAGGTGGTCACACCCGCACAGGCCATGGGTCCGGCATCGGCCGCCGTCAGCGCGTCGGGGATCCGGGCCAGGGCGTCGATCGGCGCGATCATGTATTCGGCGAACCCTCCGTCGTAGGCCCAGCCGGGAACCTTCAGGTTCTCGCACGCGATGAAGTCGCCCTGCCGGCACGGCGTGCAGTGACCGCAGCTGCCCCCGAACCAGCCCACGGTCACCCGGTCCCCCACGTTCCAGTCGCTGGCCTGGGCGCCTTCGCCGAGCTCCTCGATGCGGCCGCCGACCTCATGCCCCGGAACCACCGGGAACTGCACGCCGGGCACTGCGCCGCCGACGAACAAGTCGTCGCTGTGACAGATTCCGCAGGCTTCGACGGCAATCCGTACATGGCGGGGACCGGGGTGCGGCACTTCACGCTCGACGACGTCGAAGGGCCCGTTCGGGGTGGCGACCTGCGCGACCCGGTAGGTGCTCATGTGTGCCTCCTGGATCAGGAACGGCGGACCTGAGCCGGGCGACAGCCTGGTGACCCACACGCCGGCAAAGGGGGATCGCGTGGGTGTGCCTGCGCGCAGAGCGACGACTCCGGCCGTGAAGAGCGGCCGGTGGTGCGGGACCCGCGCGCACCGCCTGGCGGTCACCTGTTGCTCGCGCTCGAGCGAAAGCCTTTCCATCCCACCACTGCCCCGACCGCGGGGCAACCGGTGCCCCCGGAGGTCACGGGCGGCCTCGTCTGGTCCCGGACGGCGCCCTTGCCGTGACAAACGTCACCTGTCAGCATGGTGACGTGAATCTGGAGCATGTCTTTCCGTGCGGAAATCCAGCCCTCGACTTCGCCGCGACGCTCCGCGCCCGCAGGTCGGTCCGGTTCGAGATGTTCGTGTCCGGGGACCGGCTGGACGCCTGGTACCTCGAATCCGGGATCGTCGACGCGGTCACCCCTGCCCGGGAAGCCGATGTCGAGCGCGCGGTGACCGTTCGCGAAGCGATCTACCAGCTGGTCACGGCCCGCATCGCCGCAGAACCCTACGACATGGGGGCGCTCGCGGTGGTGAACAGCGCGGCCCGCAAGCCTCCCGCGGCGCCGCGACTCACGGCGACGGGACGATGGACCGACGCGACGCAGGAAGAGGCCCTGTCCCTCGTGGCGCGTAGCGCGGTGGAGCTCTTGAGCGGCGCGGACGTGCCGCTGATGAAGGAGTGCGGCAATCCGGAATGCACCCGCATCTACATCGACCGGTCGCGCGGTATGCGCCGGCAGTGGTGCGGCATGGATTCCTGCGGGAACAAGGTCAAGGCGGCCGCCTACCGGGCGCGCCAGAAGCAGGCCCGGACGGCCGGCGCCCGCTGACGGGCCGCAGCGGGAAGGGGTGCCCCGCACCGGTGGGCACCGTCTCACCTCGTTCCCGTCGCAGCCCGCGTCACCCTCTTGACGGGTGATGGCATGGTGAGGCAGTATCGTCACCACTTGAGCTGGTGACGTGAAAATTCGATCCACTGCGTGAGTGAGGGCGAGATGACGCTCGAACAGCCGGAGAACCCGGATGCCGCCCAGGCCGGTCGCCGTGAGCGGTTCGGCAAGCTGCCGGAGCGGATCCGCCTGGAGGACACCGTCGAGGAGAGGCCGGCCACCGTGCCGGATCCGGCGAAGGACACCTACAACGCCGACGAGTGGCTCGTCCGGAACTGCCTGTGACCCACGGAGGAGTGTCATGAAGCTGCCCAGGATTCTCGCCGTCCCGGCGGTGATCGTGGCCTCGGTCACGATCGCCTTCGGTTGCTTCGTGCAGGTCTTCTGACACGTCGCTCCCGTGGGCGGCGAGCCAAGAACTCGCCGCCACCACCTGGCCGACGACGCGCGTCGGCACGGCGTGCACGGTCATCGCCCTCGCGCCCGGCGAACACAAGGCCCGCACGGCCCGGGACAGGGGTGCCGACCACACGGTCGTGTCCACCGGCGGCGCTCTCGTGGAACCGGTCCGGTCTTCCGCGATCACATCCCCATCCGCGAGGCGCTGCTGCGTCACAGCGCCACCCTCTTCGACCTCGTTCGGCGTAACGTCCTGAATCCCGGCATCGGCGGGCGCTACGCCTTCGAGGACGCCGCCCGAGCCCACCGGGACACCGAGTCCCGCGCGACCAGCGGCAAGCTGCCGCTTCTTCCGCAGCCACCGGCGGCCCCGCGGCTCCAGGCTGGTTCCGGTCCTGGTGGTGAGCCGCGCGTCGGGTGACTCCCGGTGGCTGAGCCCCGTGCGGTGGCTTATGCATGGATGACGGAAACACCCGAGGCATCGAGGGAGTACGGCGTCATGACCCCAGGCGACGAAGCGATCACGTGTCCGTTCGACTTCAGCGAGGGCTTGGAATTCGACCCCGCACTGGCCGCGCTGATGGACCGCGATGCCATCGCCCGGATCCGGCTGCCCTACGGTGACGGCGACGCCTGGCTGGTCACCGGGTTCGAAGGGGTGCAGAAGGTCACCACCGATCACCGGTTCAGCCGGGCGGCCATCGTGGACCACGACTACCCGCGGCTGACACCGGAACCCATCGTCTCCACCGAGTCGATCAACGTGATGGACCCGCCGTACAGCAGCCGTCTGCGGCGCCTCGCGTCGCAGGCGTTCACCCAGCGGCAGGTGGACGGGATGCGGGCAAGGATCAGCCGCCTCGCGGACACCCTGCTCGACGGGATGGCCGCGGAGGGGCCCGGCGCCGATCTGGTGCGTCACCTGTCGGACCCGCTCCCGCAGCACACCATCTTCGACTTCTTCGGGATCCCCCGGGACGACTGGGCCCGCATGCGGCAGAACCTGCAGCACCTGCTCGCCACCGGCCCGGACAGCCGTGAGACCGCCGCGACCGCGAAGGCCGAACTGCGGGCGTACTTCGTCGACATGGTCGAACAGCGGCGCAGGACGCCCAGGAACGACCTGATCGGAGCGCTGGTCGCCGCCAAGGTCGGCGAGGACACGCTCGACGACCAGGAGATCGCGGTCATGGCCCTGACGCTGACGCTCAGCGGGCAGGACACGGCCACCTGCCAGATCAGCAACATCGCCTATCTGCTCCTGACCCGACCCGAGCTGATGAAGCGTCTCACCAGCCGGCCGGAGGACCTGCCGGCCGTCCTGAACGAGATGCTGCGTGTCATCCCCTTCCGTAAGGGCGTCGGAATTCCCCGCGTGGCGCTGGAGGACGTGGAGTTGGACGGGGTGCAGATCCGCAAGGGCGACTTCGTGCACGTGTCCTACCTGACGGCGAACCGCGATCCGGAGCGCTACCCGGAACCTGATCTCATCGACCCGGACCGGCCCGCCCTTGCGCACATGACCTTCGGCTGGGGCGGACACCGGTGCATCGGGGTGCCGCTGGCCATGGCGGAACTGGAAGTGGCTGTCGGGCGGCTGCTGGAACGGTTCCCGGGACTGCGCCTCGCGGTCTCACCGGAGGAGGTGCGCTGGGACAAGGGAACGATCCGGCGCTTCCCGATCGAGCTGCCCGTCACCTGGTAGGGGTCGAGAGCGCGGGCCGGTCCAGGAGCCGGCCCGGAGGAGCACCCGCAGCGCGGGGAGGGGGCTCCGCCGCGCGCAACACCGCTCATGGACGCCAGGGATCGGGGACCTCGTCCCCGGTCTCCCGCGTGCCGGGCCGGCCCTTCTGCGCCCACGCCGTGTCCAGGACCAGCTCCGCCATCCGGAACACCAGCTTGTGCCGTGGCTGGTCCGAACGCCCGTACAGGCAGACGTAGTAACCGCCGTCGGGGTACCGGAAGATCTCACGCCGCAGAATCCTCCGGAAGGCGAGCTCCGGCTCCCCGGTGCACGCCGCCCGGTACAGAGCGGCCTCCGCCTCCTCCCGCGTACCGTGGAATCTGCCGACCGTCCTCGTCTCGGAATCGGAGTCGAGAGTCTCCACGGTGATCACCCATACAGCCATGAACTTGTCCCCCTCAGGTGCACGTGACTACCGGCGTGGACGTCGGCATGGGGGAATCATGGTCCGGGAGCCCTCTCAGCGCCAGCGCGCGCTCATGGCGATGTGACCTGCTCGATCAGCGTCTGCACGTACAGGCCGCGGGCGGCGTCGAGTTCGGGAGGGGTGCCGGTGCGCACGGCGGTGGCGAAGTCGCGGCGGAGGACGGGCCAGCACTCCTCGTGGTCGATGCCCGCCGTGTCGTAGACGGCCTGCTTCCCGGAGCCGAAGAGTTCGATGCGGGTCAGGGCCCGCGGTACCGCGACGGCGCCGGACAGGGATGCCTGGCTGACGGCGCCGTTCGCGTGCTCCATGGTCAGCTCGATCCAGCGGCGCGGATCGCCGGTGCCGCGGATGTGGGTGATCGGGCCGATCGAGGCGTCGAGGAGGTCGAGGAGGTGCGGGCCCAGATCGAGCAGGGCGCCGTGCTCCAGTCGCCAGCCGGTGGCGAAGTCGCCGCCCAGGAAGGCGCCGTGCAGGTAACAGGAGCGGGCGCCGGTCACGTCGAGCGCGCGGGCGGTTCCCAGGAAGGCGCGGGTGGTGGGGTGATAGCGCTTGGTGAGGACGAGCTGGGAGACGACGCCGGCTTCGGCCACCGCGTCCGCGAGCCGTCGTGCCGACGCCAGATCGGGCCCCAGGGGCTTCTCCAGCAGGACGGCCCTGCCCTGCTTGGCGGCGAGCGGCGCGAGTTCGGCCTGGACGGCGGGCGGGACCGCGAAGGCGACCGCTTCGCAGCGGTCGAGCAGGTCCTCGAAGTCGACCGCCACGTGCGCCCCGTAGGGGGCCGCCGTCTGCTGGGCGGCTTCGGGACGGCGGGCCCACACGGCGGCCAGCCGCGTCTCGGGACCCGCGGCGAGCATCCGGGCGTGCATGGCGCGGGCCCAGGGGCCGGCGCCCACGAGGCCGACCTCGACGGGCCGGTGGACCCAGGGGGCGGGGGTGCTGGTCACGACGTTCCTGTCTGCGGGGGAGGGCTCGCCTGGTCGGCGAGTACGAGGCGGTTGAGGCGGGCGTCGGCCCGCGCCGGGGCGTAGAGCAGCTCGACGACCATGGCCGCGGCCCCGATCAGACCGGCGTGCTCGCCGAGGCGAGAGGTGACGATCTGCAGGTTGGCGGTGGTGCGGGGCATCGCACGCTGGTACAGCAGTTCGCGGACGCCGGTCATGAAGGGGACGCCCGAGAGGTCCCCGGCCAGCATCAGCACCCCGGGGTTGAGCAGGGTGACGACGGTGACGAGGACCTCGCCGGCACGCCGGCCGGCCTCCCGGGCGAGGCGGACGGCGTCGGGTTGCCCCTCGTCGAGGAGGCGTTTGACGTCGTGGCCGGTCGTGGTGTCCATGCCGAGGGCGGACAGTTCCTTGGCCAGGGCCCGCCCGCTGGCGACGGCGGCCAGGCAGCCGTAGGAGCCGCACATGCACAGGGCGTCGGACCGGTCGTGGAGACGGATGTGGCCGATGTCGCCGGCTCCGCCGTCGACGCCCCGGTAGACGTCGTTGCCGACGACGACGCCCGCGCCGATGCCGGTGGACACCTTCACCAGCACGAAGGCGGAGCAGTCCGCGTGGCTCGCCTGGTGTTCGGCCAGCGCCATGAGGTTGGCGTCGTTGTCGACGAACACCGGTACGGGGCCGTCCTCCATGCTGGGGCCCACATGGTCGGCGTACGCCTTCTGCAGGCGTTCGCGGACGGGGTAGCGGTCCCAGCCCGGCATGACCGGGGGTTCGACCACCCGGCCCGTCTCCCAGTCCACCGGGCCGGGTACGGACAGCCCGATGCCACAGACATGGGTGGCTGCGACGCCCGCGGCGGCGATCAGCTCCGGGAACCACGCGGCGAGTTGCTCCAGCACCTCGTCCGGCCCCTCGGTGATGTCCAGGAGCCGGACGTGCTCGGCGAGGATCGTCCCGGCCAGGTCCAGCACGGCGATCCGGGCGTGCCTGGTCTCCAGGTCGACGGCGATGACCGACGCGTGGGACGGGTCGAAGAGGATGCAGGCCGAGGGGCGGCCGCCGGTGGAGGTCCCGCTCGTGTGCCGCAGCCATCCGGCGCGGTTGAGGACGTCCAGGCGGTGGCCGACGGTGGAGCGCGAGAGGCCGGTGGCGCGTTGCAGGTCGGCGCGGGTGCGGGCACGGCCGCTGCGGATCAGTTGCAGCAGTTCTCCCGCGCTGACCTGGTTCGGCGTCATCGAAGGTTCCCTCACGGTGTCAGCTCTTGTCGGCGCCGCTGGTCAGACCCTCGGTGAGCAGGCGCTCGGCGGCGAAGAACAGAAGTACCACGGGGATCGTCAGCACCACTGATCCGGCCATGAGGACGGTCTTGGAGACCTCGATGCCGTTGGAGAGCTGGGCCAGCCCGAGGGGGACGGTCCACTTGCCGGGCTCGGCGGCCAGGAAGAGCAGGGCGAACAGGAACTCGTTCCAGGCGATCATGAAGACGTACAGGCCGGTCGCCATGAGGGAGGGCAGGGCGAGCGGCAGGATCACCTTCCGGACGGTCTGGAGCCGGCTGGCGCCGTCGAGTGCGGCGGCCTCCTCGATGGAGTAGGGAATGGTCACCAGGTAGTTGCGGAGCATGTAGATCGACACCGGCACGGTCTGGGCGACGTAGACGACGGCGAGTCCGACCAGGCTGGAGGAGAGCCCCAGTTTGGCGAAGACGACGAACAGCGGGACGGCCAGCAGGGTCGCCGGGAACATGTAGACGGCCAGGAAGAGCGCGCTGACCTGGCGGTGGCCGAAGAACTTCAGCCGGCTCACGGCGTAGGCGCCGGGCACGGCGGCCAGCATGGTCAGCGCGACCGTACCGAGCGAGACGAGAGCGGAGTTGAGCAGGAACTTCACAAAGCCCTGGCCGCCGTCGTCGGTGGAGCGCAGCACGTCCCGGTAGGTGGACAGGGTGAAGTCCTTGGCCGAGATCCACAGGGATCCGGGGTCGAGCAGCAGGGCGTCGATCGGCTTCAGCGACAGCAACAGCATGTAGTAGAAGGGCACCACGGTGATCACCGCGAAGAACGCGATGACGATCCAGCGCAGGACTCCGAAGAGTCCGTCCTCGAACCGGGCCCGGGTCAGGGCGGCCTTGCGGGTCACGATTCCTCCTGCACCTTGTTGCCGAAGAACTTGAAGTAGAGGCCCAGCAGGATCATGAGCGCGACGGCCAGGACGAGTGCCTGGGCGGCCGCGGCCCCCACGTCGTAGCGGGCGGTGAGGAAGTCGTAGACGCGGACGGCGGCCACGTCGGTGCCCGCGCCGCCACCGGTCAGCAGGTAGACGTCGTCGAACTTGTTGAAGGTCAGGATGAACCGCAGCACGCACAACAGGGCGATGACCGGCATCAGCTGGGGCAGCAGGATGTGGCGGAAGCGCTGGGTGGGAGTGGCGCCGTCCACCAGGGCGGCCTCCTCCAGGCCGTCCGGGACCGCCTGGAGCCGGGCGAGGATGAACAGGAAGGCGAAGGGGAAGTAGCGCCAGCACTCGAAGACGATGACGGTCAGCAACGCCAGAGGGATGTCGAAGTGCAGGCCGAGAAGCTGGACTTCGTACTCACGGGTGGAGAGGAAGGCGATGGGGTCGTCCCAGCCGAAGAAGCGCCGGCCCCAGTCGTTGACCACGCCGTACTGCGGGCTGAGCGCGACCTCCCAGACGAAGGCCACGGCCACGACGGGGGCGACGTAGGGCAGCAGCATGGCGGCGCGCAGCAGACCGCGGCCGCGGAAGGGCTTGCGCAGCGCGAGCGCGGCGACGAGTCCGAGAGTGACGGAGCCGAGCGTGGCGCCGGCGGTGTAGATGAGGGTGGTGCTCAGGCTGGACCAGAAGCCGGAGGAGTCGAAGACCGCGGCGAAGTTGTCCAGGGACCAGTCGCCGGCGAGGCCCATGCCCTGGATGTCGACGAGTTTGGCGTCCTGGAACGCCAGCAGCACGGTCCACAGGATGGGCAGGATGACCACCACGAGGACCACGAGGAAGGTGGGTGAGACGAACGCGAGGCCCGCGCGGTTCTCGCGGCGGCTCGCGGTCATCGGGCGGCGGCCGGGGGGTTCGGGCCGGTCGGCCGGCCCGGGGCTGGTGTCCCGGCGCTGCGGCGCGCCGGCTGGAGCTGTAGTCATGAGGGGACCTTCGTGACGTGCAGACGGGGCGGCTACTGCAGGGACTTCTTCAGGGCGGCGACCTCGTCGCCGGCTTCGCGTGCCGCCTCGGAGGGGGAGGACTGACCGCTGGTCATGGCGCCGATGGCCTTCGGCACGGGCAGCTCACCGTTGGTGGCCCCGACGAGGGCGCCTTCGCCCTGGGTGATGCCCCAGCGCCGCATGTTGCTGACGCCGTCGGCGAGCTGGTTGAGCAGGCTCGCCGGAAAGACCTGGTCGAACGGCTTCCTGGTGTCGACGCCGATCTCGCTGTGCCGCCACGCGTCGATGTAGCGGTCGGGCTGTGCGGCGGTGCCCTGCCGGACGGGGATTTTGCCCTCGGGCGCCATGCCGAACCAGGACTCGTAGCCGGTGCCCATCATGTACTCGATGAACTCGCGGGACGCGGCGGTCTCGGCGGTCTTGGTGGTCACCCAGGAGGTGATCTCGCCGAACTGCGCCGCCTCGCTCGCGTCCGGACCCGTCATCGCGGTGACGATGCCGCTGTTGGACGCGAGGTACTCGGAATCCTGACGGCACTCGGGGCAGCTTGGCAGGGCGTCCTTGCGCAGACCGGCGAGTTCGTCGAGCAGGAACGACGACCAGATGATCATCGAGGACCGGCCCGCGAAGTAGGTGGCCCGGGTGGAGTCCACGGTCTGGGTGCCGGGGGCGCCGTAGGCGCGGGCGAGCTCGTCGTAGGTCTTGAAGGCGGTCTGGCACTGCGGGGACTCGAGGGCGACCTCGTGGCTGTCGTCGATCAGCTGGCAGTCGTTGGCCAGGGCCACGCTCTCGAAGCTCTGCGAGGTGAAGACGTCGCCGGGGTCCGTGGCGGCCGACATTGCGTCGTGCCCCTTGGTGTCGAGTGCCTTCGCGGCGCTCAGGGCGCGGATGTAGGTGTCGGGGGCCGCCAGCTGCTTCTGGTCGAACTGGTCCTTGCGGTAGACCAGCAGCTGGAGCCAGGCGTCGGAGGGCACACCGAGGCTGGTTTCCTCGTCGGAGGTCAGGTCCAGCGCGTTGGCGTTGAAGGTGCCGCGCCCCAGCTCGCCGATGATCTCCTTCGGGATGCTCGTGTTGAGCAGGCCGTTGGTGTACATCTGCCAGACCTGGCCCATCGGGGCCGCGCCGATGACGTCCGGCAGCGTGCCGGAGGCCGCCGCCGACATGATCAGCTGAGGCATCTGCCCTTCGTCGACCCCGACGAGACGGACCTTGACCCCGGTCTCCTTCTCGAACCCGTCGATGATCTTCTGCTGGGCCGCGATGCGGTCCGGCAGGTTCTCCTGGGACCAGACCGTGATCTCGCGGTCCGGTTTTCCGGGCCCGGTGCTGCCGCTGGAGCAGCCCGACAGCAGCCCGATCCCCAGGGCTGCCGTGATGCCCACCGCGATCGTCGTCGATCGCCGGCTCTTGGTGCGCATTGCATGTCCTCGTTCCGACTTACGTCTACTGAACACGCATCTCAGCATCAGTTTTGCTTGTTGACAAGACATAAGTTGGGGTTATTGTCGACGCAACCGAAAAACTGCAACCTTCCGGAGCCCTCCGTGGAACGCGTCGTCCAATTCACAGGCCCCCGCCAGGTGGAGGTGGCCGAGCACGTCAGAGCCGATCTGCCGCCCGGACACCTGCGCGTGCGCACCCGCTACTCGGGCATCTCGGCCGGCACCGAGCTCACGGCCTACCGCGGCACCAACCCGTACCTGACGCGTACCTGGGATCCCGAGGCGAGGCTCTTCCGCGACGGGGCGGCCGGCATCGAGTACCCGGTGGCCGGCTGGGGCTACTCGGAAGTGGGCGAGGTCGTCGAGGTCTCCCCGGAACTGGCCGGCACCCCCGGGCTGCCCGGGCCGGGCGACCTGGTCTGGGGCATCTGGGGCCACCGCAGCGAGGGCATCGTCCCGGCCGAGCGCATGATCGGGCACACCCTGCCCGCGGGGCTGGAGCCGCTGGCGGGCGCCTTCGCCCGGGTCGGCGCCATCGCCTACAACGCCGTACTGGCCTCGGACATCCACCTCGGTGAGGACGTCGCGGTGTTCGGGCAGGGCGTCATCGGCCTGCTCACCACCCGCCTCGCCCAGCTCAACGGCGCCCGCGTCACCGCGGTCGACGCCCTCGACGGCCGTCTGGAGACCGCCCGGCGCTACGGCGCCCACCAGACCCTCAACGCCCGCAACGACAACGTCGCCGAAGCCGTCCGCGAGTCCACCGCCGGGCTCGGCGCCGACCTCGCCATCGAGATCAGCGGCGCCTACCCCGCCCTGCACGAGGCCCTGCGGTCCGTCGCCGTCGGCGGCCGCGTGGTGGCGTCCGGCTTCTACCAGGGCGACGGCATCGGCCTGCGCCTGGGCGACGAGTTCCACCACAACCGCGTACAGCTCATCTGCTCCCAGATCGGCGGCGTGCCCCCGCAGCTGTCGGGCCGCTGGACGGTCGAGCGTCTGCAGCAGACCTTCCTGCGGCTGGTCGCCGAGGGACAGGTGGACGTCGCCTCCCTGGTGAGCCATGTCATCCCGGCCGCCGACGCCGCCGACGCGTACGTGCTGCTGGACGAGCGCCCCGCAGAGGCGCTGCAGGTCGTGCTGGAATTCTGAAAGCTCTGAAAGGCCCCCTCATGCTCAAGACCGCCGTTCAGGAGCAACTCCTGCCCGGAGACACCCTGCAGGCCAAGTGGGACTTCGCCCAGCAGGCCGGCTACGACGCCATCGAACTGCGCGGCAAGGGCGACCTCCACTTCGCCTCCCGCCTCGACGAACTCCGCCAGGCCCGCAAGGACGGCGTGGTCATGCCGACGGTCTGCGTCGACATGCTGCACTTCCTCGGCGCCTTCGACGACGGGCAGCGCCGCGACGCGATCGCCCAGATGAAGTCCCAGCTCACCGTGATCGCCGAGATCGGCGGCCTGGGCGCGCAGACCCCGGCCTCCTACGGCATGTTCTCGCGCCGCCTGCCGCCCTTCGAGCCCCCGCGCACCGAGGACGAGGACCGCGAGGTCCTGCTGTCCGGGCTGTCGGAACTCGGCGAGCACGCCCGCAAGGAGGGCGTCACCCTGTTCCTGGAGCCCCTCAACCGGTACGAGGACCACATGGTCAACCGCCTCGAACAGGCCGCCGGCCTGATCCGGGAGACCGGCCTGGACTCCTTGAAGATCGGCATCGACAGCTACCACATGAACATCGAGGAGAGCGACCCCGCCGCCGCGATCCTCGCCCACGCCGACGTCATCGGCCACGCCCAGGTCTCCGACTCCAACCGCTTCCAGCCGGGCGCCGGACACCTCGACTGGCCCGCCTGGCTCGGCGCCCTGCACACCATCGGCTACGACGGCCACCTGGCCCTGGAGTGCCGCCTGACCGGCGATCCCGTCGACGCCGTCCGCTCCGTCCCCGCTTTCCTCAAGAGGTCCGGCGCGTGAAGTCCCTCCTGGACAGGCCCGTGCCCACCGCCGCCGCATCCCTGACATTGCGGCGCGGTGCGGCGCGGGTCCTCATCGACAACTGGACCGGCGCCTCCACCGTTCCCTCCCGCACCCTGTACCCCCACCAGTGGAGCTGGGACTCCGCCTTCATCGCCATCGGCCTGCGTCACCTGTCGGTGCGCCGCGCACAGCAGGAACTGGAGTCCCTGCTGGCCGGGCAGTGGGCCGACGGGCGTATCCCGCACATCCAGTTCAACCCCGCCCTGCCGCACGGCGCCTACTTCCCGAGCCCCGACTTCTGGCGCTCCTCCCAGGCGGGCCGGGCGGCCGGCGCCCCGTCGGCCTCGGAGACCTCCGGCATCGTCCAGCCGCCCGTACACGCCCTCGCGGCGCTGCTCGTGCACCGGGCCGACGCCGGCGAGTCGCGGCGCCGGGGCTTCCTGGCCCGCGTCTACCCCCGGCTCGCCGCCTGGCACGACTACCTCCTCACCCGGCGCGACCTCGGCGGCGGAGGACTGGCCGCCGTCGTCCACCCGTGGGAACCCGGCATGGACAACAGCCCGTGCTGGGACCTGCCCCTGCAACGCGTCACGCCCGCACCGCCGGACGCCTTCCGGCGCGCCGACCTGGACCACGGCCACCCCGCCGACCGTCCCACCGACCTCGACTACGGCCGCTACGTCCGGCTGGCGGCCGACTACCGCGAGGCGGGCTACGACGACCGCGAGGCCCGGCACGGCTTCGCCGTCGAGGACCCCGGCTTCAACGCCCTGCTGATCGTCAGCGAGCTGGCGCTGGCCGCCATGGCCGAGGACCTGGGCACGGCCGGCGAACCCCACACCGCGCGCGCCGCGGAGCTGACCCGCCGGCTGGTGGGCCGGCTCTGGGACGCCGAGGCCGGCCTGTTCCGCGTACGGGACCTGGGCAGCGACACGCTGATCGACGAGCGCAGCGTCAGCGGTCTGATGCCGCTCGTCGTCCCGCACCTCCCGGCCGGCGTCGTCGACCGCCTGCGCGAGACGCTCCACGGCCCGCACTTCGCGGCACCGGCCACACGACTGGTCCCCAGCTACGACCTGACCGGCCACGCCTTCGCCGGCACGCGCTACTGGCGCGGCCCCGCCTGGTTCAACACGGCCTGGCTGATCCACCGAGGGCTGCGCACCCACGGTCACCATCAGGAGGCCGCACGCCTGCGGCAGGGCTTCCTCGCCGAGGCGGGGGCGTCGGAGTTCGCCGAGTACGTCGACCCCACCACCGGCGCCGCCCGCGGCGCGCGCCACTTCTCCTGGACCGCCGCCCTCACCCTCGACCTGCTGAGCGCCGACCCCGAGGAGACCACACCATGACCGCGGCCGACACCCGCGTCCAGCTGGTCCGCGACGCCACCTTCGCCCGCGTCGACGCCGGCGGCGGCATCACCGGCATCCGGGGCAGCGCGCCCGACGGAGTGTTCCTGCGCGACGCCCGTCACCTCAGCCGCTGGCAGCTCACCGTCGACGGCAGCGGACCCGCGGCCCTGGTGCCCGCGACGGCGGAGACGGACGACACCGCCACCAGCGTCCTCACTCCCCAGGGCACGCGCGACAACCCGCCCGCCTACACCGTGTTCCGCCGCCAGGCGGTCACCGCCGGCACGCTGACCGAGCACCTGCGGCTGGTGAGCAACCGCCCCGACCCGGTGACCGCGCGTGTCGACCTCACCCTCGACGCCGACTTCGCCGACCTGTTCGAACTGCGCGCCGACGACCGTCACTACCCGAAGCCCGGCGCCCGGTACGAGACCCGGCGCACCGATGACGGCCTGCGCTTCGACTACCGGCGAGGAGACTGGCACGCCCGGACCACCGTCACGAGCGCCCCGGCCCCCGACGCCACGGAGCCCGCTCCGACGGCCCCGGACTCCACCGCGCACACCCTGACCTGGAACCTGGAGCTGGACGGCCACGGTCAGGCCGATCTCCACCTGACCGTCCGCGCCCAGCCGCACGGCCCGGCGGTCCAGGTCCCGGACGTACCGCAGCCGGACCGGCAGGCCCCGAAGCCGGCGGACGACTTCAGCCGTACCTGCGAACGCGGCCTCGCCGACCTGGACCTGCTGACCATCCCCGTCACCGGCGTCGACGGCGAGGAGGTGTACGCCCCCGCCGCCGGCATCCCGTGGTTCCTCACCCTGTTCGGCCGCGACTCACTGCTGACGTCGTACTTCCTGCTGCCCTACCGGCCGGAGACGGCCGCCGCCACACTGAGCGCGCTGGCCGCGACCCAGGGACAGGACCACGACACCTTCAGCGGCGAGCAGCCCGGACGGATCGTCCACGAGACGCGCCACGGCGAACTCGCCCACTTCCGCCAGGTGCCCTACGGCCGCTACTACGGCGCCGTCGACGCCACCCCGCTGTTCCTGGTCCTTCTCCACGCCCACTACGAGACGACCGGCGAGCGCTCCCTGGCCGTCCGCCTGGAGCAGCACGCCCGGCGCGCCGTGGACTGGATGCTCACCGACGGCGGCCTGGAGAAGCACGGCTACCTCGTCTACACCCCCGACCCGGGCGGCCTGGTCAACCAGAACTGGAAGGACTCCGCGGGCGCGATCTGCTTCACCGACGGGACCCAGGCCGAGGGGCCCATCGCGGTGTCGGAGGCCCAGGGCTACGCCTACGACGCGCTCGTGCGCACCGCGGACCTCGCCGAGGGCGTCTGGCGGGACGAGTCGTTCGCGCACCGCCTGCGGGAGGCCGCGGCACGGCTGCGCGGCCGTTTCCTGACGGACTTCTGGATGCCGGGGGCCGACTTCCCGGCCCTCGCCCTGGACGGCGAAGGCCGCCAGGTCGACGCCCTCGCGTCGGACGCGGGTCACCTGCTGTGGTCGGGCATCCTCGACACGGACCACGCCCACCGCGTGGGCAGACGCCTGCTGGAGGCGGACTTCTTCTCGGGCTGGGCCATCCGCACCCTCGCCGCCGGCCAGAAGCCGTACCATCCGCTCTCCTACCACCGCGGCAGCGCCTGGCCGCACGACAACGCGGTCATCGCGCTGGGCCTGGCCCGCTACGGGCTCACCGGTGAACTCGCCACGGTCGCCGAGGGCCTCGTCACGGCGGCGGCCCGGCACGGCTACCGCCTGCCCGAGGTCATCGCCGGCTACGTCCGCACCGCGACCGGGGGCCCCGTCCCCTACCCCCACGCCTGCTCCCCGCAGGCCTGGGCGGCCGCCACCCCGCTCGCCCTGCGGACGGCGCTCCGGCAGGCATGAGCCAGGGCCGGTCTCCCGGGCGGATGACCGGTCACCCGGCGCCACCCGCCGTCGGCACCGCGCCGGGCCACGCCTGGCGCGGTGCTCCCGGGCCGCGGACGCCCTGACGCGCCTCCGCCGAATACGCCGGGCCCTCGGAAGTGGCGGCACTGTGATGTGGATCACTTGCCCTAGGCTCTCTGCGGAACCGGAACACGCAGCGTGGGAAGGCGGGGCGCCGTGCTCGCCGCAGCTGTCATCGCGGGGATTCTGTTCGTCTGGTCGCTGCTCGCGCACCGGCTCTCCCGGTGGAGCATCACCGCCCCCACGACCACGATGGAACGGTCGCCCGCACCCACCACACCCGTCGTGTGCAGCGCCGGACGCGTGAGGTCGACGGCGTCGGCACCCGCCGGCGTCCTCGTGCCCGAACCGGCGGGCCTCCCGGCGTCCACGCGGGGCTCCTTCGCGGCCGTCGCGGCTGGCGCCGTGCACCCTCCGGAACTGAAGCCCGACCAGCCCTGCTTGACCGCCCAGGGCCGGCTGAAGGAGCCGGCGATGCCGAAGTGCTGGTCGTAGCCGTCGGTGGCGCAACGGATGGACTGCCGCAGGTTGCCGAGGACGTGGTCGCGTACCGCTGCCGGAGCGGAGTCCAGCAGGTAGCGGTAGATCTTCACGGTGTCGCGGGCCGAGAGGGCGGTGTAGCCCCAGAAGCCGGGATGGGTCGACGGCGGCCGGGCGGTGTCCGTCAGGCCGAGCCGCGGCACCATCCGGTCGATGATCGCGCCCCCGCCGTTGTTCGCCCAGAAGGTGCTCGCCGCCGCGTCGTCGCTGCCGCGCAGCATGCTCTCGATGCGCGACCGGTCGGCGGCCGGCAAGGAGTCGGGGGCGCGGTTCCAGAGCACGTCCAGCGCTATCAGCAGCTTCACCACCGACGCAGACCGGAACTGCCCCGCGGTGTTCAGCTGCTCGGTGAACGTCCCGGTGCGGCGGTCGAAGACGGCGACGCCCGCCGTCACCCCCGCCGGCACGTCGGCCTGGACCGCCGGGGGCGGCGAGGGGGCCTCGGCGGAGGCGGCGGTCGCGCTCGTGCCCACGAGCGCCGCGAGGGCGGCGGCACACACCCCGGCGCGCACCACGCGCCGACGGGCGGCCCGGGCGAAGCGGCCGCCACGTGCGCTGTTCACAGTCTTCATTGGTCATCCTCGGGTCGGGTGGAGGTGCGTCGCCCGCACCACCGCCAGGACGGCGCCACGAGCCGCGCCGTATGAGGAGCCGGCCGAGGAGCCTCTCGCGCCCGCGCCTTTCATACGAGTAGCAGCCCGCGCCCCGTCCGCTGGGCACGGGGCGCAAGCCGCCACCGCCGGTGAGCGACGGCGCACCTGCCCCGTACGCACCCACTCGCCCCTCCTCGGGCCCGACCCCATTGGGAGCACCCCTGCCTCAGCGCAGTACCCGCCTCGCCGTCGCGGGTCTGGCCGCCGGCGCGGCGCTAGTCCTGTCCGCCTCGGCCGGCGCCGCCCACGCGGGCGCCGCCGGTTTCTACGTGTCGCTGCAGACGCACAGCAACGTCCGTACCGCGCCCGGCACGCAGAACGGACCGTTGCTCAACACCGTGCACACCAGGGACCGTTACTACATGGACGGGGTCTGCTACGTGCACGGTCGGCCGAACGCGTGCTGAACCGCACGCCGATGCCGCTGGGACCGCGGTCGGGCCCCAGGGGCATCGGCGTTCCGGTGGCAGGACGGCGCTCTCAGCAGGTCGGCAGACCCGCGTCCCGCTCGTCGTCGCGGCCTCCGACCAGGAAGATCTCGCTCATGTAGGCCGAAGGCGCCATGCCCATGGCGGGCGTCTTGACCCACCAGGTGTGCCAGTAGCCGCCGTAGTCCGCGCGAGCGCCCTTGACCTGGCACAGCACCCTCAGCCACCCGTTGTCGGGAGACGTGGCGATGACGGGCGCCTGCTGGTGGGGGGCGGAGCGCAGATTGACGTTCGATCCCCAGATCGGGCACCGGTAGGTGCCCGGGTAGCCGGGGTCGGGGGTGCAGGGCGCCGAGTCGGCGGCCTGCGCGGACGTGGTGAGGCCGGGGGCGAGGAGCGCCGCGGCGGCCAGGACGGCCGCCGCGGCACCCTTCGCACCGGCACGAAGACCGGTCAGCACGTACGCACTCCCGGCAGCCAGGAGGCGGGGTGGTCGATGTAGATGTTGCTGATGTATCCGCCGAGCGCCGGGATGTAGGCCCAGGCGTCGTTGCTGTAGCCCTCGGCGTTGACCATGTCGCCGCGCTTCTGGCACTCGACGAAGACCGGCGTGGGCCCGCTCAGCGTGCGCACCACCGCCGCGTTCAGCCGGGCGTCGGCCCGTACCCGGACGCTGGTGCCCCAGGTGGTGAAGTTGGTGCCGGGCGTGCCGCTGCCCGGCGTGCACGGCAGGCTCACCCCACGCGCCGCCAGATACGGCACCGGATCCATGCCGCGGGTGCTGGAGGTGGAGCTGTGCGCCTCGAAGTGCAGGTGGGGGCCGGTCGACTGGCCTTCGGAGCCCATGCGGGCGATCAGCTGGCCACTGCTCACCCGCTGGTTCACGGACACCAGCCGCTGGTACATGTGGCCGTACTCGGTGACCGTGCCGTCGTCGTGCCGGATGCGGATCCACTGGCCGTAGCCGCTGGCGGGGCCGGAGGCGATGACGGTACCGGGGCCGGCGGAGTAGATCGGCGTACCACGGTTGTTGGCGATGTCGACGCCGTCGTGTCCGGAATGCCACCGCTGGGTGATGGTGCCGGCGGCCGGGCAGGACCCGGCGTAGTCGGCGGGCTTGGCGGGCGGGGCGGCGTCGGCCGCGCCCGCCGTGAGCGGTACCAGCCCGGCCGCGGCGACCGTGGCGACGAGCATGCCGAGGGACTTGGGGCGCTTGAGTGCGCGCATGGCGAGATCTCCTCCGTGCGGAAAGGGTGGTTGGGCGGGTTCGGCGGTGGGGGCGGTGCCCGTGGATCAGCAGTCGGGGACGCCGGGCAGCCAGGCCGCCGGGTCGTCGACGAAGATGTTCGAGATCCAGGCCCGGTACTTCGGCAGGTACGACCAGGCGTCGTTGCTGTAGCCCTCGGCGTGGACCATCTCGCCGCGCTTCTGGCACTGCACGTCGACAGCCGTCGGGCCGGGCAGACGGGTGACGGGAGGCTTTCCGGTGCCGGGCTCCGGGCGCAGACTCACGTTGGTTCCCCAGGTCATGAACCGCTTCGTGCCGGCCGGCGGCTGCTCGCCGCCCGTGATGCGCAGGGCTCCCGCGTACTGGGCGTTCAGCCGTACGTCACTGACCATCACCAGCGTTCCCGACTCGCGGGCCTCGACCATCCTGCCACCGCCGAGGTAGATGGCGATGTGGTGAACGCTGCCCAGGTTGCCCGGGTTCGACGCCCACAGCAGCAGGTCGCCCGGCTGCAACGGGGCGAGGCCCTGGTCGCGCCCGAACCGGGCCGTGGCGCCGCTCCACCGGGCCTGGTTCCAGGACCCCTCGGGCAGGGCGATCCCGGCTCCCTGCCAGGCCGCGTACTGCACCAGGTGCGAGCAGTCGAAGCCCTTCACCTGGCTGTCGTGGGCCCCGGGGCCGCCGCCGGGGTAGTCCTGGCCGTACGTCGGCCCGTGGATCGAGCCGCCGCCCCACGAGTAGGGCACCCCGATCTGCGAGCACGCGGCGTCGACGATCGCCTGCGCCTGTGCGGACGCGCCCGCCAGGGCACGGCAGCCAGCGGCGGCCACGGCCTTCGGCTCAGGCTCTGACGCGGCGGCCAGCGCGGTCCCGGTACAGCTCATCGTGGTGGCGAGGAGCAGTCCTCCTGCCGTCGCCAGTGTGCGGTTGGTGCGGCGCATGCGATTCCCCCTGATGTGGTGCGAGCGCTGTGCGGACGGGTGGTGTACGGGTGAGTGGTGTACGGATGAGCCCCGGACGGGCGGGGTGTACGGCGAGTGGGCGGGTCCGGCAGTCGGTCGGTCTGCCTCGGGGCTCCCGCCGGTCACGCCGTGGGGGTGGGCCCCGCGGGCCCGTCGGCCTTCGTGGAGGGGACGGGAGCGGAGGCCGGCTCGTATGCGTCGAGCGCGGCTCGGATCTTGGCGAGCCCGCGCATCCGGTTGCGCTGCACCGTGCCGCGGTGGGCGCCGAGCCGTTCCCCCGCCATGTCGTGGGTCAGTCCCTCGATGTCGACGAGGATCACGGCGGCCGCCTCCTTCGGCGACAGACCGCGCAGCAGCGCCGTCGCCACCGCCTCGGCCTCCCGTCCGGCGAAGCCGCCGTCCCAGCTCTGCTCCGGCAGCCGGTCCGTGCAGCGCTCCTGCCGCGAGGGGTGCCGCCACAGGTCCCGCAGCAGGTTCAGCGCCGCCGCGCAGGTGTAGGCGTACGGCTGCTGCTGCCGCGCCAGGCTGCGGGCGTGCGCCCGCCGGGAGAGCCGCAGATACGTCTCCTGCAGCAGGTCGTCGGCATCGTGCGGATTGCCGGTCAGGGCCAGCAGCCGGCGCCGCAGTCTCGGCATCACGGCGGTGAAGGCCTCGTCGAACTCGGCCGCCGTCATGTGCTCGGTCACGGCCGCCGTGCCCGCGCCCCGGCCTGTGCTCCGGCTCGCGGTCTCGTCGGCGACGGCCGGCTTGGCCGTCATCGTCGGCGCCATACAGGTGCTTTCCATGGTGTTCCCCCGGGATGATCCGTCTGTCTCGTACTGCGGTGGGACCCGCGCTTCTACTGGCGGCTCAGGGTGGCGGGTCCGTACTCGGCCGCCGGCGCCGCGGTCATCAGCGCCCAGTACCGGTCTCCGTACGACCAGTGCCACCACTCGGTCGGGTAGTTGACGAAGCCCGCGGCCGTCATCGCCCGGCACAGCACCGTCCGGTTGGCCCTGGCCTCGGCGCCGATGCCGGGCGCGCCGGTGCGGCAGCGGCCCCCGCTCTCCTCGGGAGTGGCGTTGACCTCGGTACCGAGGGGGAGTTCCGTGCCGTCGGCGGTGCAGAGCGTCAGGTCCACCGCGCCGCCGCTGACGTGCGGGGCGACCTCCGGAGGTGAGATGTACGCGCTGGCCAGTTCCCGTATCCGGTCGGGCCGGGCGTCCGGGTGCGCGGTGCGCAGTGTGGCCGCGTACTCGTCGAAGTAGCGTCGCTGCAGCGCGGCCGGCCGGAAGCCCTCCACCATCAGCAGCCGGACGCCGGAGGGCAGGGCGTTCTGGGCGAGCAGCAGCCGGCGCAGGACGCCGGACCTGACATGCGCGTACGAGCCGTCGTCGTCGGCCTTCCGCGCGTCGACACGCAGCGTGGTGCGCTCACGGGCGTCGACCAATGGCTCGCCGTTGTCGGCGACTAGGGTCCCGGCCACCCGGTGGTCCGAAAGCAGGATGATGTCCGTCACGCTCACAGCGTGGCGGAGGGCCCTGCAGGATCGATGCAGTTCTGCTGCAGAAGCCTCTGCACGGCGCGCGGGAAGCGGGCGGTGCGCGGAGCGGCGTGGCCGCATGGCCGTCGTCACTGCCCCGCACCGCCCGCCCGACGGAGCTCACCGCGCACGTGGGCGCCTTTTGGTCAGAAGCAGTCCTCGAAGTTCTCGGAAACTCCGGGAATGGGGTCGTGATTTCCGCCCCCGCGCACGTACACCGCGCCGATCCAGCCGCAGGGTCCGCCGGCGTCCACCTGGACCCGGTAATTGTTCTCGTACGGACCGTCCCTGACGGTGTCACCCGTGTTCCGGCAGTGCGCCGTGACGTACATCCGGCTGACCTTGATTCCGCTGTACGGCGGGCAGGAGTACGCGCCGCACCCGCGCATTCTCACGTCGGTCGCCCAGACGTAGACCCGGGCCGTGTCCGCCGCCTGCGGGGCCGGGGCGGCCGCGATCAGGGACAGCCCGGCGCCGCAGACCGCCGCCGCGGCGGCCACCGTGCGGCGGAGCCGGCCGTATGCGTCCGCTCCGGGACGCGCTCATACGGAGCTGCCCTCACCTCCGTCCCCGGGTTGAAAGTCGGACACCTTCATCCGTGAATAGGGAGGAATTCTCACCGGACACCCAGCGATTTCCGGCCATCCGGCCCCCCGTACCGCTCTGCCGGAGAAGAAGGCAGTGCGGTATCAGGCATGCCTGTCCCCAGGTGCCGGTATGTTGTCCCTGACTCGCGGAAACGTGAATTCGGGGGACACGTTGGACGTTCGCCTTCTGGGTCCGGTCGAGGTGTCGAGCGGGGGACGGCGGATTTCGCTCAACGGTGCGAAACCGACAGCGATACTCGCCGCTCTCGTCGTGCATCTCGGTGAGGTGCTGTCCGCCGAGCGGCTGGTCGACCTCGTCTGGGAGCAGGAGCCGCCCGCCACCGCGCGGGCGCTCGTCGCCACGCATGTGTCGGGGCTGCGCCGCGCCCTGGCCGGCAGGGAGGGCGGCGACGCGATCCGCACCCGGTCCCCGGGCTACGTCGCCGAGTTCCCGCCCCCCGCAGTCGACGCCCGGCGCTTCGAGGAGGCGTGCACGGCGGGCCGGAACGCGGCCCGTGGCGGGCGGGCCGAGGAGGCCGTCGAGACCCTCCAGTCGGCACTGAGTCTCTGGCGCGGCCAGGACGCCCTCGAAGGGCTCGGCCAGAGCTTCGCACGCGTCGAGGCCATGCGCCTGACGGAACTCCGGCTTCAGGCACAGGAGTTCCGCTTCGCCGCCGAGCTGGACCTGGACCGGCGCACGGATCTCGTCGCCGAACTGGTCGCGCACGTCGCCGCCCACCCCCTGCGGGAACGCCCGCGCGGCCAGCTGATGACCGCTCTGTTCCGCACGGGCCGCGTCGCCGACGCACTGCGCTGCTACGACGAGGGCCGCCGCCTGCTCCGCACCGAGCTGGGCCTCGGCCCCGGCCCGGAACTGCGGGCCCTGCACCGGGCCCTGCTCCAGGAGGACACGACGGTGCTGGGGGCTCCGGCCCGCCACGCGGTCCCGCCCCCCGGGCAGGGGCACGTACCCACCGGGACGGCGGCCCGTCCGGGCACCGGCCCGGGGACACCGTCACCCCACGCCCCCCAGCAGCCCCATGACGACACCCGCCGGCCCGTTCCGTCCCAACTTCCCCCCGACGTAGCCGATTTCCTAGGCCGTACCGAGCAGATCGCCTGGGCGACCGCCCTCCTTGAACAGGTGCGCGACCCGCGGCGCACCGCGCCACCCATCGGGGTGATCTCCGGCAGGTCGGGCACCGGCAAGACGGCCCTGGCCGTCCACGTGGGCCACCGCACCGCCGCGCTCTTCCCCGACGGGCAGCTCTTCGTCGACCTGCGCGCCTCGGACTTCGAGCCCGTGCGGACCGCGGACGCCCTGGCCCGGCTGCTGCGCGCCCTCGGGACGGACCCCGACACCGAGGCCCGCGACGAGGAGGACCTCCTCGGCCTGTACCGCACGCACCTCGCGCGCCGCCGGGTCCTGCTCATCCTCGACAACGCCGTCAGCGAGGCGCTGCTGCGCCCCCTGCTGCCACCGGGCGGCGGCTCGGCCGTGCTGATCACCGCACGCCGCCGGCTGATCGCCCTGGAAGGCGCCACCCATCTCGATCTGGGGGTGCCCTCGCAGCCGGAGGCACTGGACCTGCTGGCCCGTGTGGCGGGCTCGACCCGTCCCACCCTGGAGACGGGCCGGGCCGCCGAGATCGTCGCCCTGTGCGGGCGGCTCCCGCTCGCCGTGCGCATCGCGGGCGCCCGGCTCGCCGCCCGCCCGCACTGGACGCCGGCCCGGCTCGCAACCCGCCTCCAGGACGAGCGCCGCCGCCTCGACGAACTGCAGGCGGGCGACCTCGAGGTGCGCGCGAGCCTCGGGCTCGGCTACGCCGACCTCAATCCATCGGAGCAGCGCGCCCTGCGCCGCCTTGCCCTGATGGATTTGCCCGACTTCGCCGCCTGGGTCGCCGGGCCGCTCCTCGACGTCTCCGCGCACGAGGCGGAGGACGCCGTGGAACGACTCGTCGACTGCCATTTCGTGGAGGTCGTCCGCACCGACGAGACGGGGCGGACCCGCTACCGCATCCACGACCTCGCGCGCGAGCACGCCCGGGAGCGATGCCTGGCCGACGAGGACCCGCAACAGCGCGAGACGGCGGTACGAAGGCTCGTCGTACGCTGGCTGGGCATGGCACGCGCCGCGGCAGCGCGCGGCCCGGGCGGCGCGTCACGTCTCCTCCCGGGCACCACGGCGGACGCACCCGCGGACCTGGCGGGCGAGCCGACCGCGTGGTTCGCCGCCGAGCAGCGCTGCCTGCTGGCCGCGGTGACGCACTGCGCCGAGCACGGCATGTCCGACGCGGCCCGCGAACTCGCCGCCGCCCTCATGGCCGCCTCCGCGGCGCTCTACAACCAGTTCGACGCCTGGTCCCGCTCCCATGACGTGGCCCTGGAGGCGGTACGCCGCGGCGGTGACGTCGAGGGCGAGGCCTGGCTGCTCAACGGGCTCGGCCAACTCCGTCTGGAGCAGGACCGCCTCGACGAGGCTCACGCCTTCTTCGCCGCGGCACTGCGCCTGTTCGAGGAGCGGGCCGTCCGCCGTGGTCGCGCGCAGGCGCTGGCCGGCATGGGCGCGGCCCGCCGCGAACAGGCCCGCTTCGCCGAAGCCCTGACCCTGCTGACCTCGGCGCTCGAACAGTACCGGGAGCCGGAGGACGTCGCGGCGAAGGCCCATGTGCTGTACGGCATCGGATGCGTGCACCGGGACCAGGGCCGCCACGACGAGGCGTGGGAGGCCCTCTCCCACGCACACCGGCTGTACGTGACCGCCCGGGACCGGCACGGCGAAGCCCTGGCGCTGCGCTCACTGGGCCTGTGTCACCGGGCGCGGGGAGACCTGCGCGGCGCCGAGTCCCTGCTGCGCCGTTCCCTCGGCATCTTCGAGGAGACCGACGACGCCTTCGGTGTCATGTACGCGAGTCAGTCCCTCGCCAAGGTCGAGTTCCGGCAGGACCGATTGACCGAGGCCCGGGAACGTCTCGACCGGTGCCTGGACATCACGCGTGAGCGCCAGGACATGTTCGGGGAGGCTCTCGTCCTGCGCACCATCGGCGAGTGGCACCTGACCGCGTCGAACTGGGAGACCGCGACCGAGACGCTGCGGCAGGCGCTCGGCCTGTGGGAGAAGCTCGCGCTGCCCCTGTGGCGTGCCCGCACCCTGCGCGACCTCGCCCGCGCGGAACTGGGCAAGGGAGCGCACCGGGCGGCGCGCGAACTGGAGGAGGAGGCGCACCACATCTTCCGCGCCCTGGGCAGCCGCGAGGCCCGGGAACCCCTGGAGCCGCACGCCGAGCCGGAACGCTGAGGCCCCGCCCGAGAGGAGCGACTCGGCGAGGCAGTCATACGGCAGGTGATCACCTCCCGTCCGCAGGGTGGACGGCGCGGCAACCCCGCCGCCCCGCGACCACCGCCGGGAAAGGACCACCACCATGCTGAGGACGGCACCACGGACGGACGTACGCAGGCACCAGGACGGACAGGGACGCCGCTCCGCCTTCAGGGCGCTGCGCTCCCTGGCCGGTCTCGTCGTGGTCGCCGCCTCGATCCTGCTGACGCTCGCCCAGCCGGCGGCCGCACACCCGCCGAGCGGATCCGTGTACGTGTGGGCCAGTGACGTACGGGTGCGTTCGTGCCAGAGCACGTCCTGCGACCTCGCCACCACCGAGCGGCTCACCCGTGTCCGGGTCAAGGCCTACTGCCAGGTGGACGCGGGCGAGGCCGGCCGCGTGACCGACGGCCCCTACACCAACACCTACTGGGTCCAGATCATCACGCCGGGCAGGACCCTTGGCTGGATCTCGGCGGTGTACGCCGGCGGCGGCTCCAACAACGGTCCGGTGCCCGGCGCGCCGGTCGACAGCCCCTCGGACCCCACCATCGACTGTGAGTACATCTGAACCGCCCGGAAACCGGAGGCAGCAGCATGAGCACAGGACGTCTGATCAGGGCGATGGCCGCCACCGCACTGGCTGCCGGGCTCCTGACCCTGACCCCGGCCGCTTCGGCGGCACCCGAGCGGCCCTCCGCCACGGC
Source organism: Streptomyces sp. NPDC047706 (assembly GCF_043204795.1). Taxonomy (NCBI): domain Bacteria; kingdom Bacillati; phylum Actinomycetota; class Actinomycetes; order Kitasatosporales; family Streptomycetaceae; genus Streptomyces; species Streptomyces sp. NPDC047706. The sequence goes on along the minus strand of NZ_JBIDCW010000015.1, from coordinate 93,966 downwards.
CGCTCCTGCACACTCGTCGGCGGCCCTCACCTCCGTCTACATCTGGGCGACGAACGTGAACGTCCGTCACGACGGCGCGGACGCGGACTGCGTCTTCCACCCCTCGCGCGCCTCCTGCCCCACCGTCGTCGCGACCGTCTCCCGTACGACGGCAAGGGGCCACTGCCAGCGGATCGGCGAGACCGTCCGCGACAGCGGATACAGCAACCGCTGGTGGACGCTGGTCGAGCTGGCGGACGGGAAGATCGGCTGGGTCAACAACATCTACATCCAGGGCGGCGAGAAGATCGCCGGGGTGCCCGACTGCGCCTGGTGACCACCACCGGCACACGGGGCTGCCCGGTGTCCACCTCACGGGGGACACCGGGCAGCCCCGTGTCCTTGGGGCGCGGGCACGGCGGACTGCACGTCACGCCATGCATGTCCGTGAATCCTCTTCACTCTGTCGCGCAGCAGCAGGTCGTGGACGCGCAGCGGGAACTCGGCCCGGCGGCGGGAGGGAGCGTCGGCCCCGTCCTCCTCGTGGAAGGCACGCCGCACGGTCCGCGTCGGTGGCGTCGGCCGCGTCGGCGGTCGTGATCACGGAGGCGTCGTAGGGGTTGACCACCTCCCGCCGTTCGCCGGCCGCCGCCTGTGTCCACTCGCCGTCGATGTACAGCTCACCCACCGCGGGGCCTCCTTCGCGTCCGGCCGCTGCCGCTGTGTGTCCGACGGTCAGCAACATGGCCCATGAGGGGGGCGGCCCCCGCGTGCCGCACCGCCGCCACGACCCCCGGGCGGCTGAGGAGGACCGGGGTGGGAGACGGATCCGCGCGCCGCGCCAGAGGGCGGGGCATCAGCGGACGGCCTGAGGGGGACCGACCCGGCCGGGTCCCGGCACGCGGCCGGGATCCCGGAGCGGGAGCCACCGGGTACCCATGTCCCGCGAAACGCGCGCGGGCAGGGTCACTTGCGGTAGCCGAGGATCGTCATCATGCCGGACTCGGAGTGGTACTGGTTGTGGCAGTGCAGCATCCACAGGCCCGGGTTGTCGGCGTAGAAGTCGATGACGAGCTTGCGGTGCGGCAGCACGTGGGCGGTGTCCTTGCGGGCTCCCACCGCGTCGATGCCGGTGAGGGCGAACGTGTGGCCGTGCAGGTGCACGGGGTGCCACATGTCCGTGGCGTTGATGAGGCTGATGCGGACACGCTCACCCTCCCGGACCGGGATGCGCTTCTCGATGGAGTAGGGCTCGTGGTCGAAGCCCCAGTCGAAGTTCTCCATGCCACCGGTCAGCTTGATGCGCATCTCACGGTCCGGCTCGTCGTCGCTGAAGGCGACGGACTCGTGCGGCCGCAGCCGCCGCGCGGGCACGAGCATGCCGTCGAGTTCGTCCGGGTGCGCGTCGGGCGGGGGGATCGACCCGCTGCTCGTGCGCAGCACCGCCATCGTCCTCGCGCCCTTGCCCTCGGCGATCGCCACCAGCGGGAACACCCCGTCCCCGGCGGTGATCATCACGTCGTAGCGTTCGGCCATGCCGAGCAGCAGCGCCTCCGTCCTCGTGTGCTCGACCGGGTAGCCGTCCGTGTGGGTCACCGTCATCTCGTGGCCGCCCAGTGCCACCCGGAAGGCGGTGTCGCCCCCGGCGTTGATGATCCTCAGCCGGATACGGTCCCCGGGGCGGGCCCGGTAGACCGAGGGGGCCTCCGGGAGGCGGCCGTTGATCAGGTAGTGCGGATAGTCGACGTTGCCACCCATGCTCTCCAGGACGCGGCTGTACGAATCCCGCAGGACGCGGTCCGGACCGGCGGACCTGGCGGACGGCGACTCGTGCGGCCCGGCGGACTTGCCGCGCTCCGGGCCGTGGGCGCCCTCACCCATGTCCATCGGCGCGTGCTCGCCGCCGTGCAACTGGGCGAGTACGCGGTCCGGCGTGGACCCGGACACGCCGTCCACCCAGTCGTCCAGGACGAGGACCCACTCCTTGTCGTAGGACAACGGCTCCTTGGGGTCCTCGACGATCAGCGGGGCGTACAGGCCGCGGTCGAGCTGCATGCCCGAGTGCGAGTGCAGCCAGTAGGTGCCCGGATGCTCCACGGCGAAGCGGTAGGTGAAGTCCTCGCCGGCCCCGATGGAGCGCTGGGTCAGGCCCGGCACGCCGTCCATGTCGCAGCGCATCCGAATGCCGTGCGAGTGCAGCGTCGTCGCCTCGCGCAGGTGGTTGGCGAGCGTCATCTCGAGTACGTCGCCGGCCGCGATCCGGATCTCCTTCCCGGGCAGCGAGTCGCCGTACGTCCAGGTCCTCACGGACCGCCCGCCCAGGTCGACAGTCGTCTCGGTGGCGGTGAGCTTGAACTTGCGGACGGGACCCGCCCCGCGCTTCTTCTCGACTGCGAGAACCTCGGGATCGGACGGGTTGACATATCCCTTGGGTCCCTTGGGGATGAAGTTGCCGCTGCTGTGCCTGGCGCCCCGCCGGCCGGTGGCCCCGCTCTCGGGCTGTGCGCCGGACCCGGAACAAGCGGTGAGGGTTCCCGATCCGGCGGCCACGATCGAGGCACCGAGCAAGGTGCGCCGCGTAAATTTCTGCATGAATGTATAAGACCTGTTTTGTGCGCTTATATGTGAGAACCGGAGCGGCGCGTCTCACGAATCACGGGCACCGCCCGAGGGGAGCAGCACCGGCGCCACCCGGGGGTGATCGACGTCGCGGCGGGGTGCGGGCACGCCGGCACGAGTACGTCTGCCTCGCCTGCGGCCCGCCGCGGGACCCGGTCGGCGGCCTCGCCGGGGCGCCTGCCGAGGACAAGATGCTGCCGGCGGTTGACCGGGCGGGTGCGTGGCCGGCCGGGGGGAGGCGTCTCAGGTGTCAGCTGCGTGCATGCGGGCCCCCGCCATCCGGCTCGCCCCGTGGACCCGCCGGGGGCTCCGGGGCCGGTGGGGGCCTCGTCCCGCCCCTCCGGCCCCGGCGGGCGGCCACCCGGTGGTGACCAGCTGCCGGCTTCTGGCCGACCATCAGGTGGCCACTCCGTATACTCCGCCGGAGCGTCGCCCGTCCGAGCACCTGGCAAGAGAGTCCGCATACCGTCATGAAGAACGCCCTGCCTCCGCTGTCGCCCAACTACGCGACGCACCGGAACCGCGCCTACAAGGAGAGCGTGGAGGTGCACGGGAAATGGCCGGTCGAGTTCCAGTTCCGCCCGGCCCAGGGCGACCACCGGCACCTGCTCGTCGTCTTTTCCTCCGTGGGCAGCCCGTACGGTTTCGGGAACGCGCTGGAGAGCGTCAAATGCAACATCCTCAGGATCCGTGACCGCTTCGACGGTGCGGCCTCCTACTACGTGGCCAGGAACATGGACTTCTCCGTCACGGAATCCATACAGGCCCTCATCGATGACCACATGAGGCGGCTGCGGCTGACCCGGGACGAGGTGACCCTCCTGGGTGCCTCCAAGGGAGGAAGCGCCGCGCTCTACTACGGCCTGAAGTACGACTACAAGAACATCGTGGCCTCCACTCCCCAGTATTTCCTGGGGAGTTATTCGAAGGGCCACGGACAGCTCGGAGACGCGGTCCTCGGCGAGAGACAGCCGGACGAGAACGTCGCCGTCATGGACGCCGTCATGAAGGATCTCCTCGCGGAGAAGACGGACTTCAAGCGGAACATATACGTGATCTCCTCGCCCGGCGACTACCAGTACGAGCAGGAAGTCAAGCACTACCTTCCCGCCCTGCGGGAATACGAGAACTTCAATTTCCTCTTCGTGAAATCTCCCACCGTGCGACGGCACGACGAGGTGGTCCGGCAGGCCCTGCCGTCGATCCTGAGCATCGTGTACTCCCTGACGGAGGGCGCCGCACCCCGGTGGGGCGAGATCACGACAGGCACCGACTCCGAGGACCCGGAGGCGGCCGCCGAGTACCTCGCCGAGCTTCGGCGGCGCGACACGGCCCTGGCCCTGCTCCAGCGCGCCGAGTTCGCGGACGGCCGGCTGCGGCTGAAGGGACACGCCTTCCTGCCCGGCGTGTCGCCCGACGGCCCGACCGCCGAGACCAAGCGGCTCGTCCTGGAGAAGGACGGCGAGACCTGGACGTACCCGCTTCAGGCCACCGAGGAGATCAGGCTCTACCGGGACTACTTCGACGAGTACTTCTGCGAGTACGCCATGGGCGGATTCGCCACGCAGGGCGAGCTGACCTTCGGTGAACTCCCGCAGGGCACCTACGACGTCTCCGTCTGCGTCGCGAGCGAGGACGAGGGGATCGCACGGCGTACCCGGCTGATCTCGCAGAACGCGATGGACCGGCGCCAGGTCCGTGGTGACTGCGAGCTTCTCTTCCGAGGCGGCAAGGGCGGCCTCAAGCTGGTCAAGCGGAGCATCGTCGGAACGGATTCCGCCGGGGTGTGCTTCTCCGCCGGGAAGTCGGAGGAACGAGACGGGAGAATCCATGCCGAGGGTGTTCTCTTCCTGCCCGGAAGGAATGCCGACCGCGACACGCACGCCTTCTACTACCTGGTGCTGGAGGGAAGGCAGGGATGCCATGCGTTCCCGCTGGGCGTGAAGAAGAACCCGGACGCCGTACGGCCGCACAAGCTGCCAGGGGACCTCGGCAACTACGACTTCGGATACTTCACCACGGGAACCGAGGGAGTCGACGTGTCGAGCGTGCCGCCCGGGAAGTACAACGTGCTGGTGTCGATGAGCGTGGGTGGCGCCCTGTTCACCAAGAAGGCCGGAAAGGTCACCCTGAAGAAGGCCCGCTGACCGCGCCGCACATGGCGCGGGGGGATCTCCTGCGGTCCGCCGCGACCCCGCATCTCATCATGAGACTGTTAAGGTCGAACGCATGAGACGGACGTCTTTCGATGGCTGGCCCTGCTCGATCGCACGCGCGGTGAACATCCTGGGCGACGGCTGGACCTTGCTCGTGCTGCGTGAGGTCTTCTACGGCGAGTCACGCTTCGACGGCTTCATCGGCTCGCTCGGCATCGCCCGCAACACCCTCGCCGACCGGTTGCGGCGTCTGGAGGACGCGGGGCTCCTGGAGCGCCGCGTCTACCGGACCGAGCCGGTCCGCCACGAGTACCTGCCGACGGAGAAGGGCCGCGACTTCTTCGGCGTCCTGGCCGCGATCAACGCCTGGGGCGACCGCTGGCTGGCCGGCGAGGCGGGCGTCCCCGTGACGATGCGCCACACCGCCTGCGACCACGACACGCAGCCCCAGGTGGTGTGTTCCTCCTGCGGCGAACCGCTGCGGCACGCGGACGTGGCCATGCGCACCGGACCCGGCTACCCGGCGCGCCTGCTGAAGCGCCCGGACGTGCAGGCTCGATTCGGCGTCGCCCCGCCCCGCTGAGGCCGGCGCCCGGTGCCGGAGCGCTACGCGAGCCGTGCCGCGGTCGCGCTCGACGCCTCGCCGTCGACCTCGCGGACCAGCTCGATCGCCCGGCCGAGCGTGTCGAGCCGGGCCTGGAGGGTCTCGCCCGCCGGGTAGAGACGGACCGTGTCCACACCGGCGTCGCGCCAGACCCGCAGCCGCTGCCGCACCATCTCCTCGGTGCCGATGAGCGTGGTGGCGAGCACCATCTCGTCGGTCACCAGGGCGGCGGCGCCGTCCCGGTCACCCCTCTGCCAGCGCTCCCGTACCTCCGCCGCCACCTCGGCCCAGCCCTGACGGCTGTAGGCGCGGTTGTAGAAGTTGGTCGACGCCGAACCCATGCCGCCCAGACTGAAGGCGAGTTCCTTCTTCCGGCCGGCGACCATGGCGCCGAGCGCCTCCTCGTCCGGCGCGAAGGAGACTTCCGCGCCCTGGCAGACGTCGAAGTCGGCGCGGCTGCGCCCGGCGGCGGCCAGACCCTCCTGCAGCGGGGCGAAGTAGGCCTCGGCCGCGCCTTCGGGGACGAAGCTGGTACCGAGCCAGCCGTCCGCCACCTGCCCGGTGAGCTTGAGCATGGCCGGTGACAGTGCGGCCAGATACAGCGGGACGGGGTGCTCGGCCCGCACGGACAGCCGCATGGGGACGGCCTCCCCGCCGGGCAACGGAATCCGGAACTCCGAGCCCGCGTGGGCGATCTTGCCGCCCGCGATCGCCTGCCGCACGATGTCGACGGTCTCGCGGACGCGGGCCAGGGGACGGGCGAACGGCACGCCGTGCAGGCCCTCCATCACCTGGGGGCCGGAGGGGCCGAGGCCCAGCAGGAAGCGTCCGCCGGAGAGGTTGGACAGGGTGATGGCCGTCTGGGCGAGGGCGACCGGAGTGCGGGTGCCGACCTGCATGATCCCGGAGCCGAGCAGCATCCGTTCCGTACGGGCTGCGTAGAAGCCCAGCGCGGACGGGGCGTCCGAGCCCCAGGCCTCGGCCACCCAGCAGATGCCGAGCCCGAGTTTCTCCGCCTCGACGACGAAGTCGGCCTGCCGGGACCAGGTTCCGAAGCTCGCCGCCTCGACCGTCGTCGCCGTCCGCATCACGCCTCCGCCCACTGCTTGATGTGCTCCAGCGTGGCCGTCATGTTCCGCTCGAACTCCCTCATGCGCACGAACACGATCTTCTGTTCCTTGTCCGGCATCGCCTCGATGGCCAAGGACAGCCCGGAGGGGGCAGGACCCATCTGCACCCACTGCGACAGTTCGGTCCCGTCGTCCTTCGGGGTCAGCCGGAACCGCCACACGGCCGTGGGGTTCTCCGGGTCGAGGACCGCCCACGCGAACACCCTCGGGGGTTCGCATTCGACGACGGTCGACACGGTCTCCCACTCCCCGAGATCGGGATGCGCGCTGCGTCCCAGGAAGCGCGCCCCCACGCCGGGCCCGACGGCGCCGTCGACCCACTCCACCGATTGCAGCTCCACGCTCGTGCCCGGCATGCGTTGCACGTCCGAGACCAGCTCCCAGACGCGCTCCGGTGGGGCATCGACCCAGGTGGTGACCTCGACCGTCGGGGTGTCCGCATACCGCGCACCCGTCCACTCCATCGTGTTCGCCTCCTCGTCGGCAAGGCTCGATGGCAGTAGAGTTGCGTAATGAGACTTAGAAGGTCAAGGGGGAGAGAGGCTGGTACGGGCCGGGATGTGGACGGCCGGGGCGGCCAGGGAGAGAGCGAGGGCGGCTCGGTCGTCGTCGTCCGACCGGGCCGACCACTGCCCGGAGTCGGTGCGAAGGAAGGAGACGACCGTCTCGGGCGCGGGGGTGCGTTCGCCGCGGAAGCGTGCCGTGAGACGTTCCATCACCGGGTAGAAGACGCCGTCCGCGTCGCGTGCCTCGCTGATCCCGTCGGTGTAGACGACGAGCACCTCCCCGGCGGCCAGCGCGTGCACCGTCGTGTCGTCCTCCCGCCCCGCGAGCCCGCCCAGTCCCAGCGGCAGCCCGGGCGCCGTGACCAGTCGCCGGGCCCCCTCGGGGCCGATCACCAGCGGAGCGGGGTGGCCCCGGTCGACGATGCGGACCTCGCCGCCGTCCGCCGGGAACTCCATCACCAGCGCGGTCACGAACAGTTCGGGGTCGCCGTCGTCGCCGGCCGGGCTGTTGCGCGCGATGCTGAGCTCCAGCCGCTCCGCCAGGCTGCTCAGACTCTGCCACTCGTGGGCGGACACCCGGAAACTGCCCAGCACCGCCGCCACGGTCTGGACGGCGTTCAGCCCCTTGCCGCGGACATCACCGATGATGGCCCGCACTCCGAAGGGCGTTTCGCACACGTCGTACAGATCACCGCCGACGAGTGTGCCGCCCTCTCCGGCCTCGTAGAAGGCAAAGGCGCGTACGGGGCCCAGCCGGCGTGGTACGGGGCGCAGCAGGGTTCGCTGCATGGCCTCGGCGACGGAGTTCGCCCGGATGAGGTGCCGGCGAGTCCGCTCCCGCTGCCAGGACAGTGCGACGCTCGCGACCCCGATGAGAAGCGTGGCGACATACATGGCGATGTGATGCTGCTCGTCGAAGTGGCCCGGGCGGCGGGCGGCCATCCACATCTCCAGGCCCAGGCACACCACGGCCGACAGCGCGGTGCCCCTCGGCCCGCGCGTCGCCGCGGCCAGTGGGGGGACGGCGATGAGCATGAAACTCACCGGCTCCCGCCCCTGAACGGCGAATTCGGCGAGCACGTCGACGGCCACCGCGACGAGCGGCAGCCACCACACCCATCCCCGGCGGGGGGACGGAGGCCGCAGCGCGGCGTGGAGGTTCCGGCTGGTCACCGTGCGCGCCCTAACTTCCCTGCCCGCCGGGGCGGGACGCCGGCCCGGCCGCGTCGGCGTGCGCCGTACCCTGCCCCGCCCGGAGGAACGTCTCGGGCAGGGCGGCCTCGATCCGGCTGAGCTGAGCGGTGAGGCTGCGCAGCCATACGTCGAGGTCGACCATCGCGGGCAGCGGCGTCCGGTCGGGCCGAGGGGCCGCCGGCGGCCCCTCCTGCGGCTGAGGGGGTGCCGGTCGCCGCGTGTCCGGCCACGGGGGCGAGGGCCGGGTCTCGTCCGGCGGCGCGGGAGACTGCGCACGGGCGGGTCTCCGCCGGGAGGAGGCGGGCCGCGTCTCGTCCGGCTGCGGTGGATGCTTCTCGGCCGGCTGTCCGAGCGGGGGCCGGGGGGTGTCCGGGCGGGGTTCGGTCGGCTCCTCGACGTCGGCACGTGTTTCGTCCGGTTGTGGGGGTGGGTGACTTTCTGCCGGCTGCCCAGGCGGTGGCTGCGCCGTGTCCGAAGGGGACTTGGCGGGCTCCCCGATGTCCGCACGTGCCTCGTCCGGCCGTGGGGGTGGGCGCTTCTCGGCCGGCTGACCGGGCGGGGGCTGAGGGGTGTCCGGGCGGGATGCGGCCGGTTCCGCCATGTCCGCGCGCGTCCCGTCCGGCGGCGGGACGGCCGACCCCGGCCGGCTGCCCGGCGTCCCGGCCCGCTCCGGCCGGGGCGGGTCGCCGGCGGCGCACAGGGCGGCGAGGCGGTCGATGGTGTCGGCCAGCGCGCGGGCGCCGGACCGCGCTCGCTCGGCGGCTTCCTCGGAAAGCGCCCTGGCGGGCAGGTCGACGCGCGGCAGCCACTGGGCACCGAGCAGGATGTGGTTGGCGGCGATGAGCACCGCGTGCCAGTCCATGGTGCTGGGCGCGCTGCCCGCAGGCTCGCTGCGGTACTGGGCATAGGCGGATTCGGCCAGGCGCAGCCGGTGCAGGGCGGGGAGCGTCGGCGGAGCGGGGGCCGAGCCGGGCGGCACGGCGGTCAGCGCCGCGACGGTGCCCTTGACCAGCGGGCCGCATTCCCGCAGCAGTCCGGCCATGGTCCGGCGGACCTCGCGCCGGGCACCGGACGGCCAGGCGAGCATGGCGCACAGCAGACCGATGGCGCTGCCGGTGACGACGTCCACGATCCGTGCCGCGGCCAGGTGCCACGACGCGGGGGCGATCTGGGCGAACGCGGTGGCGACCACGAGGGTGAAGAGCCCCTGGGCCCAGGCGATGCCGAGCAGGGGCCCGAGCGCGAACGCGACGAGCATGCCCGGCGCGAGGAGCGCGGCGTACGCCTCGGTGTGCTGTCCGAGCCCGATGATCAGGGCGCCGGCCGCGACGGCGCCGACGAGGTTGCCTGCGACGGCCTTGCGGATGGCGGCCCAGGTCTCTCCCACGGTGGTGCGGCTCAGCGTCAGTACCGCCAGCAGTACCCAGAAGCCGTGGGTGAGGTCGAGCGAACCGGCGACGAGCCGTGCGGCGGCGAGGGCCAGCGCGATCCGCAGGGCGTTCTGGAACTGCACGGAGCGGAGCGTCATGTTGCCCACGATCCGGCGCACCCACAGGTAGGGCGTGGAGGCCTGCGTGTACCAGAACAACTCCCGTGGCTCGATGGGTGGCGTGCGCCGTCCGTCGAGGGCGACCCGTACGGAGATCTCCAGGACCCGTACGGACTCGGCGACGGCCAGCAGCGCCGCCTGCCGGCGCAGTACCGCCACCGGTGGAACCTCGGCCTCGGGGCCGGTCACCTGCCGGATGCGCAGTTGCTGGAAGCCGTCGATCGCCGCGTTCATCCGCTGCGGGCCCGGCGCGGCCCGGCCGGACCGCAGGGCGGCTGCCGTCTCCTGGCACAACGTGGCCACCTGCGGCAGCAGCGAGCCGGACGCCACGTCGCAGACGCCGCGGCCGGTCTTCGTTACGGCATGCTCGCGGGCGCCGTCCCGGACCAGCTCGCGCAGTTCGCCGGACTCGGTCAGATGAGCCAGCTGTTCGAGCAGCCGTCGCGTGGCGGACCCCGCCTGGGCCAGGCCACGGGCGGCACGGTCCGGGGCGGCCGGGCGTTCCGCGGGCGGGGTCTCGGACAGCCGCAGCCGCGCACCGGCCGCCCGCAGGTCGGCGGCGCACAGGTGGGTGCGTCCCGCGATGGTGTCACCGGCGGTCGACAGGGCCCGCGCGAGCGCCGCCCGGTAGGTCGGGCCGGGCGGCTGCGGCAGCAGGAACAGCTCGCACAGCGCAAGCACCACCACGCCGTAGGCGAGTCCGGCCAGCCGCAGCCACAGGGTCTCCGGCTCGTAGGGCGGGAAGCAGGCGAGGATGTAGAAGAGCTGGAGTCCCGGTGCCGCCCCGGCCGGACGCGGGCCCGCGATGGCCGCGAAGGCCAGGAGGAACCCCACGACGAGCATCCCCAGCACCGCTGCCCAGGTCTGCACCGCCAGCACGGTCCCCAGCGCCACCAGCAGCAGACCCACCGGCAAGGCCTTCAGCATCACCTCGGCCCGCTGACGCCCCGACCCGGGAATCGAGGACAGCAGACCGAGGGAGATCGGCGCGAACAACGCGTACAGTGCCACCACCGGCTGGTCGACTCCGTACAGGAAGGGGTAGAAGCCCGCGGCCGCGGACAGGGACACCCGCACCGACCGGCGCAGAATCTCGGTACGCCGCGAGCCGCCCGTCACGGCAGGCGCCCGTCCTGCGGCGCGCGCGGCTCGAGGGGCGCCGCACCGGCGGCAGCCCCGTACCGGTGACGCCCGGCCGGCACGCCCGCGGACGCCGGCATCACCGCCCCACCGGCGCGCAGGCTCGCGTCGTACGCCGCCTCCGGCTCTTCGGTACAGCCGCCGCCTGCGAACGGACCCGGCGCCGGTCCCACGCCGCCGATCCCGAGGACAGCCCCCGGGGCACGAGCCCGGGCCGCGGCGGAGCACGCATGGGTGATCACGGGGGCGTGCACCGGGAGGACGCCCCCACCGACGCCCCGCGCGATCCGCGTCCCGCCCGTGCGCCGGTCGGCCGGCGCGATGACGCCGAATTCCCCGGCGACCCCGCGCACGGCCAGGTTCAGCGCGAGGAAGAAGTCGAGCCGGAGGCAGGAGAGGGCGGCGGCGACCACGACGAAGGCTCCCCTGCGCGCGGCCGGCGAAGACTCAGCGCGCATGAGCACGCTCCTCTCGGGCGGCGCCGCGGTCTCGTGGGCGGGCGGACATGGGACCCGCTCCCCATTGTCGGCCGCCGCCGAACGGACCGCAGCCCGGCGGACCCCGCACCTGGGCCGTTCGCGGGCCCCGCGCGCGGCTCGCCCGGGGCCGAGCCGCCTGGGGCGGTGAGCGCATGCCGGGCGCGAGCCCCCGGCGCTCGGAGTACGCCGTTCGGGACCCTCCGGGAGGCTCAGCGACGCCGCCACCGGCGGCGTCTGCGCCCGCGGTCCCGGAGCAGGACGCCGCCTCCGCGCCGGCCAAGGACGGCCCCCTGAAGGCCCAAGGCCGCGGCGTGGCGCGGCTGTCCGGACGATTCCGCTGTTCAGTGGGTCTCCCGCCCGCTCTCCCGCAGTGCTGGCGTGCCGGGTCGTGCCCGTTCGGCGCACGGGATTACCTTCGGCGGCATGGACGGCGTGCGCCGACGGTGGCGTGAGTGTGTGCTCGCGGGGGCGGTCTTCGCCGTGTGCATGGCCGGCACCACGCTGCCGACCCCTCTGTATCCCCTCTATCAGGAGAAGTTCGGGTTCTCCGAGTTCACGGTGACGGTCGTCTACGCCGTGTACGCCTTCGGGGTCATCGGCGTGCTGCTGCTGGCGGGCAACGTCTCGGACGCGGCGGGGCGGCGTCCGGTGCTGCTGTGGGGGCTGGGGTTCGCGGCAGCGAGCGCCGTGTGCTTCCTGTGCGCCACGGGGCTGGACTGGATATACGCGGGGCGGCTGTTGTCAGGGCTGTCGGCGGGTCTGTTCACCGGCGCGGCCACCGCGTACGTGATGGAACTCGCCCCGCACGGGGGCGACTCGCGGGCCACGTTCGTGGCGACGGCGGCCAACATGGGCGGACTCGGCTGCGGTCCGTTGCTCGCCGGAGTGCTCGCGCAGTACGCCGCCTGGCCGCTGTACCTGCCCTTCGCCGTGCACCTCGCGCTGGTGGCGGCGTCGGTCGCCGTACTGCTGCGCCTTCCGGAGACCGTAGGGGAGCGGACCCCGCTGAGCACCGTACGGCCGCAGCGGCCCGCCCTGCCCGCTCAGGTGCGGGCGGTGTTCGGACCCGCGGCGACCGCCTCCTTCGTGGGCTTCGCGCTGTTCGGGGTGTTCACCTCGGTCAGTCCCGCGTTCCTCGCGCAGTCCCTGGACGTGCACGATCACGCCGTGAGCGGGCTGGTCGTCGCCCTCGCCTTCTTCTCCTCGACCGCCGGGCAGCTGGCGGTCGGCCGCATCGGCGTGCGGCGTTCGCTGCCGCTGGGCTGCGCCGGGCTCTTCGCCGGGCTGGCGCTGCTCGCGGGCGCCCTGCACCGGGACCTGATCCTGCTGATCGTGCTGAGCGCGCTCGTCGGCGGAACCGGCCAGGGGCTGACGTTCCGCGCGGCGCTGGCAGCGGTGGCCCAGGCGTCGCCCGCGGACCGTCGGGCGGAGGTGATCTCCACGCTGTTCGTGGTGGCCTACGCGGGCATCTCGGTGCCGGTGATCGGTGTGGGGGCGCTGACGGACCCGCTCGGCCTGGAGGGCGCGGGGCTGGTGTTCATCGGGTGCATGGTCGCCCTCGTCTCGTCGGCCGCCGCCTACCTGATGCGACGGCCGGTTCCGGAGGAGACGTGAGCGCCGACGGGGCGCTGAAGGGGCCTTCGACGAGCCGGAGTCCGGCTGCCGGCGGCCGTCGGACGGCCCACGACGCCTCGCACGTGCGTCCGGACTCGGCCGTCCGGCCGGCCGTGCTGCGCACCCCGCCCGGCGCCTACTGCCCGGCGCCTACTGCCCCACCCGGCCGTCGATGCACTCGCGGAGCAGATCGGCGTGCCCGCAGTGGCGGGCGTACTCCTCGATGCGGTGCACCCACAGCTCCCGGACGGCCGTGCCCTCCTTGCCCACCCGGGTGCCGAGATCCGCGTACTCGGCCAACGCCGCGTCGGTCTCGGCCTGTTCGCGAGCGAGGTCAGAGAAGGCGGCCTCGACCAGTGCCTGTTCCGCCGCGGCGCCCTCGAAGTCCGCGTCGCGCGCTCCGTACAGCTTCGGTGCCGGGTCCTGTGGGCGGATCCAGTTGCGCCAGTCCCGCTCCACCTCGGCAAGATGCCGGACCAGGCCCAGCAGGGACATGGTCGACGGGGGCACCGACCGGCGCGCAAGGTCCTGCGGACCCAACCCGTCGCACTTCATCCTCAGCGTCATGCGATATCCGGTGAGGAAATCCTGCAGAGTCGCCAACTCGCCGTCCGGGCTTGCTCCCTCGCTGTTGCGAGGGTCCTCGTCGGGGTCGACCCACATGTCGGGGTAGACGCTTGCCTTTGTCCATCGCTCGGGTTCGTCGCTCACCGGTTTCACGGTGCCGAGCGGTTGCCGGACACGCAAGCGAATATTCAGGTACGCCGACGGGCGCGGGCGGCCGTCACGTTCGCCTCGGCCCGTCGCACCGGCGCACGTCCTGAGGTGTGCCGCCGGCGACCGCCCGCGACTGTGCGCCGAGTGCGTCGCGAGCCGTGGTGAACAGGCGGGCGCAGCGCTCGGCCATGGCATCCGCCGACTCGTCGGGATGGTTGATCCACCAGCGCACGAGGGCCGTGGCCAGACCCTGCCAGGCGTACCGGAGGGCGTCGGCGTCCAGGGAGTCGAAGGAGTCGGCTGCCAGCAGGACATCGGCGGTACCACGTGCCGCACACTCGTCGACGGCGGCCCGGTAGCGCCGTGCGCGGCGGGCGGCCTCACTGCCCTCGGGCAGTGAGGTGTCGTAGAGGACGAACCACGCCTCCCGCTGCCCCTCCAGTGCCCTGAAGAGGCCGTGCAGCACCTGCAGCGGTGTGGGCGACGCCGTCGCGCCGGCCGGGCCCGCGCCGCCCTTCAGCTCCTGGGCACGCGCGCCGGCGGTGTCCTCCATGGCGGCCCGGATGGCCGACAGGATCCGGTCGCCGACCGGGGTCAGGCAGGCGAGGTACAGGTCCTGCTTGGCACCGAAGTACTGGTGCAGCAGCGTCTTGGTGACTCCGACCCGGGCGGCGACGGCCGCGAGTGAGGTGCCCTCGTAGCCGCGGCGGCCGAACTCCTCCGTGGCCGCGGCGATGATCTGCTGCTCACGCTGTGCCCTGGGGACGCCTTTGGTGCCCGCTCGCGCGGAAGGGGTTGCCATGAAAGCAATTTACCACTAGGTAATTTACCTTCTGGTAAGTTCAGTGAAGGAGCCGGCCCATGCCCGACGAGACCATGGCGCGCACGTCCCGAACCCGTTCCTGGTGGGGATGGGGGTGGGTGGACGCCCATCCGGACGACGCCGCATGCAGGGCGCTGGGCGCCCTCGTCCCCGGCACCCTGGCGTGCCCGCTGCCCCGGCCCGAGGTGGCCGGCCTGCGCGTCGGCAGCCCGGCCGTCGACGCGCCGCGCAGCCTCGCCCACCTGGTGACGTACGACCCCGAGGCGCGCGCCGCCCACGCGATGGGCAAGGCCTATCGCGACGTCGCGCGCGCCCTGCGTGGCCGGCCGGGGCGGATCCCCGACCTGGTCGCCCGCCCGGCCCGTGACCAGGACGTGGCCGACCTGCTGGAATGGGCCGGTGAGCGGCACGTGGCCGTCATCCCCTACGGCGGCGGCTCCTCGGTCGTCGGCGGCGTCGAGTACCGGGGCGAGGAGCACCGCGCGGTGATGTCCCTGGACCTGACCGCCATGAACCGGGTGCTGGAGATCGACACCGACAGCCGTGCCGCCCGTATGCAGGCCGGTGTCCTCGGCCCCGACCTGGAGGGGCAGTTGCGCCCGCACGGGCTGACCCTGCGCCACTTCCCGCAGAGCTTCGAGTTCTCCACCCTCGGCGGCTGGCTGGCCACCCGGGCCGGTGGGCACTACGCCACCGTGCGCACCCACATCGACGACTTCGCGCAGTCGCTCCGTGTCGTCACCCCCGCCGGCACCAGCACCTCCTGGCGGCTGCCCGCATCCGGCGCCGGCCCCTCACCCGACCGCCTCTTCCTAGGCTCCGAAGGCACCCTGGGCGTCATCACCGAGGCGTGGATGCGTGTGCAGGAACGCCCTCGCCACAAGGCCTCCGCCTCGGTGTCCTTCACCGGGTTCCGCACCGCGCTCCGCGCCGTGCGTGCCCTCGCCCAGTCGGACCTCGCGCCCGCCAACTGCCGGCTGCTCGATCCCGGAGAGGCCGCGCTCTCCGGTGCCGCCCAGGACGGCAGCGCGGTGCTCGTCCTCGGCTTCGAGTCGCCGGCCGCTCCCGTGGAGGGCCGCCTCGGCCAGGCCCTGGAACTGGCCCGCGCCCACGGCGGCCGGACCGGGGCCGGCGCCACGACCCCGGGCGCACCGGCCGACGAGGCGGTCGGGGCATGGCGCTCCGCCTTCCTGCGCATGCCCTACCTGAGGGACGGCCTCGCCCGGATGGGCGCCGTCACGGAGACCTTCGAGACGGCCACCACATGGGACCGGCTGCCCGCGCTGATCGATGCCGTCCGTACGGAAGTGGGCACCGCCGCACTCAAGGCGACGGGGCACCCGGCGATCGTCAACTGCCGCCTCACGCACGTGTATCCCGACGGCGCGGCGCCCTACTTCACCGTGATCGCCGCAGGACGGCCCGGCGACGAGGTGGCCGTCTGGGACGACCTCAAGGCCGTCGCGGGCGACGTCCTGCACCGTCACCGGGCCACCGTCACCCACCACCACGCCGTGGGTCGCGATCACCGGCCCCACTACGACCTCCAGCGCCCGGAACTCTTCGCCCGGGTCCTGCGCGCCGCGAAGGAGGTCCTGGATCCCGGCGGGGTCCTCAACCCCGGTGTGCTGGTGGACGGCCGAAAGGCACCCGGCGACACATGTTGCTAGGCTCGAAATGGCCTGGTCGAGTGAATGGCGCCCCGCCGTGGGAGCCTCCGGCCGAGCGCTGGATCAAGGGCGGTCGTGCAGCTCCGGCACGCCGCGCCGCGGAAGCGTCCTGCGGCATTACCTGGATCGATGGAGATGTCAATGACTGTCCAGGCTCAAAAGTACGGTTTCGGCATGCCCTGGGAATCCCATTTCGGCTTCAGCCAGGCACTCCAGGCAGGTGAGACCCTGTACATCTCGGGACAGCTGTCCCACGACGAGGCCGGTGCGTTCGTCGGCGCCGACGACTTCGAACTCCAGGTCAGGACGACGTTCGCCAACCTGGACAAGGTCCTGCGGCAGTTCGGAGCCTCCCGCGACCAGGTCGTCGAGACCACCGCGCTGATCGTCGACCTCCGGCGGAATTTCGAGGTGCTCGCCCGCCTCCACGCGGAGTACTTCGCCGAGCACCGCCCCACGAGCACCGTGATGGGCGTGGTCGCCCTCGTGCTGCCGGAACAGCTCGTCGAAATCGGTGCCGTCGTGCGCCTCGACCTGGAGGCGTAGTCGGCATTTCCCCGCGGCGACGCGCGTCCGCGATCGCACGGGGCGGTCGTCAAGGCGTCGGCCCCGGCCCGGATCCGGGGCGCGTGGCCGGCACCCGAGGGAAGGTGATGACCAGATGGCCCTGACGTTCGAAGTCGTCGTGCTACCCGTTTTGGACGTCGACCGCGCCAAGGCCTTCCACGAGGGCCTGGGCTCCCGTCCGGACGTCGACCACTCGGACGACGAGGGGTTCCGGGTGGCTCATCACATCGTGGCGGCCCGGTCCGAACTGCAGGAACGGGGAGCCGACATGAACGGGGAGTTCCATGACGCCGGCGGCGTGTTCCACCACGCCGGGGAAGTGGGACGGGTCAGCGGCCCCGGGCCCGAGCGCCGGAGCTACGGATCGTTCGCCTCGTTCAGCGACCCGGACGGCAACGGACGGGTGCTCCAGGAAGTCACGGAACGGCTCCCCGGACGGTGACCCCGCGCGCGCCGTGACACGGACCCGCGAAAGCGGAAGAGAGACGCAGGAGCAGCAGTGGACGACACCTCCCGTACCTACGACGTCGTCATCATCGGCGCGGGTCCCGTCGGTGAGAACGTGGCCGACAGGACCAAGGCGGCCGGGCTCAGCACAGTGATCGTGGAGAGCGAGCTGCTCGGTGGCGAGTGTTCGTACTATGCCTGCGAGCCCAGCAAGGCGCTGCTCCGGCCGGTTCTGGCGCGGGCGGACGCCCGCCGCGTGCCCGGGCTGAGGAAGGCGGTGGCGGGACCACTGGACGTGCCGGCGGTCCTGGCGCACCGCGACGACATCGTCTTCCACTGGCAGGACGACGGCCAGGTCGAATGGCTGAACTCGGTCTCCGTCGACATCGTGCGAGGCCATGGCCGCCTGGACGGCCCCCGCCAGGTCGTGGTGACCACCCCCGACGGCGGCACCGTACGCCTCACCGCCCGGCACGTGGTAGCCGTCTGCACCGGCACCCGCGCCGCGGTGCCCGACCTTCCGGGCCTGGACGGGGTACGTGTCTGGACCAGTCGTGAGGCCACCAGTTCCTCTGCCGTGCCCGGGAGTCTCGTCGTTGTCGGCGGGGGAGTGGTGGCGGTCGAGATGGCCACTGCCTGGCGTGCGCTGGGGTCCGAGGTCACGCAGCTGGTCCGTGGCAGCGGTCTGCTCGCGGGCCGGGAGCCGTTCGCCGGGGAGCTGGTCGCCGAGGGACTGCGCGAGGCGGGCGTGGACGTGCGCTTCGGTGCCTCCGTCACGTCCGTGGCACGCGAGGACGGACCCGACGGCGGGGCGCGCATCACCCTGGCGGACGGTGAGCAACTCGTCGCGGACGAGATCCTGTTCGCGACCGGACGCGCGCCACGTACCGACGACATCGGTCTGGAGACCATCGGCCTCACCCCGGGCGACTGGCTGCGGGCCGACGCCACCTGCCGGGTGACTGCCGTGGAGGACGGCTGGCTCTACGCCGTCGGCGACGTCAACCACCGCGTGCTGATGACACATCAGGGCAAGTACCAGGCCCGGATCGCGGGCGCCGTCATCGGAGCGCGCGTCCACGGCGAACCGCTCGACGACGGCAAATGGGGTGCCCACGTCACGACCGCCGACAGCGAGGCCGTGCCCCAAGTGGTCTTCACCGATCCCGAGGTCGCCTTCGTCGGCCTGACCGCACAGGAGGCGGATCACGCCGGGCGCCGGATCCAGGTGGTCGACAACGACTTCCTGAGCGTGGCCGGCGCCGTCCAGTACGCGGAGGGCTTCCGCGGCAAGGCCCGTATGGTGGTCGATCTGGACCGTGGCACCGTGATCGGCGTCACCTTCGTGGGACCCGGCGTCGGGGAGATGCTGCAGTCCGCGACCATCGCGGTCGTCAGCGAAGTTCCCGTCGAGCGGCTGTGGCACGCCGTGCCCGCGTTCCCGACGATCAGCGAGGTGTGGCTGCGCCTGCTGGAGGCGTACCGCGGGTAGGCGGGGCCGGGCCCCGAAGGCTCACGGCGCCGAGGTCAGTCCCGGACGGGGTACCGGCTGGTGATCGCGACACGGTTGAAGGCGTTCATCACCGTGGCCAGCCACGCCACCGCCGACACCTGGTCCGCGGTGAGCACGGCCGCGGCGGCGTCGTAGTCCTCGTCGCTGACGTGTCCGTCCGCCACGCCCGTGATCGCTTCCGTCAGCCGCAGCGCGGCGCGGTCGGTCTCGGAGAAGTAGCCGGTCTCCGCCCAGGCGGGCAGTACGGCGATCCGGTCGGGGCTCTCGCCCTTCTTCAGGGCGTCACGGGTGTGCAGGCGCAGGCAGAACGCGCAGCCGTTGATCTGGGACGTGCGGATCTTCAGCATCTCGACCAGGAGCGGGTCGAGGCCCGCCGCGGCGGCCGCGCCCTCGGCCTCCGCCGACAGGGCCATGAGGGCCTTGTAGGGGGCCGGGTGCTGCTTGCCCATGTTGACGCGCTGGGTTTCGGTCATGGTTCCTTCGCTTCGTCGCCGGCCCGCGTCGCGGGCCGTCCCGGTGGCGCGGCGGGCGGCGGCTCGCCGCCGCACGCCGCGGTCTCACCAGGGAGACGAGGCAGCAGCTCGCGGTGTGACGGCTCAGACGTGAGGAAGTTTCCGCGGGTTGAGCACCCTGCGGTAGGTGGTGATCAGGCCGTCCGTGATCTGCGCCGTGTCGACGGAGTGGACCCGCCCCTCCCGGCGGAACAGCAGCGCCGGCTCGCCGCCGACCTCGACGACCTGGATGCGGTCGGGACGCCGCTGCCGCACCAGCCGGACCATCACCTCGGCGACCCGCTCTCCACCGAAAATGGGCTTGCGCGCCGCGGAGACCTCCCCGCCGCCGTCGGTGACGAAGACGGCGTCCGGATGCAGAAGCCTGATCAGCCCGGCGAGATCACCCGCCTCGTAGGCAGCGCGGAACGTCGCCAGCACCCGCTCCCGTTCCGCCCTGGGCGCCTGCGGCACGGACTGCTTCGCCCGGGCCACCCGCCGCCGGGCCCGCGAGGCGAGCTGCCGGGCACCGGGCACGGAGACGCTCAGCACGTCCGCGATCCGGGCGAACTCGAGCCCGAAGACGTCGTGCAGGACGAAGGCAACCCGCTCCGGCGGGCTCAGCTCCTCCATGATCAGGAGCATCGCGGAACCGACGGACTCGTCGACGAGCACGGGTTCGGCCGCGTCCGGCCCCGTCAGCAGTGGTTCCGGCAGCCACGGGCCGACGTAGGTCTCCCGGCGCAGGCGAGCACTCCGGAGGATGTCGTACGACCGGCGCGCCGCCACCGTCACCAGCCAGGCCCGTAGATCGCGGACGTCACGCAGATCCGCTCCCGCCGCCCGCAGCCACACGTCCTGGGTCACGTCCTCGGCGTCGGCCACGCTGGCCAGCAGCCGGTAGGCCACACCGAACACGGCGGGCCGGTGCGTCTCCCACGCGGCTGCGAGCAGCTCGTCCTGGTGGGACGGTCCAGGCATGCGCCCGTCACCCATCGCATCGCATCCTTGTCAGCCTGTGGTTCCAGCGTAGCCGTCCAGGTCCGGCACGTCCGCCGGTGGACCGGTGGTCAGGCGGGGTTGATGGTGAAGACCTGGTCGAGGCCCACCAGGGTCAGGACGCGCAAGGTGTTGTCCGGGACGCCGGACAGGACGATGTCCGCTCCCGCGGCCATGGCTTGCTGGCGGGCGGCGAGGAAGGCGGTGATGCCGCTGGAGTCGCAGAAGGTCAGACCGGTCAGGTCGATGACGAGGCGCTGGCCGGCCAGCAGGGTCAGGGACTCGACCCGTTGGCGCAGGGCCCCGGCGCGTGCGTGGTCGAGGTCGCCGGCGACCTCCAGGACGCATCCGGTGGCGGTGATTCGTTCGGTGATGTTCAGCAAAGTCATCGATCGTGGTTCGTTGCCGGTCGGGAATGCGGACGGACGGCGGGAACGCCGAGGGCGAGCAGAGCGGTGTCGTCGTCGAGGCCGGCGCCGAAGCTGTCGAGCAGTTCCGTCAACGCGGCGACGAGTTCCTGCGCGGTGGCGGGGGCGCGGGCGGCGACGAAGGCGTGCAGGGCGTCTTCGCCGTACAGGCTGTCACGGCCGGGGCCGGTACGCGCCTCGGTCAGGCCGTCGGTGTACAGCAGCACGGTGTCGCCGGGCCCGAGCGTGGTCCCGGCGGTGGCGAAGGGCGCGGCGGGCAGCACGCCGACGAGCAGGCCCCCAGCGGTGGTCAGCGACTCGACTTCCCCCGTGGACCGCAGGACCAGGGCCGGGGGGTGGCCGCCGGAGGCGACACGGATGGTGGGGCCGTCGCCGGTGCCGGTGTCGACGACGCCGAAGACGGCGGTGCAGTAGCGGGGGTCACCGCCCGCGGTGTACCGATCGTGCAGGACGGCGTTGAGCGTGGCCAGGGCGGTGGCCGGGTCCGGGTCGTGCAGCGCGGCGGCGCGCAGCGTGTAGCGGGTCAGCGATGTCAGGGCCGCGGCCTGCGGGCCCTTGCCGCACACGTCGCCGAGGAAGAAGCCCCAGCGGGTGCCGCCGATGGGGAACAGGTCGTAGAAGTCGCCGCCGAGTTGGTAGGCGGAGGCGGCGTGGTAGTAGACGGCCGTGTCCATGCCGGGCACGGCGGGCAGCGAGGTCGGCAGCAACGACTGTTGCAGCACGGACAACGCGTCGGCCAGCCGCGCCCGGTCGGCCTCGGCCTGCCGACGTGCCACTTCCGCCTCCGCGCGCGCCAGCTCGGCCTCGGCCCGGGCCTGCTCGGCCTGCCGCTTGCGGTGCAGGAGTTCGGCTTCGTACGCGCGGCGGTCCGTGGCGTCGAAGACGGTGGTGCGGATCAGCAGCGGTTCACCGTCGCTGCTGCGCTTGAGCACGGAGGAGACCAGCACCGGCAACCGGGCACCGCCCGTGACCTTCAGGTCCAGGGCTATGCCGGTGACCTCGCCCTGCATCCGGAGCAGGGGTGCGAAGTGCGTCTCGTGGTAGAGCTTGCCGCCGACGGTCAGCAGATCCGTGAAGCGCAGCCGGCCCACCACCGCCTCACGTTCCATGCCGAGCCAGCCCAGCAGCGTGGCATTGATCCTGGCGACGGTGCCGTCCATGAGGGTCGAGAGGTATCCGCACGGAGCGGATTCGTACAACTCCTCGGCGCTGTCCTCCATCAGCGACGTGAACACCGCGCTGATGTCCGTCTCGTCCCCGGTGCCGGAGGGATCGGGATCCTGGTCGGCCCGGCACATCACAGGGACCGCAGGAAGCCGAGGATCGCCTCAGCGGTGGCTTGTGGTGCGCTGAGCTGCGGGCAGTGTCCGGTCGCGTTCAGGGTGACCAGGCTGGAGGAGGGGATGGCGGCGTGTACGTACGCGCCGACCTCGCGCGGGGCGATGACGTCCTCGACGCACTCGAGCACCAGTGTCGGCACGCGCACGCCCTTCAGGTCCTGGCGGCTGTCGGACAGGAACGTGGTCCGTGCGAAGACCCGCGCGATGTCCGGGTCGGTCGCGCAGAAGCTGTCGGTCAGCTCCTGCCCGAGCCCGGGACGCTCAGGATTGCCCATGATGACGGGGGCCATCGCCGAGGACCACCCCAGATAGTTCGACTCCAGCGACTGGAGCAGCTCGTCGATGTCCCCGGCGGAGAACCCGCCGCGGTAGCCCTCGTCGTCGATGTAGCGGGGAGAGGGTGCCACCATCACCAGCGCCCCGATCCGCTCCGGCGCCGCCTGTGCGGCCAGCACGCCGACCATGGCGCTGACCGAGTGCCCCACGAGAACCGCCCGGCGAAGATCGAGCTCCTCACAGACCTCCACCACGTCCTGGGCGTAGCCGTCCAGCGACGCGTAACGCTCCTCGCTCCAGGCGGACAGGTCCGAGCCGCCGGAACCGACGTAGTCGAAGAGCACGACCCGGTGGTTCTCGGCCAGAGCGGGAACGACCAGGCGCCACATGTTCTGGTCGCAGCCGAAGCCGTGCGCCAGCACCACGACCGGGCCGTCCGGGCGGCCGGTCACCACGACGTTGTTCCTGCTGCGGACATCCATGCCGCTCATCCTGCCATCCGGTCCGGGCCCGCCCGGACGCCGGTCACGGCACAGGGGCACCCGGCCGCGCAGGAGCGACGCCCTACCGGGGCTTCGCCGCCGAGATGCTGTGCCGGGCGATGTCCTGAAGAATGGGATGAGGCCACATCGCAGAATGGGGGCACGGCATGCCCGTCATTTCACGCGGATTCCACGGCCGAGCGCGCGACGCGCGGCACAAACTGCCCCCCGGGCAGTACGAGACCGGCGACTTCCCCGTACTGTCGGCAGGTCCGACCCCCGTGCTGGACCATGACGAGTGGGAGTTCACCATCCGCACGGAGACAGGCGCGCGGCACAGCTGGAACTGGGCGGAGCTTCTGGCGCTGCCGAGTCAGACGCCCACCGTCGACCTGCACTGCGTCACCAAGTGGTCGAAGTTCGACACGGAATGGCAGGGAGTCTCCCTGGACCTGCTGCTGGAGGACGTGGAGACCGGTGCCGAGTACGCGCTCGTGCACTCCTACGGTGACTACACCACCAACCTGCCCCTGGCAGACCTCCTCGACGGGCAGGCGTGGATCGCATACCGCTTCGACGGCGACGAACTCGCGCCGGAACACGGCGGCCCGGCCCGGCTGCTGGTGCCGCACCTGTACTTCTGGAAGTCCGCCAAGTGGGTTCGCGGCATCCAGCTGCTCGACGAGGACGAACGCGGCTTCTGGGAGACCATCGGCTACCACGACTATGGGGACCCATGGCGGGAGCAGCGGTATCAAGGCGACTAGGGGACCGACTGCGCTGGAAGACGGCCCGTCTTGTCGATCGGCGCGTCGAGTCGGCGGTGGCCCGCACCCTCGTCTTCGAGGTGCCCGACTGGCCAGGCCATCAGGCCGGGCAGCATGTGGACATGCGGCTGACCGCGGAGGACGGCTACAGCACACAGCGCAGCTACTCGCTGGCTTCCGCACCCGACGGCGAGAGCGTCGAGCTGACCGTGCAGCGCGTCGACGACGGCGAGGTGTCCCCGTACCTGACGGATGACCTCGCCGTCGGTGACCCCGTGGAGTTGCGCGGACCGGTGGGCGGCTGGTTCGTGTGGCGGCCCGAGCAGAAGGAGCCCGTTCTGCTCGTCGGTGGCGGCTCCGGTCTGGTACCACTGATGGCGATGATCCGCACCCGCCGTGCGGTGGGCAGCCGTACGCCCTTCCGGTTGGTCTACTCCGTGCGCAGCCCCGAATACCAGCTGTTCGCCCCGGAGTTGAGGCAGGGCGACCCGGGCCTGGACAAGGCATACCTCTACACCCGTTCCACCCCGCCGCAATGGCCGCGGCCTCCCGGACACGTGACGGCCTCGGATCTGTCCGGCGCGGGATGGCCACCGGACTTCGAACCCACCTGCTACGTCTGCGGTTCCACCGGCTTCGTCGAATCGGCCGCCGGCCTGCTGGTGGCCCTGGGTCACGAGCCCGGCCGCATCCGGACCGAGCGTTTCGGACCCGGTGGCTAGTGCTGGACCGCTGCCCTGGCGGAGCCGGGTCGCATCCGGTTCCCCGAATCGAAGGGAGCTGCATCCCGATGACCTCGACGCCGGGTTTCCTCGACGGCAATGCCGCCGCCGGCGACCTCCAGGCCCTGTTCGGAACCGACATGACGACCGCCTGGGGGCGCTGCCGCGGCTGCGGCGAACAGATGATGCTCGCCCGGACCCATGCCTACCTCGACGGTCCTGGGACGGTGCTGCGCTGTCCCGGCTGTGAGGGCGTTCTGCTGCGCCTGGTCCGCTCTCCCACGGAGACCTGGCTGGACGCGAGCGGACTGGACCACCTCAGGATGCCCATACCCGGATGACGACGTACGACGTGGCCGCGGGCCGCGGCGTGAGCGCCCGCGACACCGCGGCCCGTCGGGTTGGGAGATCTCATGGCAGAGATGGACGACCGCCTGAAAGAGCTCGCCTCGCGGGTGCGGACCCCCGACGTGGTCGATGCCATGGGACGGATGCACCGCCACCGGTGTCACATCGACGACTTGGTGACTCCCACCCCGGGCCGAGTCCTCCTGGGCCCCGCTCTGACGATCTCCTATCTCCCGTCCTGCGCCGAGTCCCTGCCCCCTGAGCGGTTCAGTTTCACCCGGCTGTTCCACGATGCCGTCGAGGACGGCGCGCGGGGCCGGGTCCTGGTGCTCGCCGGCAACGGGCATCCCCACGTTTCACTCGGCGGCGGGACGAAGCTCTCGCTGGTGGCCGCGCAGGGGCTCGCGGGCGTCCTGGCCGACGGCCGGCTCCGGGACTTCGTCGAGATCGCGACCCATGAGCTCGCCGTCTACTGTCTCGGTCAGACCTCCAAGTGGGGCGGCGACGTCGTCACGCCGTTCGAGGTCAACCGGCCGGTCGTCGTGTCCGGTGTGACCGTCCGGCCGGGCGACCACGTGTTCGCCGACGTGTCCGGCGCCGTTGTCGTCCCCGCCGCGCAGGTCCTCGCCGTGTTCGAGGAGGCCGACAGGATCGCGCAGACCGAGGAGGCCTTCGCCGAGCGCGTCCGTGACGACAACCCCACCGACAGCGGTTCCGGGGGCTAGCGGAGCCGGTGCGCCGCTCAGCGACCGGGGCGCGCTGCGTGACCTCCTGGATCATCGGTCGCCGGGGTCGCCGGGGTCGCCGGGGTCGCCGGGGTCGCACGAGGAGCCGTAGGAGGCGCCGTCGGCCGGCTGGGCGGGGGACGCTCGATGTCCGCGACGACGAGGTGGACGCCCTGGACCGAGCCCGGCGCGGCTGCCCGGTGCTCAGGCCACGCGGATGACTGTCTTGCCGGCGGTCCCCTTCTTGGCGCGGAACGCCTCCGGCGCGTGGTCCAGCGGGTGCACGGCACCGACCAGCGGGCGCAGCCGTCCCTCCACGTAGCGGCGAATGACCTCCAGGAGGTGACCGCGATCGGGTTCGACGATGAAGTACATGGCCCGGCCGTCCTCCGGACGCACGCGCGGCGGCTGGGCGATGCTCACCAGGGTGCCACCGGGACCGACCACGGCTGCCGACCGATCGAGCACCTCCCCGCCCAGTGCGTCGAAGACGAGATCGACGCGGCCTGCCGCCTCCTGCCACCCCGGTTGGCCGAGGTCGAGGAATTCCTCCGCGCCGAGTTCCAGCACCCGCTCCCGGCTCCCCGCACGCCCCGACCCGACCACGCGTGCCCCCGCGTCGTGGGCCAGCTGTGTCGTGGCCATTCCCACGCCCCCGCCCGCACCGTGCACGAGCACGCTCTGCCCGGCCTGAAGTCTTCCGTGGACGAAGAGGCCCTGCCAGGCGGTGAGCCCCGGCATCGGCAGGGCAGCCGCCTGCACATGGTCGATTCCCGCGGGCAGCGGAGCCAGATTGCGCGCCTCCACCGCCACGTACTGCGCGAGGGCGCCGTCCCGGTTCCAGTCGGTCAGCCCGATGACACGCTGACCGACCGAGAGCCCGGTGGTGCCCACCGCGACCTCGGCGACCTCACCCGACACCTCGTGCCCGGGGATGACGGGAGCGCGGTCGCGGCCGCTGCGCTCGACCCACGAGCCCGGCCAGGACAGTTCGTCCGGGGTGAAGGAGGCCGCGTGCACGCGCACGATGACGTCGCCCTCGCCGGCGTACGGATACGGTGCCTCCTCCAGGACCAGGCCGTCCGCGCCCGCGTCACGGTCGTGCGTCCGTACTGCTTTCATCGGCGCTCCCTCCGGCTGCGGAAGGCGGGGCCCCCTCCTCTCCAGGATGACCGGGTACCGCCCGCGAGGCGATTCGGGGCGCCGCCCCACGTCCTCACGAAGGTGTTCGCAATCGGACACATAGTGCTTCGTGCGGTCGTGCGGTCGTGCGGTCCAGTGGAGGGGTGTGACCGGATAGGGGCAGCCACATGCGGTGATCGGCGATCCGCTGCCGGCGGCTCCCGCAGCCATGCGACCCATCCAAGAAGGCAAGGACCTTTTCGTGGATCTCTGGGGACGTCGTCCACGACGGTGCGGGCCAGGAGTGCCTGGCGGGTCCGCACCCCGACGGCGCCTCCTACGGCTCCTTCGCCACCTTCAGCGCCCCGGACGGCAACGGCTGGGTGCTCCAGGAGGTCACGCAGCGCGCCCCGGCCGCTGACCGTCGCCACCGCAGCGCATGACCGGCACCGGACCACCTGGGCGCGAGAGAAGCCCGCGCCCAGGTGGTCCGTCGGCACGTGGTCCAACGGGGTTGGTCCGCCGGAGGCGGGACGGTGGCGGGGGAGCGTCGTGGGAGGGTGCGTCGCCCGCAGGGGGCGTGGCCCGCCCTACTCGCCCCAGGGGTGGAAGCCGGTGTGAAGGACGGCTTCCAGGGACGCCCGCAGCCGGGCGGCCTCCTCGGCGCCGAAGCCTGCCTCGAACCGGTACTGCACGGACTGCCGGTGCGGCAGCGCAGCCTTCAGCCGGGAGCGTCCGTCCGACGTGATCGTGACGATCCGTACGCGGCGGTCCCGCGCCGACTGCTCGACGGTCACGAGGCCCTCCCGCGCGAGCGGCCTGAGGTTCGAGGCCATCGTCGTGCGGTCCATGGCGATCATGTCGGCGAGTGCGGAGATGGTCGTCTCACCGTGCTCGCTCAGCTTCTGGAGGATGCTCAGTTGCGTGCCGCGCAGGCCGACGGGAGCCAGTGCCTTGTCGTACGTCGCGCCGATGTACCGGGCCGCCTTGTGCAGGGCCAGGTTGTTGCAGGGATATGCCAAGAACTCCCGCCGCTCTGCCCGCACACGCGCGTGTGATCACGCGCCGACACGATCGGTGAGGGCAAGATCGGGTCATGGTGACCAGCAATCTCGTACTCATCGCACACACCGGTGGCGTCGGCCGTACGGTTCTCGAGGAGCTGCGCGCGCGGGACGTGCCCGTGCGCGCGATGGTCCGCCGGGACGACGAACGCGCGGCCGAGCTGCGCGCGCTCGGCGCGGAGGTCGTCGTAGGAGATCTGACCCGGCCCGAGAAGGTCGCGGCCGCCCTGGAGGGCGTCGCGCGGATGTACTTCGCCATGCCCGTGTCGCCGGACCACCTGCTGGCGGCAACCGTGGTGGCCAGTGTGGCGCGTGCGGGCGCGCAGCTGGACGGGCTGGTCGGCATGTCACAGATGACGGTGTCGCAGATGACCGCCACGAGTACGGCCGAGTCGCATCAGCAGCGGCTGCACTGGCTGGCCGAACAGGTACTGAACTGGTCCGGTCTGCCCGTGGTGCACATCCGGCCGACGGCGTTCCTGGACAATCCGCTGTTCACCGCGTTGCCGGCACTGTCGATCCGCGAGAACGGCACCATCACGCTGCCCTTCGGCTCCGGACGCACCTCGCCGGTCGCCGTGTCCGACGTCGCCCGGGTGGTCGCGACCGTGCTCCGGGACCCCGCGCCGCACGTGGGAGAGGTCTACGAGCTGACGGGCCCCCGCACCATGGACATGACCGGGATGGCCGAGGAGTTCTCGCGGGCCCTGGGACGACCGGTGTCCTACGTGGACATGCCGCCCGAGCAGTGGCGGGCCGAGGTGCTCGCCAAGGTGGGCCTGCCCCCGCACACCGAACAGCACATCCTCACCATGGCCCGGCTGCACCGCGAGAACCGCTACGACCGAGCCACTCACGACGTCGAACGCGTCACCGGCATCCCCGCCCAGTCGGTCGAGGTGTTCGTCGCCGCACGCCGGGACTTCTACCTGGGTTAGGGGCTGGTGCTTGGCCACAGGGCTCTGCGGTCGCGTCGTCCCGCGGCGAACGGCACGACGCGACCGCTCGGGCAGCGGTTGTCAGTCCTTCGCGCGGGCGGGAAGCCGCCAGCCCGGACGGACGAAGTGGCAGGTGTATCCCTCGGGGTAGCGCTCCAGGTAGTCCTGGTGCTCGGGTTCGGCCTCCCAGAAGGGGCCGACGGGTTCGACCTCCGTCACGACCTTGCCGGGCCACAGGCCGGAGGCCTCGACGTCGGCGATCGTGTCCTCGGCCGTCGCCTTCTGCTCGGCGTCCACGTAGTAGATCGCCGAGCGGTAGCTGAGGCCGATGTCGTTGCCCTGCCGGTTCTTCGTCGTCGGATCGTGGATCTGGAAGAAGAACTCGAGCAGCGTGCGGAAATCGGTCCGGTCGGGGTCGTAGGTGATCTCGATCGCCTCGGCGTGAGTCCCGTGGTTGCGGTACGTGGCGTCGGGCACGTCGCCGCCCGTGTAGCCGACGCGGGTCGACAGCACCCCGGGGAGGCGCCGGATCAGGTCCTGCATGCCCCAGAAGCACCCCCCTGCGAGAACCGCCCTCTGTGCCTGCTCTGTCATGTCGGTCCTCCGCGTAGCGTCGTCGTGGCTTCCCCGCGTGGGGAGAGGCGCCCGCCGGAGGCTCGTTCACCGGTCACCGGAGCAGAGGCGCTTCAGCCCCAGAGTACGGCGACGGGACAAGTCCGACGCCGACGGGATGCGCGCCGATCCTGACCGGTGCATGGTGGACTGGTCTGCTGCCGGGACCACGCCTGCCGGTGGCACGGGTCGGGCCCTTGATTGGGTACGCAGTGCCGACCGCCGCCGAGGTCTCACCGTGGCGGGTGTCCGGCAGCCTCGCCGAGGTAGGTGATCGAGATGAATGAGACCGTCCGGCAAGTGATCATCGTCGGCTCCGGCCCGGCCGGCTACACCGCGGCGCTCTACGGAGCACGCGCACTGCTGCGCCCGCTGGTCTTCGAGGGCTCCGTCTCCGCCGGCGGCGCGTTGATGAACACCACCGATGTGGAGAACTATCCGGGCTTCCCCGAGGCGGTACTGGGCCCGGACCTCATGGACAGGATGAGATCCCAGGCCCAGCAGTTCGGTGCCGAACTGGTCCGGGACGACATCGTGGAAGCCCGTCTCGCTGAGGAGGTCAAGGAGGTCGTCGACAGCGCGGGGCAGACGCACCGTGCGAGGGCGGTCATCCTTGCCACCGGGTCCAGCTACCGCGAGCTGGGGCTGGAGAACGAGAAGAGGCTGTCCGGGCGCGGCGTGAGCTGGTGCGCCACCTGTGACGGCTTCTTCTACCGCGACCAGGACGTCGTGGTCGTCGGCGGCGGTGACTCCGCGCTGGAGGAGGCCAACTTCCTCACGAAGTTCGCCCGCTCGGTCACCCTCGTGCACCGCCGTGACAGGCTTCGCGCCTCGAAGATCATGCAGGAGCGGACCCGCCGCAACGAGAAGATCCGGTTCCTGTGGAACCACGAGGTGATCGACGTTCTGGGCCAGGACAAGGTCACCGGTGTACGCGCGCGTGACGTGAACTCCGGGGAGGAGACCGACCTGGCGGTGACCGGGATCTTCATCGCGATCGGCCACGATCCGCGCGTCGAGCTCGTCAGGGACCAGGTCTCCCTCGACCACGCCGGCTACATCGCCGTGGAAGGCCGGTCGACGCGCACCAACCTCAACGGCGTCTTCGCGTGCGGCGACGTCGTCGACCACGAGTACCGGCAGGCGATCACCGCCGCCGGGACCGGCTGCGCGGCGGCTCTGGAGGCCGAGCGCTACCTCACGGCGCTCGACGACTGCGTGACCGCCGACGAAGCCCGCCTGGAGGCGATGGCCGTGGCCGAGCTGGTGCACTGACCCGCGTGGGCGCTGATCACCGAGGTGGCGCGCGGCACCCGGACTCGCCGACGCCGGGGACGAGGACGCCGGCGCTCAGGGTTCGACATCGGGGACGTGCCCGTAGGCGATGCCTGACGGACAGCCCCGGGATGGGTGGACTCGGTGGCGGTTCCTGGGCGCGAAGGGCGCGGGCGCTGCTGGTGGCGCGCTCCTCCTCGAGACGGTCGGGCATCGTGTTGAACGCCGTGACCGGTGCCGCGATCTCTCCGTGCCCGCCGACCACGCAACGCCGGCCCGGGCGCGGCAGACCGGTGGTCGTCATGGCTCGGGTGAGGCGGTCCGGAGCAAGGCCGACGCGAGGCAGGAGGGGCGTCGGCGACGAGCATGGCGGCCGGTCCCCCGGTGAGCAGCGGCCTCGGTGAGCAGGACCGGGGTGGAGACGGTCACCGGCCCGAGCAGCAGAGCGGTGGCGGCAAGGAGCACAGGAGCGTTCAGCAGGAAGATCCACCAGAACAGGGGCACCTCGTTTCGCCTCCTCGACGTGTTCCTGGCGGGCCGCCATCATTCATCGTGAGCGCTGCCCGACCGGCCGCCATCCGTGACGGCACCCATGTGCCGCCGAGGAAGGGGGACGGCGGCGGCGGCTCGTGCCGGCCGGCCGCTCGACGGGACGGAGGCAGCCGCCGACGGCGGGCGGTCGCCACGGGGCGGAAGGCTGGAGTCCGGGCGGGGCGGCCCGAGGCCGGCGCCCTGCCGTGTGCCAGGGGCCTGACCGCCCGACGTTTCGGCGGGGCCGCGAGCCCAGGAGGGAGGCGCCATGCCTCAGTCCGACGAAGAACGCCTGGTCGCTCTCGCAGCACGGTGCGAGCGCGACGATCCGCGATTCACCCGCGCGCTGGGAGCGGGCCGTCCCGTCCGGCCGCGCGAGTACCGGCGTGGACGGGCCTGGTGGACCGTGGCGGTCGCCGTGGCCGTCCTGGTCACCGGCGCCGCCGTGGCCGATGGACTGCTCGTCACCAGCGGCCTGATCCTGGCCGGCATCGGCGCCCAGCTGTTCGACCCCCACCGCACCCGCCCCCGGCGGTGCCCACGCCCACCGCACTGAGGGAGGGCCGCGCGCTCCGGGACCACTGCGGCCTCAGGTCGCCCCCGCACCCCTGCGGTCGACGCGGTGGTCCTCGTCGCCCCTCCCCGAGGTGGTGCCGCCCGCGGCCGCTTCCTGAAGCGGGCAGCACCACCGGTCCATCGAGGCCTACGTCCCGCGCGTCCCGGCCGGCGCGATTCGTGACGCGCTCACACTAGGGCGGCAGCCCCCGCGCACCGCGGACCGCGCGTGCCACGTCACGACTCCGTAGGACGACCGCTCGGGCACCCACCGCCGGGGCCGGCGCACGACGCGTCTTCGGGCGCGCCCGGAAACCACCATGTGGCGGTGCGTCGCAGGGGGACACCGCGCGCTTTCCGCGAGACGCTGCCGGGGTCGCCCCGCCCCACACCCTTTCCGCTACACCCCCGGAGTCCGCCATGGCAGCACCGTCCGTCCCGTCCGCCGGGGACGGTTACCGCTTCGACGACCTGCGTGCGCTCTTCGTCAACTGCACGCTGAAGCCGTCCCCCCAGCTCAGCCATACCCAGGGGCTGATCGACAAGAGCCGGGGCATCATGGACGCCCACGGGGTGACCACGGAACTCGTTCGCGCGGTCGACGAGGACATCGCGCCGGGCGTCTACCCGGACATGACGGAGCACGGATTCGCCACCGACGCCTGGCCGGCGCTGTACGAGCGGGTGCTCGCCGCGGACATCCTCGTCCTGGCCGGACCCATCTGGCTGGGCGACAACAGCTCGGTCACCAAGCAGGTCATCGAGCGCCTGTACAGCTGCTCCAGCCTGCTGAACGCGCAGGGTCAGTACGCCTACTACGGGCGGGTCGGCGGATGCCTGATCACCGGCAACGAGGACGGCATCAAGCACTGCGCCATGAACGTCCTCTACAGCCTGCAGCACCTCGGCTACACGGTCCCGCCGCAGGCCGACGCGGGCTGGATCGGTCCGGCCGGGCCCGGACCCTCGTACCTGGACCCGGGCTCGGGCGGCCCGGAGAACGACTTCACCAACCGCAACACCGCCTTCATGACCTGGAACCTGATGCACCTGGCGGCGATGCTCAAGCGCGCCGGCGGCATCCCTGCCCATGGCAACCAGCGCTCGGAATGGGACGCGGGCTGCCGGCCGGGGGCGGACAACCCCGAGCACCGCTGAGCGGACCGCTGTCCGGTACTCCCGCGCCTGCGCGGACGGTCCGGCGTAAGGGTTTCGTCATGCCCTGCGTGGCACGGGAGGGCTCCCGCTTGCGTTGAATGGGAGGGCAACAGGAGAACTCCCAGGAGATGAGGCGGAAATGGCGCGCGTGCGCAGGGTACTGACTAGGCCGTTGGTCATCGCGGTGCTGGTGGTGGCGGTCGGCGGGGCCGGCTTCGGGCTGTACTGGTTCCAGCCGTGGAAGCTGTGGCAGGACAAGACCGTCGAAGAGGCCCTGCCGGGGGTCGTGGAGACCTCGGCACCCCCCGCCTCGGAACCCTCAGCCGCGGCGCCCTCCGCCGCGGCTCCGCAACGGTCCCCCGGGCAGCCCTCCCCGGCCGCCGGTCCGCGGACGCTGGCGAGCGGTGAGCTGATCAGTCATGAGCACGAGACATCGGGCACGGTGAAGCTCGTCCAACTGGCGGACGGCTCCCACGTCCTGCGGCTGGAGAACCTCGCGACCAGCAGCGGGCCGGACCTGCGCGTCTGGCTGACCGACGCGCCGGTGAAGCAGGGGACGGCCGGGTGGCACGTCTTCGACGACGGCGAGTACGTCAGCCTCGGCGCACTCAAGGGCAACAAGGGGAACCAGAACTACGCCCTCCCTCGTGACGTGGACCCGTCGGGCTACAGCAGCGTGTCCATCTGGTGCGACCGCTTCGACGTCTCGTTCGGCGCCGCCGAGCTGGCTCGCGCCTGACGACGCCGGGGAGGCAGGTGGGCAACCGCCGTCGGGCGTGTCGTGACGCGGGTGCGGGGCAGTCGGAGACGATGGGTGTACCCGAGCAGCCCTGCAATCGAGCGAAGAGGGAGGGGCCGCGTGGACCAGCGGGCGGCGGCTGCCCCAGTCGGCGGCGCGAACGGCCCCGAAGCGGGCGGGACCGGCCGGTCCCGCCCGTACCAGGGCCCTGACACGACGGACGTACGGCGGCGGATTCCCCGCACCGACACGCTGATGCGAGACACACGCCTGTCGGAGGCGGCTCGACGGCTGGGCACGGCGGTGGTCAAGGCGGCTGTGCGGCAGGCCCAGGAGCAGGCGCGCGCCGGCTCCGTCGCGCCGGAGGACGTGGCGGCCACGGCCGTCGCCCTGCTGCCGCGCACGGCAGGCGGGCTGCGGCCGGTCGTCAACGCCACCGGCGTGGTGCTGCACACCAACCTCGGCCGGGCGTCGCTGTCCGCGGCGGCCCGCCGGGCGGTGCAGGACGCCGCCGGTCCCACGGACGTGGAACTGGACCTGCGCACCGGCGTCCGTGCCCGCCGCGGCCGCACTGCCCTCGCCGCACTGCGCGAGCGGGTGCCGTCGGCCGGGGCCGCGCACGTCGTGAACAACGGCGCCGCCGCCCTCGTCCTGGTGGCGACCGCGCTCGCCGCCGGGAAGGAGATCGTGATCAGCCGGGGGGAGATGGTGGAGATCGGGGACGGCTTCCGCCTGCCGGACCTGCTGGTGTCCACCGGAGCCCGGCTGCGCGAGGTGGGCACCACGAACCGCACCACCGTCGCCGACTACGCCGCCGCGACCGGTCCCGGGACGGCCTTCGTGCTGAAGGTGCACCCCTCCAACTTCCGCATCACCGGATTCACCCGGACCGCCGACGTGGGGGAACTGACGTCCCTCGGCGTTCCGGTGGTCGTCGACATCGGCTCCGGCCTGCTCGGCCCGCACCCCGTGCTGCCCGACGAACCCGACGCCGAGACCCAGCTGCGGGCCGGTGCGTCCCTGGTCACCGCGAGCGGCGACAAACTCCTCGGCGGCCCGCAGTGCGGCCTGCTCCTCGGCGACGAGGCACTGGTGCGGACCGTGTCCCGGCACCCGCTCGCCCGTGCGGTGCGCGTGGACAAACTCACCCTCGCGGCCCTGGAGGCCACGCTGACCGGGCCCGCGACACCGACCGCGAGGGCGCTGGCCGCCACCGCGGCGGGCCTCACCGACCGAGCCGAGCGGCTCGCCCGCGCCCTGCACGCCGACGGCGTCGACGTCGCGGTCGTCGTCAGCGCCGCGACGGTGGGCGGTGGCGGTGCTCCCGGAGTGACACTGCCCAGCGCCGCGCTGTCGCTGCCCGAGCGGTACGCCGACGCCCTGCGGACCAGGCCGGTCCCCGTGGTGGGACGGCTGGAGGCCGGCCGGTGCCTGCTCGACCTGCGGGCGGTGCCGCCGGAGGACGACGAGCGGCTGGCCGAGGCCGTGCGGTCGGTCTCGGACCCGGCCGCGGAAGGGTAGCCCCCATGCGGGTAGTGGCCACCGCCGGACACGTCGACCACGGCAAGTCCGCCCTGGTGCGGGCGCTGACCGGAATGGAACCCGACCGTTTCGAGGAGGAGCGGCGCCGGGGGCTCACCCTCGACCTCGGGTTCGTATGGACGCGGCTCGACCCGGACGCGTCCGGCGGCTCCGCAGGGGAGCACCTCGCCTTCGTGGACGTACCCGGCCACGAGCGGTTCGTCGCCACCATGCTGGCCGGTGTCGGGCCCGTGCCCGGCGTGCTGTTCGTGGTGGCCGCCGACCAGGGATGGCAGCCGCAGTCGCAGGAACACCTGGAGATCCTGGACGCGCTCGGAGTGCGGCACGCCGTGCTCGCGGTGAGCCGCAGCGACCTCGCCGACCCCGAGCCGGTGCGCGCGGACGCCGTCGCACGCATGGCCGCCACCTCGCTCGGCACCGTGCCGTCCGTCGCGGTGAGCGCGCCGACCGGTGCCGGACTGGATCAACTCCGGCGGGAACTCGCCGAGCTGGGCCACGCACTGCCCGTCCCGCCGGCCGACGCGGATGTACGGCTGTGGCTGGACCGCGCCTTCACCGTGCGCGGTCACGGCACGGTCGTCACCGGCACCCTGGGCGCGGGCACCCTGCGCGTGGGCGACCGACTGGTCGCGGGGGACGGCGCGACCGTCATCAGGGTGCGCGGCCTGCAGTGCCTCCACGAGGACGTCCCCGCGGTGAGCGGGGTGGCGCGCGTGGCGGTCAACGTGCACGGCACCGCCGACGGCCTGCTGAAGCGGGGGCAGGTGCTGCTGACTCCGGACCGCTGGCTGCTCACCGACCTGATCGACGTCCGGGTCGGCGGAGCGCCGGTCGAGGACCTGCCCCGGACGCTCACCCTGCACATCGGGACGGCCGCGGTGCCGGTCACCGTCCGGCCGTTCGGCCCGGACACGGCCAGGCTGTCCCTGACCCGCGCGCTGCCCCTGCGGGTCGGCGACCGGGCCGTACTGCGGGAACCGGGCGGCGGGCGCACGCCCTGCGGGGCGACCGTCCTCGACGTACGGCCGCCACAACTGGCCCGGCGGGGAGCAGCCCGCGCCAGGGCGGCCGAACTCGCGAACCTGACCGGCCGTCCGGACGGCGCGGCGGAACTGCGGCGGCGCGGACTCCTCCGCGGCTGCGAACTGGCGGCGATGGGCGTGCCCGCCCCCGGTGCGCCGGTCACCGGTGACTGGCTGGCCGACCCGGACCACTGGGCGGCACTGCGGGACCGCCTGGAGACCGAGGTCGAACGCCATGGGGCCGAGCACCCGCTGGAGCCCGGCCTGCCCACCGAGGCGGCCCGCCGGTTGCTCGGCCTGCCCGACAGATCACTGGTCGACGCCCTCGCCCGGACATCGGGCAAGCTGCGCGGCAGTCAGGGGCGGTTGTTCGGTCCCGGAGACCTGCGGCCGGCACTGCCGCCGCCCGTCCAGGCAGCCGTCGAGGCGCTGCGGCGGGAGCTGGCGCGGGCGCCGTTCCGCGCCCCGGAGGCGGGCCGGCTGGCCGAGCTGGGGCTGACCCGCAGGACCCTGGCCGCCGCGGTCGCGGCGGGCGCCCTGCTGCGGGTCGGCGACGGGATCGTGCTGCTCCCGGACGCGGACGTGCGCGCGAACGCCGTACTGCGCCGACTGCCGCAGCCGTTCACGCTCAGCGAGGCCCGCCGCGCCCTCGACACCACACGCCGGGTTGCCGTACCGCTGCTGGAGTTCCTGGACGCCCAGGGGCACACCGAACGCGTGGACGACCAGCGCCGGCGTTGCCGGGCGGACGCGGAGAGCGGAGGCGGACGGGAATCGAACCCGCCTGCCCGAGATTCTCGGACACCTCGGTTTTGAAGACCGGGAGGGCCACCAGGCACCCACACGCCTCCATCGCCCGCCCAGGCTACCGGAGGGCCAGACCCACGACCCGGAGGACCCGGCATGACCACCACACGAGAAACACCGGTACGTCTGACGCAGTTCGCCCACGGCGGCGGCTGCGCCTGCAAGATCCCGCCCGGTGAGCTGGAGGACGTCCTGCGCGGGCTGTCCGGGCCGACGGCGACCGCGAGTGACAGCACGCTCCTGGTCGGTCTGGCCACCGGCGACGACGCGGCCGTCGTCACCGTGCCCGACGCGGCCGGCGCGCCGGACCGGGCGGTGGTCTCCACGGCGGACTTCTTCACCCCGGTCGTGGACGATCCGTACGACTGGGGGCGCATCGCCGCGGCCAACGCGCTCTCCGACGTGTACGCGATGGGCGGCCGTCCGCTTCTCGCCGTCAATCTCCTGGCCTGGCCCCGCGAGGTGCTTTCGTTCGACCTGGCCCGCGAGGTGCTGCGCGGCGGGCTCGACATCGCCACCGAGGCGGGCTGCCACGTGGGCGGTGGGCACAGCGTGGACGACCCCGAGCCCAAGTACGGCATGGCCGTCACCGGCCTGGCCGATCCGGCGCGCCTGCTGCGCAACGACGCGGGCCGGCCGGGCATGCCGCTGTCGCTGACCAAGCCCCTGGGTCTGGGCGTGCTGAACAACCGTCACAAGGCCACCGGTGAAAGGTTCGGACAGGCGGTCGCCACGATGGTGGCGCTCAACCGCGACGCGTCGGCCGCGGCCCTGCGCGCGGGCGCGACGTGCGCCACCGATGTCACCGGGTTCGGCTTCCTCGGCCACCTGCACAAGCTGGCCCGCGCCTCGGGCGTGACCGCCGTGGTCGACACCGCGGCCGTGCCGTACCTCGACGGGGCGCGGGAAGCCGTCCGGGACGGCTACGTCAGCGGCGGCACCCGGAGGAATCTGGACTGGGTCGCTCCGGTCACGGACTTCGGGCAGGCCGACGAGGACACCCGGCTGCTGCTGGCCGACGCGCAGACCTCCGGCGGGCTGCTCGTGGCGGGGGAGATCCCCGGCGCGCCGGTGGTCGGAGAACTCGTGCCGCTGCGGGAGCACTCCGTGGTCCTCACCTGAGGTCGGGTCAGGGCTCCGTACCCGTCCGTTCGTCGATGCCGGCCAGGGCCCGGTAGTCGCGCACCAGCCGCACGGCCGCCGGGCCCCTGGGCCGGCGGCCCGGCCGGATGTCGACGGCGAACGCCTTGGTCTCCTGGATGTGGGTGTTGGGGTCGAGGGCCATGTGCAGCAACTCGTTGGCGGCGTCCCCGGTGCTGTAGCCGTTCGGCCCCCAGTGGTAGGGCAGGCCGACCTGGTGCAGCGGGCGGCCGTGCACGGTCAGGGGCGGCACGCGGTCCGTGACCAGCACCCGTGCCTCGATCACGTTCCGGGCGCTGACGATCGTCGCCCAGCCCGTGTGTTCCAGGCCGCGCTCGGCGGCGAGTTCGGGGGAGACCTCGCAGAAGAACTCCGGCTGCAGCTCCGCCAGGTAGGGCTGCCAGCGGGACATGCCACCCGCGGTGTGGTGTTCGGTCAGCCGGTAGGTGGTCGCCACGTACGGGAACACCTGCGAACCGGGCTCGGTGCCGCTGGGCTGGTAGCGGTTGTCCGGATGTGGTGGCAGCAGATGGCGTACCGGGTTGCGCTGCCGGCCGTACAGCAGGTTCGGGAACGGCGAGTCCTGCGGCTCGTAGTGCGTGGGCAACGGGCCGTCCGTCAGGCCGGACGGCACGTACAGCCACGCCTTGCCGTCGCCCTGCATGATGAACGGGTCCGTGCCCGACAGGGCCTCGGGCCCGGTCGCGCCGCGCGGCGGCCGGTGGCCGGGCGACTTGTCCTTCTTGAAGTCGGCCACGTCGTGACCGGTCCATTCGCCGCGCTCCGCGTCCCACCAGACCAGTGCCTTGCGTTCGCTCCACGGCTTGCCGTCCGGATCGGCGGAGGCGCGGTTGTACAGGATGCGCCGGTTGGCGGGCCACGCCCAGCCCCACTCGTTCGCCACCCAGTTCTGCTGCTCGCCCGGCTTGCGGCGGGCCGCCTGGTTGACGCCGCCGGCATGGACGCCGCAGTAGATCCAGCAGCCGCACGCCGTGGAGCCGTCGTCGCTCAGGTCCTCGTACGAGGCGAGCGGGTTTCCCCCGGCGTCATGGCCGTTGATCTCGGCGAGGACGGCCTCGGCCTCCGGCTCGGCCAGCTCGCCCTTCGTCGGGTAGTCCCAGGTGAGGTCCAGCACGGGCCGGTCCATGGCGTCGGTCGAGGCGGCGAGCCTCTCCCGGACGATCCGCCCGAGGTGGTAGATGAACCACAGGTCGCTGCGCGCCTCGCCGGGCGGTTCGACGGCCTGGTGATGCCATTGCAGCAGACGCTGGGTGTTGGTGAAGCTGCCGTCCTTCTCGGTGTGGGCGGCGGCCGGCAGGAAGAACACCTCGGTGCGGATGTCCTCGGTGCGCAGCTCACCCGTCTCGATCTCCGGGCCGTCCTGCCACCAGGTGGCCGACTCGATGAGGGAGAAGTCCCGTACGACGAGCCAGTCCAGGTTGGCCATGCCCAGGCGCTGCATCTTGGCGTCGGCGGACCCCACCGCGGGGTTCTCCCCCATGAGGAAGTAGCCCTTGCAGGTGCCGTTGATCTGCGACATGACCGTCTCGTAGGTGGAGTGGGAGCCGGTCAGGCGCGGCAGGTAGTCGAAGCAGAAGTCGTTCTCGGCGGTCGCGGCCTCACCCCAGTACGCCTTGAGCAGGCTGACCAGATACGCCCGCATGTTGCCCCAGTAGCCCTTGCGGGCCGTGTCGGCCTGGACGAAGGAGCCCAGGTCCTGCTGGTGGTGGGCGTGCGGCATCGGAATGTAGCCGGGCAGCAGGTTGAACAGTGTCGGGATGTCCGTCGAGCCCTGGATTGAGGCGTGCCCGCGCAGGGCGAGGATGCCGCCTCCGGGCCGGCCGATGTTGCCGAGCAGGCTCTGCAGCACGGCGGCCGCGCGGATGTACTGGACGCCGACGGTGTGCTGCGTCCAGCCGACCGCGTAGGCGAACGCGGTGGTGCGCTCGCGCCCGGAGTTCTCGGTGACCAGTTCACACACCTGGCGGAACAGGTCCTGCGGGACGCCGCAGATCTCCTCCACCATCCGGGGCGTGTAGCGGGCGTAGTGCCGCTTGAGGACCTGGAACACGCAGCGCGGATGGGAGAGCGTCTCGTCGCGTCGGGGCGCCCCCTCGCCCACGTCCGCGCCGCCCGCGCCATGGGCCTCACCGCGCGCCGCCTCCGTCACCGCACTGCTGTCGCCGGTGCGCCTGTCGTACTCCTGGTCACGCCGGCCCGACGCCGCCTGGACCTCCGTACCGGCGTACTGCCAGCTGGTGTTGTCGTAGCTGCGGGTCTCGGGATCGAGCCCGGAGAAGACGCCGTCGAGGTCCTCGGTGTCGCGGAAGTCCTCGCGCAGCACGACAGGCCCGTTGGTGTAGGCCACCACGTAGTCACGGAAGTACTTGTCGTTGCTCAGGACATGGTTGATGATCCCGCCGAGGAAGGCGATGTCCGAGCCCGCGCGCAGCGGCACGTGCAGGTCGGCCAGCGCGCTGGTCCGGGTGAACCGCGGGTCGACGTGGATCACCTTCGCGCCCCGGGCCTTCGCCTCCATCACCCACTGGAACCCGACCGGGTGGCACTCGGCCATGTTCGAGCCCTGGATGACGATGCAGTCGGAGTTCTGCAGGTCCTGCTGGAAGGTGGTCGCGCCGCCGCGGCCGAACGAGGTTCCCAGACTGGGAACGGTGGAGGAGTGTCAAACACGCGCCTGGTTCTCGATCTGCACTGCTCCGAGGGCGGTGAACAACTTCTTGATGAGGTAGTTCTCCTCGTTGTCCAGCGTGGCCCCGCCCAGGCTCGCGATGCCGAGGGTGCGCCGGGTGCGGATCCCGTCGACCTCCCACTGCCAGCCCGCCCGGCGCGCCTCGACGACCCGGTCGGCGATCATGTTCATGGCCGTTCCGAGGTCGAGCCGCTCCCACTCGGTGCCGTGCGGGCGCCGGTACAGGACATGGTGCTCGCGGGCGCCGCCGGTGGTCAGCTGGAGGCTGGCCGAGCCCTTGGGACACAGGCGCCCACGGGAGATGGGGGAGTCGGGGTCCCCCTCGATCTGCGTGACCCGCTCGTCCTGGACGTACACGTTCTGGCCGCAGCCCACGGCGCAGTACGGGCAGATCGACTTCACCACGCGGTCCGCCGAGGCGACCCGGGGGGTGAGCCGCGCGCCGGCGCCGCTCTTGGCGGCGGCCCCGCGGCCCAGGGGATCCGTCCCCGTGAGCTGGCGGTAGACCGGCCAGGAGTCGATCCAGGTGCGCACGCCCATGTCGTCTGCCCTCTCGTCCCCCCATGCCTCTCCTGCTGATTCTCCCGCAGCCGGGCGGGCACGGCATCCGCTGCTGCGGACCTTCCGCGCGGTCGCGGCACGCCGCGGGGTACCCGGCAGGCCGACGCCGAAACGGGGCCGGGCGGCCGGTCAGTGGCCGTCGGAGCGGGCCCGCGCCTCGAGACGTTCCCGCTGCGGTACGACGGTGTACTTCGGGTCCTCCGCCGAGGCCACGCCCGCGTGGAACACGCCGAACCGCAGCGCCGCCGAACCGGCCAGCAGAGCCGTGCCGGCCGTCGCGGCGACCAGCCGGGCCCGGCCACCCGCGCCGTCCTCGCGGCCCCCGTACACCGCCAGCGCGGCGCCGCCGGCCGTGAGCACCTCGGACGCGCGCAACTGCCACCGCTGCTTGCCCAGTCCGTACGGCTCGGCGGCCAGGCCCATACGCCGCTTCATCAGCTGGAAAGCACCCAGCTCCAGTCCCGCGCCGAGCAACGCCATACGGCGTGCCGGGCCGGTCTCCCGCAGCGGCGCACAGGCCAGGGCCAGCCCCGCGGCCGCGGTGGCGGCCGAGCCGGCGAAGACGAACGGCATCTCGCGGTGGCCCTCGTGCCACGACGGGACCGCGGTGTCGGAAAGCAGCACGGCGGTGTAGGTGGCCACGGCCGGGCCGAGCGCGGCGGCGCCCGCCGTGGCGGCGCCCCCGGCGATCCGGTGGCGGCCCGCGACATCGGCGGCAGCGGCGGCCATCGTCAGCGGGGCGTAGCCCGCCAGCAGCCACGAACCCAGGTTCAGGGGGGAGGTCGGCTTGAAGACGCGCAGCATGTGGAGGAAGCGGGCGGGACGCCCCAGGTCGTGCACCAGCGCGGCCAGCGAAACGGAGATCGCTCCGGCCGCGCCGAGCTTCGCGGCGCGAGCCAGTCCCGGGCGGCCCGTGACGTGGCCGCCGGCGGCCAGCAGGGAGGAGGCGCCGGCGAGCCCGCCCAGGCAGAGGTAGCCCGCGACGTCCAGCGGCTTCCACGTCGGCCGGTTCAGGATCGGCCTGCCGTAGTACGAGGAGAACTCCACGTCGGGCACCATCGCCCGCTCGCCGCCTCCCCGCCGCCGTCGCCGGCGCCCGGCCCGGGCCCCTGTCGGGGCCTCGCGGCCGGGACGCGCGCCTTCCACCCCGTTCCTGGTGACGTCGGACCCGCTCATCGCGGCCTCCTGACGGAAGTGGTCATCGTGGCCTCCTGGCGAAACTGACGGCGGCCAGCGCGGCGAGCGACGCGGCGGCGGCCGCCGCGTGCCGCCACATCGAGGGCAGATCGCGGGTCGTGACGACAGGGT
This sequence comes from Streptomyces sp. NPDC047706, assembly GCF_043204795.1. Lineage (NCBI taxonomy): Bacteria > Bacillati > Actinomycetota > Actinomycetes > Kitasatosporales > Streptomycetaceae > Streptomyces > Streptomyces sp. NPDC047706. Next base: position 51,597 of record NZ_JBIDCW010000015.1, on the reverse strand, counting down.
CGGGCGGCAGCCCGTAGACCTCCGGTTCGTCCAGCAGCAGGAAGAACGCGCCGTCGCCGCCGACGCCGTCCCCCGGGTCCTCGCCGTACAGGCGCGCGTCCGTGACGCCGGCCGCGTGGAGTTGCGTGACCCGGGCAGCCGCCCGCTCCCGCAGCTCCTCCAGGGGACCGAACTGGATGGAGTCGGTCGGGCACGCCTTGGCGCAGGCAGGTTCCATGCCGACGCCGAGACGGTCGTAGCACATGGTGCACTTCCAGGCGCGGCCGTCGCCGGGGCGCTGGTCGATGACGCCGTACGGACAGGCCGGAATGCAGTAGCCGCAGCCGTTGCAGATGTCCTCCTGGACGACCACCGTGCCGAACTCGGTGCGGAAGAGCGACCCGGTCGGGCAGACGTCGAGGCAGGCCGCGTGCGTGCAGTGCTTGCACACGTCGGAGGACATCAGCCAGCGCAGTTCGGTACGTCCGTCGGGCGCGACGGGGGAGATCGCCCCAGCGGGCGCGCCCGCTGGGGCGGAGCCGGGCTCCGGGGACGTGGCGCCGGGGCCGGGGGACGCAGGGGACAGGCCCAGGTTCGTGGCTGCGGTGAAGACGTCGACGTTCTCGTGCCCGACACCGGGTTCCTGACCGCCCAGCGGCTTGCGCTGCTCGATGAAGGCCACATGCCGCCAGGTGTCGGCGCCGAGTCCCTGGGTGTTGTCGTAGGACATGCCGGTCAGTTCCAGACCGTCCTGCGGGATCGCGTTCCACTCCTTGCACGCCACCTCGCACGCCTTGCAGCCGATGCACACGGAGCTGTCGGTGAAGAAGCCCATGCGCGGTGGGTGGCCGGTGTACCCGGCCGCTCCCGCCACGTCGTGCTGCGGACCGGACAGCAGGCCGCCGTGGGGCGCCTCCCTGCCCGTCCCCGACCCTGCGGCGGTGCTGTCTTCCGTCATGCCAGGGACCTCCTCGCTCACGACCGGCCGGCCTGCCCGTGGCGGAACGCGTTCCCGGGGCGGTGCTCACGGACCCGTGCGCCGTACCCGGTCCGTGTGCCCCTGGCGGCCACTCGTCACGCGTGTGGTGGCCGCTCCTGCCGATGACTGCCGCCGGTCCTCGCGGTCCGTCCGCGGCCGCCTGCCTTCCAGCAGACGCCGACGGCCGGTCGTCCGCAGCCCGGACGCACCCGTTCGGCGGGCCGCGGCTGCGCAAGCGACGCGCCTCCTGGACGGCTCGGGTCTCGGCCGGCGAACGCGTCGACGCCGGTCAGTTGGGCGGACAGGGCCCGCAGCCGGGCCGCCTCCTCCGGGTCCGTCGCCCGCTCCTCGACCCCGGATCGGTCACCGTCCGCCGGGGCGGGCCCGGCGATGGCGAGTCCTCCAGGCAGACGCCGCCCATGCCGTTCAGCCGGGGGGGAGGTCGCCGCCCACACCTGTGGGGCGGCGCCCTGCTGCGGCGTCTTGAACGGCTCGGGGTGGAACAGGTCGCCGTCCTCGTCGGTCCAGCCCCGTTCGACCATCTCCCGCTTCGGCGGATGCCGCTGAAGGGGGGTGAGGGATGCCACCGGGGTGCAGTGAGAACGCCGCGCTCCCGGCCGAGCCGGTCGGGATGCACGGCGAACAGCGCGTTCGCCGCCCGCGGCCGCCGCCCGGACCGGCCCGGGCCGTGGCGTCGTCTACCGCCTGGCCGTGGCGTGCAGGTCCTCCAGGGCGTCGAGGACCACGGTGTTGCGGTGCCATACCAGCCACCGGCCGACCTGGGAGCCCAGGTGGCGCAGCGCGGTGAGCTGCGCGCCGGTGAGCTCGTTCAGCGTCTGCTCGTGGTGGGAGGAGATCATGCCCAGCACGGTGCCTCTCGGCGTGGTCAGGGGCACACTGTGGCAGGCGCGGCTGCCGGACTGCAGGATCGCTTCCCGGGAGGCCTCGTCGAAGGTGTCCGAGGCCGCCACGTCCTTGACGGTGACCTGCCGGTTCTGCTCCGCCGCCTGGGCGCACGAGGTCGTGGTGGACTCGATGAACGCGAAGAAGTCGGTGAAGCGCCGGTTCAGTCCGGTGTGCTTCTCCATGCGCAGCATGCCGCTCTCCACGAGCTGCACGTTGCCCATCGTGGTGTCGTTGATGTGCAGCACCCGCCGCATCGCGGCCTTGAGCACCGCGCTGTCGCTCGTGGTGCTCGCTCCGTCGTTCAGCGGCAGGCCGGGCAGGGGCGGCGGCCCGGGGCGGTGAGGCCGGGAGAACCATCTGCGGCCGGCCGGGTCGGGGGCCGGACTCCGCAGGGTGGCGTCGGCGAGGGTGTGCAGCTTGGTGTTGTGGCGCTGGGAGGCGGAGCGCAGCAGCTCGAACGCCTCCTGCCGTGATTCGAGCCGGTAGCGGGAGAGGAGAACGTCCTCCGCGCCTGCCACCACGGCATGCGCCAGGCGCCTGTTCCGGGCTTCGACCGCGCCCTGGCGTTCCGCGTCCTGCGTGTCCCGGCACCGGCCGTCGCCCGGGTCCCTGGTGGCGTACGGCACGGGCGTGTCGGGGCGCTCTGTCACTGCATCGTCTCCTCACCCGGGCAGCCGGCCTCACGGCGCCACCCGGATAGCCGTTCCGTGTCGCGCCGAGTGGCGCTCGCGGACATCGCGGGGGTGTGCCTGCTGCCCAAGCACCCGCCCCACTGTAAACACGGCATCGACCGGCAGCGCCAGACCGCCTGGGGGCCGCGTCCGCCCGCGGTACGGGGCGCTTTCGTGCTCCCCGTCCGCGGCGCGCCGACCGCGCACGGGCGTTCCCGTCCCGCACCTGAGCGGTCTCAGCCGTGACCCGTCCGAGGCGGCGGGCCGAGCCCGGGGCCTGTGGAGAGCGCCGCCTTCCCCGGGCTACCGGTCGGACCGCGGCCACACGTAGGGCAGATCGTCCGGCACGCCGGGGAACGCGTCCGTGTACGCCTCGGGGTCCTTGCGTACGAGTGCGGAGCGATGGCTGAGGTGGAAGGCCTCGTCGCCGAGCCAGGGCGGCAGTTCCGACGCGGCGGCCAGAGCGGACTGGTCGCGTACGCGAGCGCCCGGACGGCCCGCGGCGAACCCGGCGACCAGGGAGGCCGCACAGCTGTCCTGGTGGCCCTGCTCACGCCACACCCGGCATACCTCCAGCCCGTACCGGACCAGGGCCTCCTCGTACCCGTTCCACATGCGTACCGCCGGGTGCCTGCGCCAGCCGTATCCCGGCACGGTCAGTCCCCGCAGCACTTGGAGCGCCTCGACCCGCTGCTTGCCCAGGCGGCGGCGGTCGAGCAGCAGGGCGGAGCGCCGGAAGTCCGGATCGGGCAGGAACGTCTGCATGATCGCCGTCCTGACGAGGGGACAGGAGGAAGGGCCACCGCCCCGGGAGGCTCGCCCACTGTGTACCAGGGGCACCACCCAATGTGCCCCAACGACGTGTGCCCCAGCGACCTGCGCGCCCACGACCGGTGCCGCGACGACTCAGGGTGCGTCTCCCGTCGCCGCGCGGTCGGCCTCGCCACCCGCGCCGAGCAGCCCGGTCGGCAGGAAGGGCTCCTGTGCCTCCAGGAGCGGCAGGCGGCGCCGGGCGAGGCGAAGGACCAGGGGAGGCAGGGCGGCACGCACCGGCTGCACCAGCCGCAGCCAGGGTGGCGCGTAGACAGCCGTCCGCCGGCGTTCCAGACCGCGCACGATCCGGCCGGCGACCGCCTGCGCGCTGTACACGCGCCGTGCGGGCGGCGGCATGTGCAGGCGCAGCTGCCGCAGTACGGCGTGCCGGTCGGCGTCGTGGACCATGTCGGTGCCGGTCCAGTTCAGGTAGGCGATGCCCACGCTGACGCCCTGGTGCGCCACCTCGGCCCGGAGGCTGTGGGCGAAGGCCTCGACGCCGGCCTTGGAGGCGCAGTAGGCGCTCATCAGCGGGGCCGCCCCGAGCGACGCGAGGGACGCCACCTGAAGGAAGTGGCCCGCCGTGGCGATCAGGTCGGGCAGGAAGGCGCGGGCGGTCTGGGCGCTGCCGACGAGGTTCACGTCGACGACCCGCCGCCAGGTGGCCGGGTCCGACGTGACGAACGGACCGCCCTCGGCGATGCCGGCGTTCGCGATCACGACGGAGGCCGGTCCCAGACGGTCGCGTACGGTGCGCGCGGCCGCGTCGAGCGCGGCAGGGTCGGTGACGTCGAGCTCAGGGCGAGCGCCGTCGTGGGCAGCCCCGCGGCCACCGACTCCAGGAGGGGCCTCTCGTGCCCGAGCAGGGCCACCCGTGCGCCCCGAGCCGCAGCTTCGCGTGCCAGCGCCGCGCCCAGCCCCCGTGCGGCTCCGGTCACCACGACCGTCCGGTTGCCGAGCGGACTGCTGTGCATCGCCTGCCCTCCTCGCCGGCTCGGTACCAAGCCCCCACGCATCACTTCCCGCTTCCGGCAGCGGGTGGATGCGCCCCAGACGGTCTTCCTCCGATCGGCCGACGATCACCGGGCGGCCGCCCTCGACCCTCGCGAATTCCGCGAGCCGATTGAACACACCGGCTCCCTCCCGCGTATGGCATCCGGGGGAACTCATGCCCGGGTCGACCAACGCGTAGGAGTACAACCGTGGGACGCAACACGCGCAGACGCCCAACCGGCGCGAGACGCGCGACATTCGCAGCCGTCGCGCTGATGCTGGGCGGCGGAGGACTGGTCGGTGTGAACGTGTACGCCTCCGCGACCGACAGCGGCGCGGGCGCAGACGTCGGTGACACCACGAGCGCGTGGGGCGCCGCCACGATCGACTGTCCCGATGTGGGCGAGCGGCTGACCTCGGTGCCGGACGCGGCACGGGCGGAGGTCGACAAGGAAATCGCGCTGCTCGACCAGCAGATCGCCGACGCCTATCGGCAGGTGCAGGTGCAGCCTGCCGGTTCCGCCCAGGAAGCGGTCCTGCAGCCGCTCACGGAGCAACGCGGGGCCACGATCGAGCGCATCGCGGTCGCCCTGGACGCCGCGGGAGAGCGGCCGGAAGGGCTGGAGGCCCTGGCGCCGTGCACGCTGCTGGAGGCCGAGGGCGCGCAGGGCACCGCCGGTGAAGGAGAGGCGGGTGACGGCTCCGAAGGCGAGCAGGGCGGCGGGCCCGGGGACGACGGGCAGGCGGACGACGCGGGCCAGGGTGGCGACGGGCAAGGGGGCATCGGGGGCCAGGCCGGCAACGGACCTGTCGCCGCGGACTACGCTGACATCACCGGCGTCCAGCCCGACGTGCCCGCACCGCCCCGGACGGAAGCCGCGTCGCGCGGCACCTTCACGACCAGTTGCGGTGTCAACGCCGAGGGCCTGTTCAACTCGGACAACGTGATCGTCGCCCCCGGCGTCAGCAACGGGGCCCACCACTTCCACGACTACATCGGCAACCAGTCCAACGACGCCTTCGCCAGCGACGAGGACCTCGCCGCCGCCGACACCAGTTGCGTGGACCAGGGCGACAAGTCGTCGTACTACTGGCCCGTGCTGCGTCTGCAGAACGGTACGCAGGAGCAGGACGCCCAGTCGCCCGGTGGCGGAGTGGAGGGGAACGCCGGCGAGATCGTGACGCCGAAGGAGGTCACGCTGACGTTCGTGGGCAGCCCGCTCGGTGAGGTGACCGCGATGCCCCGGCTGCTGCGCATCATCACCGGCGACGCGAAGGCGTTCGTCAACGGCCCCGGCAACGCGAACGCCTCCTGGAGCTGCACCGGGTTCGAGGACCGGCAGCTGAAGGACAAGTACCCGCTCTGCCCGTCCGGCAGCGACGTGGTACGCACCTTCCGCTTCCAGAGCTGCTGGGACGGCTCGAACATCGACAGCGCCAACCACCGCACGCACGTGGCCTTCGCCGACGCCGCCGGGAACTGCCCCTCCGGCTTCCGCGCGATCCCGCAGCTGGTGCAGCGGATCGTCTACGACGTCGACGCGCCGAGCCTGAACGACGGCGGCCGTACGACGCCGCTGTTCGCGGTGGACTCCTTCCCCGAGCAGCTCCACAAGCCGGTCACGGACCACGGTGACTTCATCAACGTCTTCGACGAGGACCTGATGAGGGAGATGGTCGACTGCATCAACTCCGGGCAGCAGTGCGGGGCGGGCGCCGGAGGCGGCAACGGCGACGGCGGAGGCAACGAGGAGCCGACGGCCGCCCCTGAGGATCCGCAGGACGGCGGCGACGGCGGCGGCGAGCAGCCTGGTGAGCCCGGTGACGGCGGTGCGGACCAGCCCGGCAAGGGTGCCGGTGACGGTGCCGAGCCCACCGGGGCCCCCGACGAGGACGCTCCCGCCGCCCCGTCGGACGGCGCCCCGGCGACGACCGCGCCGCGCCCCGCAGAGCCCAAGGCGGCCGGCACCCCGAACGCCCCGGCACCGGTGGCCACGTCCCAGCAGCCCGTCGTCGAAGCCGGGGCCGACGGCTCCGGAACCGAGTCGCCGGCCGGGCAGCAGGCCGCCGCTCCGCAGGGGAACCAGGGCGGACTGGCCGAGACGGGCACCCGTCTGTGGCCCGCCGCCGCGGGCTCCGCACTGCTGATCGCAGGCGGGCTTCTCCTGGTGCGGACCCGGCGCCGCCAGATGTGAGGCCGGCCCGCGCCCCCCTGATGAGGAGCCCGGGTCCGCAAGGGCCCGGGCTCCGCCACGGCACAGGGCAATACACCTGGCGGTCCCGCGAAAGCCGGAGGAGTTCGGCGAAGGTGCCGCCGGCGTGGACCAGGTCGTCGTACCGGCCCTGTTCGGTGATCCTGCCGTGCTCCATGACCACGATGTGGTCGGCGACCTTGGTGTTCTCCGGACGATGGGTGACGACGATCGTGATGCGGTCGGCGGCGACGGCAGACGCTGCCACTGGCCGCCCGACAGTTCCGCCCCGCCGAAGATCTCTCGGGCCAGAGGCGTGTCGAGGCCGCCGGCGAGGTCGGAGCCGTTCCAGGTGACGCGGCCCTTGTCGGCGAGGTAGACGCCGGTGATGCGAGGCGTGAGGATCGACTTGCCCGATCCGTTGACGCCGACGATCGTGAGGATCTCGCCGCGTCGCAGGGTGAGGGAGACGCCGTCGACGGCCGGTGCGTCCTTCCCGGGGTACTGGTAGACGATCTCCTCGAGACGGATCTCCCTGACGGGAGCGGAGACCTCGAGGAGGCCGCGCCGGGGCGCGCGGACCTCGGCGTCGTCCAGGAACGCGTGCACGTCGCTCAGATGGACCGTTGGTCGCCTGGATGTGCCCGGGCTCATGCTTCGGGCTGCTCGCACTCGGCGTCACCGCGGCCACCACCGGCTCGGCGGTGACGGTGGAGCGTGGGGACTGGCCAGGCACTGCTGGGTCTGCACGAAGTTCTGGCTGACCGTGGCCACGACCACCGCCACGGTCTTCGCCCCGTGGCCCTGGGTGAACGCCGCGGTCGCCGGTGTGGCGGCCGGCGGCGGACTGCCGGACGCCCGTGACGTCCTGATGGGGCCGATGGTTGTCGCTCTACGCCTGTCTGTTCATGACGGTGATCTCGATCCCCGACGTCTCCGTTCAGCCGCGCCTGCGATCCTTCGGACCCCATGAGCGGCCGGGCGCCGGGGCTCGCTCACCAGGGCTACGTGCTGGGCGGTGTCCAGGGCCATCAGGGTGGTCGCATGCCGTGTCGGGCCTCCGGCGCGGGCCGGGCCCGCGATCCTGGGCCGAAAGCGGCGGCACCCTTCCCACCGACAAGGAGCACGGCATGCCGACGGATACGGTCGGACGTTTTCTGGCGGCTCTGGACCCGGAGCACCGGGAGGCCGTGAGCGCCCGGTCTCGCGAGGAACAGGAACGTCTCGCGGGAGCCTGGGAACGTGAGCTCGAAGCGGACGACGAGCTCGACACCCTCGACGAGTTGTCCCCCCGGGCGGCGGAAGCCGAGGCCGCCCGCCGTGTCATGGAGCGCGAAGCCGGATAGACCAGGGCGCGAAGCCGGATAGGCCGGGGCGAAGCCGGATAGGCCAGGGACGGCGGACGCCGTCGGTGCGACGGGGGCTTCGCAGGCGCGCGGGACGGGAAGCCCCCGCGACGAACCACTTCGACGCAGGTCCGCCACTTCCAGGTCCGCTGCTTCGCGGTGGCTCCGCCTCCGGCCGCTCCGCCCTGCCGTCAGGACCCGAGGCTGCCGAGCCGGCCGGGAGCCGTCCACCAGGTGATCACTCGGTCGGCCATCGCGTCGGGGCGAAGTCCCAGGGGGTCGAGTCCGAAGTGATGCTCCAGCTCGTACCGCAGGAACTCCCCGATCTCCGTCCGGCCGGCACCGGCACGGAGCCGCCGGAGCAGCGGGGCGAGCATGCAGTCGTACTCGTCCTGCACGGCGTCGGCGACGCCGATCGGGTCCCACTCGTTGAGCAGCCGCCGCAGTTCCTGCTCGGTCGCCCTGTCGCGGTATGACATCGCACCAGTGTGTCAGCCGGAATCCCCCGCCCATGTGTCCGCCCACCGCGGAGGTCGCTCGCGGCGTTCACCGTTCACAGGACCCCCGGCGCAGCGTCGGGCAGCGCGAACGTCGTGACGACCGCCGCGTGGTCCGACGGCCAGGCGTTGCCGGCCACGTCGGGCCAGACCCGCGGGGTGCCGGCGACGTAGGTCCGCGACTCGAGCACGCGCAGGCCGCGTGGAGGACGTAGTCGATCCGGTCCTGCGGTTCGGGCCGGCCGCTGCCGACCTCGTGCAGGAGGTGGATCGGAGACCAGGTGTGCCCGGGGGCGGTGACGGGATCGGGGTGCGCCTCACGGTAGGAGCCCGGCGGCGTCGTGCGGGTGAACACGACGGACGCGGCCATCGGGACCAGGAAGTACAGCCCGGCGACTGCGAGCACGGCCCACCGCCACAGGGCCGGGCGGGTACGGGGCGTGGGCGGGCCACCGGGTTCAGGCGAGCCATCGGGCACTCCGGCGTTGCAGGGGCAGATACACGGCCATGACGAGGCCCGCGACGAGGACCATGTCGAGGCTGAGGGCGAGCGCCACGTTCTCCTGGCCGACCAGCACGTTGCCGGAGATGGCGTCGGCGATCTGCAGGGTGACCAGCGGAACGGAACTGCCCACCATGGCCGCGGCCGTGGCGTACGCGGCGAACGCGCTGCCGAACAGCAGCACCAGGCCGCCGAGCCGCGAGGGCAGCAGCACGGGCAGGGCCACGTACCGCCAGTACTGCACGGTGGTCGCGCCGTTGTTGTGCGCGGTCTCGCGCCACTGGGAGCGCAGGCCGTCCAGGGCCGGGGTGATGGTGAGCACCATCAGCGGGATCAGGAAGTACAGGTAGACGAGGACGAGTCCCCAGAAGCTGTACAGGTCCCAGCCGCAGGAGTACCGGCCGGCGACCACGGAGGACGCGGTACGCCTTCAACTCCCGCCGGGGACACAGGTGCTGCATGTGCTGCGGGTGCGCGGGCTGGACGGCGAACCGGTGCTGCTGGAGCGGACCGTGTACGCCGACTGGATCTCGCCCGCCGTGGAGTCGATCGAGCCCGACTGCCCCTCCGTCACCCAGCGGCTCTTCGAGGACACGGGCCTGGTCTTCGCCTACGGCGAGCACGTGATCGACGCCGTCGCCGCCGCTGCGCAGGACGCCGAGCTGCTCGGCATCCGCCGGACCGGCCCGCTGCTGCGGGTGCGGCGGGTGACGACTACGCACGAGGGGCGGCCGGTGGAGTGGTCCGACGACCGCTACCGCTCGGACGCGGTGAGCTTCAGCGTGCACAGCTCGATCGGGAACAACGCGTTCGCCCGCAAGACCGTCGAATAGGGCACGGCACCCCGGTCGCGCTCCGTCGCTCCGGCGGTCCGGTGCCGCCCCGTGCGCCGGTCCGCTCGGCGATCACCCTGACGGCGCTGTTGCCGCATGCCGCGCCGGGATGCCGGGCAGTGGAGACGATGTCCGGTATCCGACGTCCGGGGGGAGTCCTCGTGTCCGCATCCGCAAGTGGCGCCACCGCCTCACCGGAGGGCGGGGACGACTCTCCGCTACGGCGGGCCATCGGGCCCAAACTGCTGGTGCTGTTCGTGATCGGTGACATCCTCGGTACCGGTATCTACGCCACCACCGGGAAGGTCGCCGGCAAGGTCGGAGGGGCCCTGTGGCTGCCCTTCGTCATCGGGTTCGTGGTGGCGCTGCTGACGGCGGCCTCGTACGTCGAACTCGTCGGGAAGTATCCGAAGGCGGCCGGGGCCGCGCTGTACACCCAGAAGGCGTTCAAGGTCCCGTTCCTGACCTTCATCGTCGCCTTCATGGTCATGTGCTCGGGACTTTCCTCGGCGAGCGCGGCGGCCCGCGCCTTCAGCGGCGACTACCTCGGCGAGTTCACCGACGTCCTCCCGCCCACGCTCGTCGCGATCCTGTTCATCCTCGCCCTGGCGGCCCTTGCCCTGCGGGGTGTGTCGGAGTCGGTGAAGACCAATGTCGTCCTCACGCTCGTGGAGGTGACCGGCCTGCTCGTCATCCTCGCCATCGGCGCGTGGGCCGTCCTCAGCGGTGACGGCGAGCCCTCCCGGCTGGGTGAGTTCCAGGCAGAGGGGGCGAGTCACGCGCTGATCACCAGCGTGCTGGGCGCGACAGCGCTCGGCTTCTTCGCCTTCGTGGGCTTCGAGGACTCCGTCAACATGGCCGAGGAGACGAAGGATCCGGTGCGTACGTTTCCGCGTGCCATCTTCATCGGCGTCGCTGTCACCGGGACCATCTACGTCCTGGTCGCCCTGGTCTCCTCGCTGCTCGTCGACTACCGCGTGCTGGAGGACTCCACCGGTCCGCTGCTGGAGGTCGTCAAGGCGGGCGGCCTGGACTTCCCGCCGAAACTGTTCGCGCTGATCGCCTTGTTCGCGGTCACCAACTCGGCCTTGATCAACATCATGATGGCCTCCCGCCTCTGCTACGGCATGGCCAACGAACGCATCCTGCCGCGAGCCCTGGGCCGCGTGCTCCCGCGGCGCCGCACCCCGGTCGTCGGCATCGTCTTCGTCACGCTCCTCGCGATCGGCCTGGTCTCCACCGGGGAGATCGCGGGCCTCGGCGACACCACGGCCTTCCTGCTCCTGTGCGTCTTCGCCGTCGTCAACGTCGCCGTGCTCGTCCTGCGCCACGATCGCGTCGGGCACGAGCACTTCCGTACGCCGACGGCTCTGCCGGTGCTGGGCGCGATCACCTGCCTCGTCCTGGCCAGCCCGCTGTCCGACAGGCCCGCGGACGTCTACATCCGGGCCGGCGTGCTGCTGGCCGTCGGAGTGGGGCTGTGGGGGCTCAACAAGCTGGTGATGAAGGCCAGGCACGAGGCGTGACCCGGCGCCGTGCGGCGGGCGGCGACCCGACGGGGCCCGGCCGAGGAGCGCGGGGACGGCCGGGCCGCCCCGCGCCCGGTGTGTCAGTCGACGACCGGCTGGCCTCGGACGCCTGCCGGACGGGCGGGCGCCAGTGCGAAGTTGTCCTCGACCTCCGCCTTCTCGCTCGCGTCGGGATAGGGGTTCGTGCACGAAACGCCCGCGCTGGAACCCGACATGAGGCTGCTGCACGGGCCGGGCTTGCGGTCCGGCAGGCCCAGGATGTGACCCAGCTCGTGTGCCGATATCCGGACCGTGTCGTAGCCCTGACTGACGGCCTGCCGGCCCATGTAGACGGTTCCGTTGCCCAGTGAGGTGGTCAGGGCCCGGGGCCAGCCGTTGTCGGCCAGGATCCGGATGTTCGCTCGTTGTCCGGTTGCGGCCGGGCGCAGCTCGACGCTGTCCACGCTCTCGTTCCAGATGGCCGCGCCTCGGTCGACGGCGGCCCGGAACTCCGCGGACGCGCCGGCGTCGTAGGTGACGACGCGGGCCGCCAGGGCCGGCGCATCGGTGTCCGTGGGTACGGCGTGCGCCTGGCCCGCGGCGGCCAGGGTGGCCGCGAGGATGGGGGCGAACGTGCGTGCGTGCAAGGTCGGCCTCCTGTGGGGGGAGAGAAGCTGGACGTGCGCATGTCAAACTAGGCGTGCTCATGTCACGCTCTGCTGGGCACCCTGCCCCTGCCCGGCGAGCGTCAATCCCTCGATCGGTGTCCCGGAGGCCGGGGAGGCACGGCTCCACGGCCACGCGCACGGAGCCGTCCCCGGTCCGCCGTCGCCCCGGGTCCCTCCTCGCGGAATGCGCGGCCCCACCCCCACCGGCCGACGGGCCCGTCACACGAGGTGGGCGAAGACCACCAGGTTCTCGGTGTAGTCCTTCACCGACTGGTCGTAGTCCCCGGCGCAGGTGATGAGCCGTACCTCGGGGCGTTCCGTGTCGGCGTACACGCGCTCGTCGGGGAAGTCGTCCTTCGGGAAGGTCTCCGTGTCGTCCACCACGAACTCCGCCTTGCGCCCGTCGGCCCGGTCGACGGAGAAGCGGTCACCGGGCCGGAGTTCGTACAGGCCTGCGAAGACGGCCGCCGAGGTGGCCGTGTCGACATGCCCGGCGATGATCGAGGTGCCCTGCTCGCCGGGCGACACACCCCCGGCGTACCAGCCGACCAGATTGGTGTCCGCCGCCGGCGGAGGTTCGAGCTGTCCGGAGGACCCTACGGAGAGGGGGATGAAGGGGGCGTCCACGGAGATGCTCGGGATGATCAACCGGATCGGTGTGGAGCGGGGCAACGGCCGGGCTGCCTGGAGTGTGGCCGTGGGTGCGGAGGCCGAACCCACGGAACGGGAGCTCTGCGGGCCCCCGTCCGGCTGTTGGTGGTCGCCGAAGACACTCACGGCGATGATGATGATCGCTACGCCCCACAGGGTGAGCCGTCCGCCGCGGCCGGGGTACTGCCCGTCCGGCGCCCGCTCGGCGCAAGGAGTGGAGGGGGGATCTGCTGCCATCGGACATCACCTCGTTCGGCACGGCGGCACTGACTGGTGAGCTCGGGAGCGCGGGCCGCCGGCACGGTGTGCGCCGGCGGCGGCCGCAGCCTTGGAGAGCGGGGAGAGGTCAGGACGCCGGGCTGGTGGCCTTCTTGCGGCGCAGCGCGTACAGCCCGGTGGCGCCTACGCCCAGAATGGCCAGCCCACCAGCGGTGACGCCGGGCGAGGCGAGGGCGCCGCCGCCGGTGTGCATACCGCCGCGCGGCTTGTCGTGGTCGTCGCCGCCGCCCCAGCTGTCCTTGCCGTGCCCGCCCTCCTTGCCACCCTCGTCCTTGTGGGACTCCTCGTACTTGCTGTCCCCGTGGCTCGAGTTCCAGTCCTCGCCGCCCTGCACCGCGGCGAGTGCCCCGCCGCCGGTGTGCATTCCGCCACGCGGTCCGTCGTGGTTGCTGTCCTTGTCGTAGTCCTTGCTGTATGACTTGTCGTACTCGTCGGAGTCCTTGTCGTGGCCGCCGCCGGAGTCGCGGTCGTGCTCCTTGCTGTACGAGGAGTCGTCGCGGCCTCCGTGGTCCTCGGCCGGTGCGGCGAACGCGGCACCGGGCGAGGCGAAGGCGAGCGCGGCGGAGGTTGCCGCCGTGGCGAGAAGAATGCGGACAGAACGCATATCGGTGTCCTTCCGCCGTGACCGGGCAGTGGATACGGCATCGACTGGAGTGGACCCGGTCTCGACACGAACCACCGTCGGTCAGTCCCTTGCCACGCACCATCCGGGCCGCCCAGCCGTGTCACGGCTCCACCCGTCTGTCCCAGCGACACGCCGACGCATCCCCCTGCCGGGGCAGTCCCACGTCACCCGACTGCACGTCAGCGAGCCCATGCCGGGCGGGGCCACCGCCTCACCGCCGCGCGAAGGGCGCGGTGGGCCACGCGGCATCCGCGGGTGCAGGGCGTGCGGGAGGCGTGCGTACGGATGCGTCCGCCCTGAGGGGCCGACACATGTCTCGGCGTGGAGATGGCCCGGAACTCACCCGGCCGACAGGCCTGTTGTTCAGGGAAGGGCTGTCCGGCCGGGCGGACGGCAAAAGCGGTGTCGCCCGGCGGGCCCGACACCGCCCATGCGTCCTCGGCGTCCCGCAGGCCACCACGGATCGTCTGCTGTACGACTACGCCGCCGAGCTCGGTGCCCAGATCCGCCTGGGCCAGGAACTGGTCTCGGCGGACGCGACTCCTTCTCGACCGGACCGGCAGGCTCCGGCTGGCGGGGGCTGGGAGGACCGGGTCGGCCAGGTCGCCGGCACCGGCGGGAACTGGACGCGCCCGGCGTGCCACCGCGGCGGGACGTTCGTGCGGCCTGGGGCGGTGAGGGCCGGAAAGGCCTGCTCAGCGCGTAGTCGCGGTGGTTCCGCGCGGCACGGGGCCGCGCCCGGGGCAGCGCGGGTGCGGGCGGTCCGCGTGGCGTTCGGTGCTGATGGACGTGCGGGGTCGCGCGGTTTAGGCTTCCCGCTCGGCCGCGTAGGACGGAAAGAGGGAGCAAGGCGATGTCACAGCTGGTCTCGGCGCCGCGCCGGGAGCCGGTAGGACGGGCGGCGATGTCGTCACCGGGCGTAGGGGACGTCCCCGTCCGGCCCGTGCCCGCCCTGGTCCTGGGCGCCGGTCTCACGGTCCGGACGAGCGCATGACGGTCGCCGGAGAACGTCCCGGTGCCGCTCCCGAAGGCACCCTGCGGCTGCGCCGTCGCCTGGAGCGGCTGATCGGGGTGGCCGCGACGGAGGGGAACGAGCTCGTCGCCCTGCGCAACGGCGACGAGATCTTCCCCGCGATGCTGGACGCCATCCGGACCGCCGAGCACACGATCGACATGATGACGTTCGTGTACTGGCGCGGCCGGATCGCCCGCGACTTCGCCGGCGCGCTGGCGGAACGCGCCCGTGACGGGGTGCGGGTGCGGCTGCTGCTCGACGGGTTCGGAGCCAAGGAGATAGAGCGGGACCTGCTGGACGACATGGATGCCGCCGGCGTGCAGGTGGCCTGGTTCCGCAAGCCCCTGTGGCTGTCGCCGTTCAAGCAGAACCACCGCTGTCACCGCAAGGCGCTGGTGGTGGACGAGCACGCGGCGTTCACCGGTGGTGTCGGCATCGCCCAGGAGTGGTGCGGCGACGCCCGCAACCCGGACGAGTGGCGGGACACGCACGTCAGACTGCGGGGGCCGGCCGTGGACGGTGTCGCCGCCGCCTTCGCCCAGAACTGGGCCGAATGCCACGACGAACTCTACGACGACCGGGACCGCTTCACCGGGCACGAGCAGCCCGGCACCTCCGTCGTGCAGGTCGTGCGCGGCTCGGCCAGTTTCGGGTGGCAGGACATGCAGACCCTGATCCGGGTCATGCTCACCTCCGCCGAGTCACGCTTCCGTCTGGCCACCGCCTATTTCGCCCCGGACACCTACTTCGTCGACCTGCTGTGCGCGACCGCGCGCCGGGGCGTGACGGTGGAGATCCTGCTGCCCGGACCGCACACCGACCAGCGGGCCTGCCAGCTCGCCGGCCGGTACCACTACGAGCGGCTGATGGAGTCGGGCGTCTCCATCTGCGAGTACCAGCCGACCATGCTGCACGCCAAGATCATCACGGTGGACGGGGTGGCCTCGCTGATCGGCTCCACCAACTTCAACCGGCGCTCCATGGACCACGACGAGGAGGTCATGCTCGCCGTCCTCGACGAGGACTTCACCGCGGGCCTGGACCGGGACTTCGACGCGGACCTCGAAGGCAGCGTCGCCATGGACCCGGCGCGCTGGAGACGTCGCGCCATGCTGGACCGCGTGCGGGAGGCCGCGGTCCTTCCCGTACGACGGTTCCTGTAGCCGGGCGGGGGGGGGGGGGGGGGGGGGGGGCCGCGGGGGGGGGGGGGGGGGGGGGGGGGGGGGGGGCGGGGCGGGGGGGGGGGGGGGGGGGGGGGGGGGGGGGGGGGGGGGGGGGGGGCGGGGGGGGCGGCGCCCTGTGGGGGACGGGGGGGGGGGGGCGGGGTTGGTCCCCTACGGCGGGTCAGGGTGGCGGGGGGTGGGCGCCCCCCGCGCGCCCCACGGCGACGGTCAGTTGGTGGCGAGCATGCCTGCGCGCAGGCGCTTGATGGTGCGTGAGAGCAGGCGGGAGACATGCATCTGGGAGCAGCCGAGGCGCTCGCCGATCTGGGCCTGGGTGAGTTCCTCGACGAACCGCCAGTGGATGATCTGCCGGGACCGTTCGTCCAGGCCGGCGATCAGCGGGGCGAGGGCGTGGAAGTCCTCGACCAGTTCCATGGCGGCGTCCTCCGTGCCGATGAAGTCGGCCAGCACCGCCTCGCCCTCCTCGCTGCCGCTCAGCGTGGCGTCCAGGGAGGACGAGTTGTATCCGTTGGAGGCGATCCGGGCTTCGATGACCTCCTCCCCGGAGAGGTTCATCAGCTCGGACAGCTCCTTGACCGTCGGCATACGGTCCAGGCGGGAGCGCAGTTCCTCCGTGGCCCGGGCCAGTTCGACCCGGGCCTCCTGCAGACGGCGCGGCACGTGCACGGCCCAGGAGGTGTCGCGGAAGAACCGCTTGATCTCGCCGACGATGTAGGGGATGGCGAAGGACGTGAACTCGACCTCGCGCGTCAGCTCGAACCGGTCGATCGCCTTGATCAGCCCGATGATGCCGACCTGGACGATGTCCTCCATCTCGTCCGCGCCGCGGCTGCGGAAACGGCCGGCCGCGTAGCGGACGAGGGAGGTGTTCATCTCGATCAGTGTGTTGCGCGCGTACTGGTACTCGGGCGTGCCCTCCTCCAGCACGGCGAGCCGCTCGAAGAACTGCTTCGAGAGCGACCGCGCGTCCTTCGGCGCGATCTTGGCCGGGTCGGCCACCTCGGGCAGCAGCTCCCCGACCGTCTGCTCAACGCCGGTCTCGGCCCCTGACATCGTGGTCGCCGTCATTGCTCCAGTCCCTCCCTCTGCAGACTCTGCTGACCCGCGCACCGGCGGGTCGATGACACGGCGTCTACCCCTGGCCGTGCAGAGCATGCACGCGGATCTCCCGCCGCTGATGCGAGGTGCGTCCTGCGCGGTTGCCGCGCGCGGCCTCCCTCACGAGGGGCCGTCGGGCTCGCCGTGCGGGACCGGACGTCTCGATCACTGCCGAACGCTCCGCCCACAAGCTCCTTCGCCGTGTTCCCCGCACCGACGACCAGTGGCTGTCGCGACATCGGCGAGGGCCGAACGAGACGCCGGATCAGTTCTCCGTCCTGGGCCGGGAGTTTCCGGACGCCGGCTTCAGGTGCGCCAGTGCGGCCGCGGTCAGCGCCCTCGTCGCCGAGGGCAGGGCGAGGGGCAGGTGCGGCGCGAACTCGGGGGAGTGGTTCGACGGCAGCGACGCGAGCCTTTCCGTGACGTTCGCGCCGCTCGTGGCGGCCCACTGGCGCGGGCCCACCGTCCCGACCATCCAGTAGCCCAGAGGGATCCCGGCGCAGCCGTGGATCTCCTGGCCCGCGTCGCCGTAGAGCCCGAAGTCCTCGGTCGCCATCGACGGTGCCCACGGCACCACCCGTTCCGCGCCGAGCACTTCGCGATGGGCCTCGCGCGTCACCGCGGTCACCTCCCCGTCGGGGAGGGTGACAGGGGACCGCGAGACGACCGTGATCTCCGGGTCGCGTCGACAGCCGGACGCGGCCGCTTCGGCCCGTACCACTCGCTCGACGGCTGTCACGACACGGTCCAGCGATGCCGGGGACAGCGCGCGCACGGTGATGCCGAGCGCGGCGCTGTCCGGTACGACGCCGCTGTGGGAGCCGGCGTGGATCCGGCCGACGGTGACGGTGGTCTGTTCGGCGGGCGCGCTCTCCCGGGACACGATCCCCTGGAGGCGCAGGACCACCGCCGCCGCGGCGAGGACCGGATCCACCGTCAGGTGCGGCGCCCCCGCGTGCCCGCCCCGGCCGTGCAGGGTGACGTCCAGCTGGGCACTGCCGGCGAGCACGGGCTGTCCGTAGCCGTGGGCCACCATGCCGCCCAGGAGAGGCGCGGTGTGCTGGGCCAGCACCGCGTCGGGACGGCCGAAGCGGGCGTACAGGCCGTCCTCCAGCATCGCGCGCGCCCCGGTCAGCGTCTCCTCGGCCGGCTGACCGACCACCACCACCGTGCCCTGCCAGTGCGGCAGCGCACGGGACAGCAGCGTCGCGGTGCCGAGCAGCGCGGCCACATGCAGGTCATGGCCGCAGGCGTGCATGAAGGGGCCCTGGGCGGCGTACGGCAGGCCGGTCCGCTCCCGGACCGGCAGCGCGTCCAGTTCGGCCCGCAGGTAGAGGCGCGGCCCCTCACCGTTGGTGAGGACGCCGACCACGCCGTGGCCACCGACGCCCCGCGTCACCGCGTACCCCTCCGCGGCCAGCGCGTCGGCGAAGCGGGCCGCGGTACGCGCTTCCTCGCCGGACGGCTCCGGGTTCTGGTGGAGGTCCATCGCGAAGACGGTGAGCGGCCGCAGTACCGCGTCCAGTTGCCGCAGGACGGGCGCGTACCTGTCCGAGGGGACCTTCGCCGGTGTGCTCACCCGGACATGATCCGGTGCCGGGGCTGCCGCCCGCTGTCAGGACGCTGTCACCGGATGACAGCGCCCTGACAGCGGGCGGCAGCCCGATGCGTCAGCGGAGACCGATCCAATGAGGGAGCCGAACGCCCCGGGACGAGCCCGGTGGCGTCCTCACCTCAGGAGTGACCATGGCTGACAAGTCGACGCTCGCCGCCCTCGCCGACGAGATCCTGGAGCTGGAGTCGGAGACCTTCGAGATCTCGGACTACTCGGACGCCAGCGAGGTCGTGCTCGCCGGTTCCACGAGCTGCTCCTCCACCTCGACCTGCTCCTCCACCACCAGCACCACCTCCTGCAGCGCCTGATCCCAGGCCCGCAGACGTCGGCGTCAGGCCTGGCCGGGCGCCGAATCGGCCGGGTCGCCGCCCGCACTCCCCCGGGAGTGGCGGGCGGCGACCCGGCCGTCGCCGTTCGGCGTGGCGTGTCAGGGGAACGGATGCGGAACCCGGCGGATCTCCCACCCCTCCAGGTCCGTGTCGCGCAGCCCGCCGCGGCGCGCCGCCGTCCGCAGCCGGGGCATGCCGAGCGCGCGCTGGCGCGACCAGCCGAAGTCGATCGGCAGCAGCCCGGGAGCCAGCACGCACACCGTCCGCAGCCCCATCCTCCGCTGCTCCGGGGTGGTCTGGTCCACGACGATCACATCGAGCCCGGCCCGCACCAGCTCGTCGCGGCACAGGGCCACGTCGTCCGCCAGATCACCGGTACGCGGCCGCCCGGTGCTCTCCCAGGCCGCGTACACCTCCGCCATCGGGCCCACCGCCCTGGGCTCGTGGTACGGCGCCACGTGCACCGCCATGGCGGGAAGGCCGTACAGCTGGGCATGGTCCTTCAGGTGCGCCACCTTGGTGAAGTCTGCCGCCATCGCCTCCAGTTCACCCTGCCGTTCGCGCACCTGGCCCGGCAGGTGCGGAATGTAGGTCAGCACCTCTGACAGGGCACCCTCCAGCGCCGACGCCGGGTCCAGCGAGGCGCCGGCACCGAAGGAGTACAGGCCCGGTCCGCCGTCCCGCCGCACCGCCAGACCGGTCACCACCGGCACGGCGAGATCGATCCGGTTGTCGAAGGCGTGCACGTCGTACCCCTGGAGGGCGGCCCGGTCGATCATGGCGCGGACGGTGGGGTCGCCGACCGTGGCCAGGTCGATCTCCGTCAGCCGGGTCCCGCCGTACCAGGCCAGCAGGAAGGCGTCCCGCTCGATCAGTTCGAGCAGCCCGCCGAGCACCGCCTCCTCCAGGCAGCTGCCGATCGCGCACCCGTTGGAGCACTCGAAGACGAAGTTGTCCGCCGCCACCCCCGCGCTGTAGTGCACCAGGCGGGCCGGGACCAGCAGGGGACGCCGGTCGCGCAGGGAGTAGCCCCACACCCAGGGGATCGGCCGGTCAGGGTCGAACGGGTCGACGAGCGGGTCGTCGCGGTAGGTCTCCGGAGCGTAGAAGCCGCAGTCGGCGGGGTTGAGCGCGTCCTCGCTTAGACTGTTGTACGAGGCGCTGAGCAGCTTGCCACCGCGCCGTCTGTGGGTGCCGGCGTACCGCTCCAGGCCCTCCAGGAACGCCAGGTCGCGGCTGGCGGCGAAGCCGTTGGCCTGACCGCTCCAGGTCACGTCGGTCAGACCCGCGTAGCCGCGCATGAACACGCTGCCCGCGACCGGCGCCGTGGTCGGTGAGGTGACGTTGAGCCAGGTCCCGGCGCCCAGCAGGCCGGTGACCGGGTTCGCGAGCGCCTCCGGTGCGAGCGGGTAGGAGGACGCCGGCCGCAGCCGGTAGCCGTCCTCGGCCGGCTTCGGACGGCTCGCCAGGGGGAGTTCGCCCTCCCGGCGGCTGTCCGTGCCGCCGGGACCGCAGTGCGGGCACAGCGGGTCGGCGTACAGCGGGAACGTCCGCACGGTCAGCGTCGCCACATCCAGGCAGGAAACCTGCGGCAGCGCCCGGTCGGCGGGCGTCCGCCCCGGCGGCACGAGTGCCGGGAAGCCGTTGGCCGCCTCGTACAGGGCGTGCGCGGCGTCCGCGACGAACGCCGGCTGTTCGGGCCAGTGCGGGGCGAAGCTCCACGGGGTGCCCGTCTCCAGGGCGTCCCGCTCGGTGCGTGACCGCAGCCGCTGCCAGCGCATCGCGAGACAGGTCCCGCAGGCCCGGGCGTCCGTGTCGCCGCCCCAGGGACCGACCAGCACCTCGCGGGAGGTGAGATGCACCAGGGCCGCGGGCCGCACCGAGGCGTGCGGGTCGTCCCGCACGTCGCGGGCCCCCAGGGGCACCACCTCGGGGGCCGCACCCGGGGCGCACCGCTCGGCCAGCGCCGACCGCAGCCGGCGCACCGCCTCCTGAAGCGGTACGCCCTCCCGTACCGCGGTGGTCGTCATGCGCGGTTGCTCCAGCGGAAGGTCTTCAGGCCGATGGCCGCGAAGACGACGGTGAAGCCGGCGAGCGCGCCGCATCCGACGGCCACGTCACCGAGGCTGCCGTTGCCGGTCAGGGACGCGGAGACGGCGTCGTTGAAGTAGCGCAGCGGCAGCACCCGGGAGAGCGTCTGGAGCCAGGACGGCATCATGTCCAGCGGCAGGAACGAGCCGGACAGGAACGCCATCGGCACCATCAGGAAGTTCGCGATGGCGGCGACCGCCTCGGGTGTGTCGGCGTAGGAGCCGATGATCACGCCGATCGACAGGAACGCGGTGATGCCGAGCAGCAGCACGGGCAGCGCCAGCGGCCACCGTGAGTCCAGCTCCAGCCCGAACAGCGGCAGCAGCGCCACCGCGACGAACACCACGGCCTGCACGACGCCGATCGCGAGCGCCAGCACGTAGCGGGAGGCCAGCACCGTGGGCAGGCTCGTGGGCGTCATCCGGATCAGGCGCAGCAGGTCGTCGCGGCGCCACTGCATCAGCGTGAACGCGATGCCGAACACCGCCGCGTTGCCCACGCCCCAGGACATCACGCCAGGCGCGATGTACGAGATGTACGGCCGGCCGGTCTCCTCCACCTGCTGGCCGCTGAAGATCAGTCCGAAGACCACCAGGAAGACCAGTGGGAAGGCGAAGGTGAAGAAGAGTGCGGCGGTGTCCCGGACCTGGGCCCGGTACCCGGCCGCCGTCAGTGCCCCGTATGCGCTCATGCCTGGTGCTCCGTGTTTTCGGTGGTATCGGTGGTATCGGTGGTATCGGTGTTCTGGGGGTTCTGGGTGCTCTGGGGGT
Organism: Streptomyces sp. NPDC047706; assembly: GCF_043204795.1. NCBI lineage: Bacteria > Bacillati > Actinomycetota > Actinomycetes > Kitasatosporales > Streptomycetaceae > Streptomyces > Streptomyces sp. NPDC047706. Next base: position 30,053 of record NZ_JBIDCW010000015.1, on the reverse strand, counting down.
TCTGGGTGTGCGGGGAGTTCCCGTCGCCGGCGTCGGACGTGAGCCGGAGGTAGACGTCCTCGAGGGTGGCCGAGCGGGTCTGCACGCCGTCCAGGCCGCCCAGCGCGTCGAGTGCCGACATCACCTTTCCGGACGCCCGCGTCTCGAGTACGAGGCTGCCGCCGCTCAGCACGGCGCGGTCGACGCCCTCGATCGCCTCCGCCTGCGCCACGGTCATCCGGTCCGGCGGCAGCAGCACCGAGGTCGCCGTGCCCGCGGCGCCGACCAGCCCGCGCGGGGAGTCCAGCGCGGCGAGGCGGCCGTCGACCAGGATCGCCACCCGGTCGCAGAGGGCTTCCGCCTCGTCCAGGTGGTGCGTGGTGTACACGATGGTCCGGCCCGCCTCCTTCAGCCCGCGCAGGACGTTCCACAGGTCGCGGCGGGCCTGCGGGTCGAGCGCGGCGGTGGGCTCGTCCAGGAAGATCAGCTCGGGGTCGTGCACCAGGGCGGAGGCGATGGCCAGCCGCTGGCGCTGGCCGCCGGACAGGTCCTCCACGCGGGTGTCCCGCTGCTCCGTCAGTGCCACGGCCTCCAGCGTCCGTTCGACCGCCGCGTGGTCCGCGCCGTACAGGGCGGCGACGGTCTCCAGGTGCTCATGTGCCTTCAGACGGACGAAGAAGGCCGAGGACTGGGTCTGGACACCGAGCCGCGGAAGCAGCGCGACATCGCGCGGCCAGGGGGAGCCGCCCAGCACGCTGACATTGCCGGAGTCGGCCTGGCGCAGGCCTTCCATGATCTCCACCAGGGTGGTCTTCCCCGCGCCGTTGGGTCCGAGCAGGCCGAAGAACTCGCCCCGGGCGACGCGCAGCGACACCCCGTCAAGCGCCTGGCGGGTGCCGTAGCGCTTGCTCACCCCCTCGACCTCGATGGCGGCGTCCGCCGCGCGGTTGCCGGGGTCCGCCGGCACGGTTTCCGTCTCCGTCATGAACAGCTCCTCGAAACAGGCCCGTCAGGGGGCGAGCAGAACAAGCACGGCCGCGAGCACCGCGGCCGCGATCAGACAGACCAGAACGGACGAGCCGATCCCGTATGCCGTGTACAGAACCCGCGCCCGGCGCGGGTAGCCGGCCGCGGCCTCGCGGTCGCGCAGCCGTAGACGCAGGTAGCGCCCGCTCTCGGGCGCGTAGTTGGACACACCGAGCACGTGGGAGAGCATGGTGTACCCGTCCAGCGGGGGCAGTGGCAAAAGGTTGACCAGTGCCTGAACGCTGCCCAGCAGGAGCAGTCCCGACAGCACCCGGCGAGTGGGATCGCCCGGCTCCAGCGCCGCCCACCAGAGGGCGAAGGGCAGCAGGAACAGCAGGTTCGTGAAGGCGCCGGCCGCGCCGACCGCGAGCTGACGCCGGCGCCCGCCGAGGAAACGGTAGTCGTCCACCCGGCAGTACATGATCGCGGCGGGCAGCCGCCAGCGCAGACCGATCTCGCTCACCGTGCCGCCGTGGTGCCGGGCCGCGATCCCGTGCGCCAGCTCGTGGCCGCCGGTGCTCAGCCACAGCAGGGTGAACACACCGAGCAGCGCCACCGGTTGGTGGAAGAGCCACCAGGTGTCCCGTACGAGCGTGCCGAGCGCTGCGGCCAGGACGGTCTCCATGGCCAGACAGAGCAGCAGCAGGGGCAGCAGGACCCGCCGGCGCAGCAGCGGGCGCAGCGCCCGGTGCAGGCGCCCGGTGGTCGCGTCCGCGTCGGCGACCAGACGCAGGCTGCCCCGGTAGAGGCTGCCGCTGAGGGGCGGGGTGGGCGGCGTGGCCGGCACCTCGCGCGGTGGTGCGCCGGCGAGTAGCCGTTTGGCGCCGAGCAGCCCCAGCAACTGCCGCCAGTTGGCCTCACCCAGCCGCCGGCCGAAGGCGGAGGCGTACTCGCCGCCGATCTCCTCCAGGCTCCTCTCCCCGTCCAGCCGGGAGATGAGGAAGTACTCCTTGGGCCCGACCTCGAAGGCGGAACCGTCCGCGGGGTCCCTGATCAGGTGCACGGTGGCCGGGCCGCGCAGCAGCGGCGGGCTGAGCTGGACCTCCGGCCGCAGCCGGGGACGGTGGGTGAGCACCTCGGCCCGCTCCGGGCTCATGAGGCGGCCTCCGCCGCGCTTGCGCTGCCCGCGCGCAGGACCCGCCCGAGGATGTGCGAGAGGTACGCCTCGTCGCGGATCGTCACATGCAGCCGGTTGTTGGTCATGTGCATGTACGGAGACAGCAGCAGCGGCAGGGCGACGGCCGGGTCGGTGACCTGCTTGTCACGGGTGCCGTCCCAGGAGCGGAAGACCAGTTCGCCCGCCTCGGCCAGGGCGACCGCCTTCTCCCGCAGCTCCAGACAGTGCGCCGCCCAGCCGCGCAGGAAGGCCGGCAACCGGTCCAGCCGGTCCGCGGCGACGGCCCCGCGTATCTCCTCGAAGCGGCGGCCCAGGCGCGGCGCCATCTCGGCGTAGTTGCGGTCGTACTCCGACGAGCCGATGAAGCCGGTGCCGGGGAAGGCACGGTGCCAGAACTCGTAGTAGCTCTCCAGATAGCCGGCCAGTTCGTCGTCGTCGGGCAGGAAGCAGCCCGCCATGACCATCATCAGCTGCGCCGACGTGCCCAGCAGCACGGTCCGCAGGTGCAGGTTCATGGTCCCCAGGGCGTCGATCACGAGGTCGCTGGAGTGCGCGAAGTGCCACTCCGCCAGGGCGACGCCCGCCGGCCCGCCGTACTTGCCGTACTCGGGTTCGTACGGCTCGTAGGAGCGGGAGTTGTTCGGACGCAGCCGCATCCGGCCGTCCTCCGCCATGAAGTCGCCGCGGTCGCCCTCGGGGAACTCGATCTCGAAGAGCGTGTTGTAGAAGTCGTTGAGGAAGCCGGAGTCGACCTCGTAGAGCGCGGGGCGGCTGCGCAGGAAGGCGTCGACGGCCTCCTCCGCCCGGCGGCGCACCTCGGGCGTCGCCTCCTCGCTCGCCGGCTTCAGACGGAGCCGCACATGCGGGCCCTCCAGCCAGTAGTTGATGAAGAAGTGGCCGGCCAGCAGGCCGTCCTCCCTGAGTCCCGCGATCAGCGGACCGACGCAGTTCACCAGCAGGGGCTGGGGGTTGGCGGCGTAGAAGACGTGCATGGCCTGCCACGCGCCGGGGGAGGGGTTCAGCTCGGACACGGGGCGTTCTCCTCGGTGCGTCGGGTGGTGGTGAAGGTCTCGACGGAGAGTTCGGCCACATGGCTGCCGCGCTCGGAGACGACGTGCAGACCGTTCTCGGCGGGCAGCATCTCGCGCAGCTCGACCCGGTCGTCCGGCGACTTGACCAGCGCCTCGAACGCGGTCAGCGACAGGAAGCTGTCGAAGTCGACGTACTGCGGCTTGGCGCCCGCGCCGCCCCGGGGGCCGCTGGAGACGGTGGCGAACACCCGCGCGGGCAGGCCGTGTTCGCGGCGCCAGCGCCGCCAGGCCAGGAAGACCTCGTCCTCCGGGGTACCGGCCGGGCGGGTCGGGAGGGACGCGGCGGTGGTGGACCAGCCGCGCCGGGCCAGGACGAGGTTGCCGTGCCGCACGCGCGGGCGGCGGGTGACGCCCCGGTGCGCCGGGCCGTGCGGGACCCCGGCCCAGACGTCCAGCGGGGCCATCGACGTCGGCGACAGCAGCAGCAGAGTGCGCGGGGTCTCCGGCAGGGCGAGCGGCACCAGGTAGCCCAGGTACACGGGGATGACCTCGCAGCCCAGCCGCGTGGAGCGAAGCACCAGGCGGTCCTGCGCCTCGTCGTGCTCCAGGTGTAGATCGTCCAGGTGGACGCGGCGGTCCTCGGGGACACTGCTCGCCTCGCCGGGACACACGATCTGGTAGTCGGTGAGGCGTCCGTGGAGGTTGAGGTTGCTGGTCACGGGGCCACCGGTGAGCTCGGCGAGGACCGCTCCCGGCGGGGTGAGACGCACGCCCTGCTCGCGCAGCAGGTCCGAGACGCCGGGGCCCGGGCCCTCGTCCCAGACGTGCGTGAAGCGGCTGAACGGGAACGACAGCCCGCCGTAGGAGCGGTTGAGGACCAGCAGCGGCTCCCCGTCCTCGGACGTCACCTGCAGGTGGTGGCTCTGCGGGGTGAACGGGGCGTCGAGTCCGTCCAGTTCGGCCGCGACCTCGTCGAGGTGCTCCTCATCGAGGACGACGTCGGCCTCGCCGGTGTGCTCCGCCCACAACGCGCGCATCCGGCCGATGAACGCCTGCCTGCCCCGGTCCAGGGCCTTGATCTCCGCGAGACCCAGCCAGTTCTCCTCCGGCACGTAGTCGCCCTTCGCGTCGAAGGGAGCGCGCTTGGCCGTGAAGGAGAGGTACTGGTCGAAGAAGTCCTCGTGGAAGTCGTGGACGAGACCGAGCAGGTCGTCGCACCGGCCGCCCTTGCCGTAGCGGGCGAGGAAGAAGCCCTTGAACGTCAACCGCTGCGGCAGGGTCAGGTCGAACGCGGGCAGGATCCGCTCGACCGAGCGCAGCGCCCCGCCGTCGGCGCCGGTCCACGCGCCCAGCCCGCACGAGACGTCGTCGCCCGCGTCGGCGTCCTCGTAGAGCAGGGTCTGCGGCAGGGACACCTCAGAGACGCCCAGCAGCCGCTGGGCGTCGCCCAGACTGACCCGCAGCCGGCGCAGCAGGTGCGCGCGTCCGGCTGTGTTCGCGTTCGGGTACGCGTCGATCAGCGAGGCCGCGGTGCCGAGTTCACCGGCGAGTTCGTCCGCCCACGGCCGCTCCAGCGCCCGCAGGGCGTCCTGGAAGGCACGCAACGGGTCGGCCGTGTGCACGTCGGTGTCCAGGCACGGGACCCGGATCATGCCGAGTTGCACGAGCGCCGACACGTACGTCTCACCGAGCGGGGCGCCCGCGCCGTACTCCGCGCACAGCCAGCTCACCAACTCCCCGTGGCGCAGCTCGTGGTCGCTCAGCAGCGCGATGAGCCGGTCCAGCGTCCCACTGCGCCGCAGGAAGAACAGCCGGTCCTTGACCGCGTCGAAGGTGACCGCCGCGTCGTCGTCGCCCGTGGTCACCCAGCGGCGCACGTACCGTACGCGGTGGTCGTCGCTGCCCCAGCCCGAGGCGAGCCGGACCGGGAGGTCGGCGCGCAGCGCGGGGGACGCGAGGATCTGCTCGGCGAAACGCGCCAGCACCACGACGTTCAGCCGGACCCGGCCCCGCCACTCGGCGCGCAGCCGCACGGACGGGTCGTCGCCGTCGTCGAAGGTGCCGAGGGCGACGCCCGTGAACGTGCTGAACGGGCTGGTCTTGCACGCCGTCCGGTACAGGTAGGACAGCACCGAACGCTCGACCTTGCGCAGCCGCTTGTCGGGACGCACGCCCGCGCCGAGGCGCGCGTACGGCTCCAGGCGAGCCTCGAGTGTCGGCGACGCCAGGAGCAGTCCGTCGCGCAGCCGGTCCTCGTCCAGCAGTGTCTGCAGCACGGTGCGCGTGCGGGCGAGTTCCCCGCCCAGCAGCGCGGTTCCCCGGTGGCGCAGTTCGTCCAGCGCGCGCCGGCCGTCGAGCCACTGCCGGGTCCGCGCGGCCACGGCCGCATCGAGCGCCTCGATCAGGCCGAGTGCGGACGCGCTCCCCTTGGGCAGCCGGTTGTTGAAGATGTCCCGGCGCAGCGCGAGCAGGTGCCGTCGCCGCCCGCCCTCGTCATCCGGGAAGGCCCGTTCGGCGGCAGGGACGAGTGTATGGAGTACGTCGCTCAGTTCCCGGGCCCGCTCCAGCAGTTCCTCCTCGGCGCACAGCACGTCGTCGGCCCAGCGAACGCTGTCCGGGCAGCGCAGGTCGCGCACGGTCTCGACGGGCAGGCCGGCCACCCGCAGGAGGAAACGCCGGCCGGGCTGCCAACTGGTTCTCTGTGTCATGGCGGCTCCCGGTCAGGCGATGTCGGAGCGGAAGTCGGCGGGGTGCGGTCGCTCGTTGCCGAGCAGCATGATCAGCAGGGGCGCCTCCCCGGTGCCCTCCAGCCCCAGGTGCTCGATGTAGGAGATGTTGTCGAAGCCCAGGGCGACGCCGGCGCCGAGCCCGAGCGCGGCCGAGGCGGTGTAGAAGGTCTGCGCGATCGCCCCGACGGTCGCGTTCACCAGCCGGTATCCCCGGTCGCCGGTGGCGTCGAGAACCGCCGTCGTGCGCAGGGTGGGGACGACGACCGCGCCCGTCTGTTCGAGGTTGTAGTTGGACAGGAAGTAGTTCTGCTGAAGGAACGAGCCCGGCGCGCCCGGCGCCACCAGCCGCAGCGTGTGCGTGCCGGGTTCGTAGGCGTACGCGCCGGGCTCGACGCCCTCGACATGGTTGACGAAGGCGTACAGCCGTGCCTGCCGTGGTGTGCCGTCGGGTTCGGCGTCGCTGTCGAGCCGGGTCTCGGCGCAGGCGGCGAGAGTGGTGGCCAGCTGCGCCGCGGTCAGCGGGACGGTCGCGTCGAACCGGCCGAAGCTGCTGCGCCGGGTGCGCAGTGCCGTGCGCACGTCGACCTCGGGGAACACGGCGGGCGGCAGCGCGACCGGTTCCGCGGCCCCGGCCGGGGCGGCCGGCGCGCAGGTGCCGAGGGCGCCCGGCGCCGGTCGGTCGCTCGCGTGCTCCGCCGTCGCGCGGTGCATGCGGTGCAGCGTGTCGAAGTCGAGCACCGTCCGGGAGCGCTCGGCATCCCGTCGGCGGACGGCCGCGCCGCCGCTTTCCCCCGGGGTGTCCGAGGCGGCCGGTGGTGTGTCCCAGAGCAGCGGTACGACGGCGAACAGCCCTTCCTCGTCCTCGCCCAGGCCCAGCAGGCCGGCCAGCCGTGCCTCGTCGAACCACAGGGCGGGCGCCAGCCGCAGCCCCCGGGCGCGTGCCCAGATCCGCCAGGTCTGCAGCAGCGCCCCCACGTCCATGCTCACGGCGTGGAACGAGAAGCTGTTGTACTTGAACGCGTTCTGCCAGTACTTGACGCCCAGCACCAGGTACTGGTCCGTCGCCTCACCGTGTGCTCCGAGGGCCGCGCGCACCTCGCCGCTCACGTCGCCCGCCAGCAGCCGCTGCATGCAGTGGTGCGGCGGTGAGTAGTAGTGCACGCCGGGGGTGAGGGGTCCGGACGGGCCCGAGACCCAGTAGACGCTCACGGGGTACAGGCCGCCGCCGGAGGCGGTGCCCCGGGACCAGTTGGCCTGCGGGTAGTGGGGCAGGGCCGCGAGGTCGGTGTTGGCCTGGACGCCCAGGCGCCTGCCGACCAGGCCGTAGGAGTCCAGGAGCATGCCGGAGAGCAGGGGCAGCGTGAACGGCTCCGCCGTGCCCGGGCGGCCGTCGGGCAGACAGCCGGCCGTGACCGTGGCGTGCGCGGGATACGGTGTGTCGGGCAGCGGGAACGACTGGGCACCCGGGTAGTACTTCGCCTTGCGTGGGCGGTCCGCCCAGTCGGGCACGAAGTCGGCCGGCTCCATCGGGATGCGGCCGCGGTGCATGATGGCCGTCGCGTATTCATGGGCGTAGCCCACGGAGGTCTCCTCTTGTGTGGCGTGGGGGCTGGCAGCGGTGCGGACGGGTGCGGTCACGGGAACGGATGCGGGGCCGGGTTGAGGTCGGCCGCCTCCAGGTCCCGCTCGCGCAGGCCCGCCTCGCGCAGCGCGGTGCGCAGCCGGGGCATGCCCAGGGCACGCTGACGCGACCAGCCGAAGTCGATCGGCAGCAGACCGGGGACGACAACGCTGTAGGTGTGCAGCCCCAGCAGCCGCTGCTCGGGCAGGGTCTGGTCGACGACCACCACGTCGAACCCGGCGGCGCAGACCGCGGCGACACAGCGCTCCAGATCGTCCCGCACGTCGGGCGAGGCAGCCGCGCCGGAGGCGTCCGGCCAGCGGAGGTCGGCGACCGCGAGGGGAGCCTCGGTGGACGGGGCTCGCAGCAGGAAGTCGGCGTGGACGCCCATCTCGGGGATGCCGTAGACCAGCGGGTGGTCGTGCAGCGCGGTCACCCGCGAGAAGTCCTCCGCCATGGCGCGCAGCCTGGCCTCGTCGCGCTCGGACCTGCCCCGCAGGTTCACCGCGTCGGTGGCGATCTCGCACAGCGCCGCGTCCAGCGCGGACTCCGGGTCCAGCCCGGCGCCCGCCCCGAAGCACATCCGCCCCAGGCCGCCGTCCAGCCGTTCCGCGACGCCGGTGACGACGGGTATCGGGAACGTGATGCGGGTGTCGAAGAACCGGGCCCGGTAGCCGTACATCGCCAGCCGGTCCACCATGTGCCGGGTGGCGGGGCGGGCACTGGTGGCGGGGTCGATCTCCGGCAGCGGCTGCTGTCCGTACCAGGCGAGCAGGAAGGCGTCCCGTTCGACGACCTCCATCAGACCGAAGTAGACGGCCTCCTCCACACACCCGCCCGACGCGCAGCCGTTCGAGCTCTCCTGGACGAACCGGTTCTCCAGGCCGGGCGCGTGATAGTACGTCAGGATCTCCGGCACCAGCCGGGGCTTCCGGTCACGCAGGGAGAAGCCCCACACCCACGGGATCTCGCGGTCCGGGGCGAACGGCACGACATGCGGGTTCTCCCGGTAAAAGGCCTCCGAGTAGAGCCCCACGCGCCTCGGGTCGACCGCGTCGGCGCCGAACTCGTCGAGCGTCCCCGTCACCGTGGTCCGCTTGGCACGCGCCCGCATGCCCGCGTACCGCTCCAGCCCTTCGAGGACCCCGATGCGCGCCGAGGTGCCGAACGAGCCCGCGTGTCCGCCCCAGAACGTCTCGCGCAGGTACTCCCCGGAGCGCATCGAGAAGCAGCCGACGGTCGCGGACGTCGACGTGGAGGAGACGTCATGGACGACCGACGGCCCGAGGGCACCGCACACCGGGTTCGCGAAGGCGGCGACGTCGATGTCGTACGCCTCGATGCTCCGCAGCCGGAACGTCCCCGGCGCGTGCTTCGGCGCGGACGCCAGGGTGACGACGGCGCCCTCGGGCGTGTCGGCCACGGGCCGGGAGCAGGACGGGCATTGGGGGTCGGGGACGAGGGGGTGGCGGCGGACCGACAACGTTTCCAGGTCCAGCACGAGCACGTCCGGGAAGGGCTCGCCCGCCGGTGGCGTCTGTGCCTGTGCCACCACTGAGGCGAGTGCCTCGGCGGTGAACGGCACGGCGTACGGCCAGGGTCCCGACTCGTGCGTGGCGCCGCCCAGTTCGAGCGCGTCGCGCAGCGCCACCGAACGGACCGCCTGCCAGCGCCTGGTCAGGCACTGCGGGCACGGCGACCCGCCGTCGGCCGTGAGGGGGCCGACGACGGCCTGCCGCGCGTACAGGTGCACGGGGACGGAGCCCTGTTCGCAGGGGCCGGGGGCCTCGGTGAACGCGTCGCCGAACCCCAGCGCGCGCACCGTCACGGCCACGCCACCGTGCCCCTGCCCGTCCAGCGCCGTCCGCAGCAGGCCGGCCATCAGCCGCACCGGACTCGGTCCCGGCGCCGCCGGCGCTCCGGCCGGCCTGTCCGTGGTGCTAACCGACACGCCGCGCCTCCGACGTCAGCAGCACGCGCACCACGTGGACACCGGCACGCTCCAGGTCCGCGGAGCCCGTGGGCGCCACGAGCGCGTCACGGCGCTGTTCGCCGAGCCTGCGCAGCACGCCCGTCCACGACGGCGCCTCGGTCTCCTCGGCGGTCACCGGTGCGGTGACCGTCAGCGCGCGCGGGTCGAAGTCGCTGAGCAGCGCATCCCCGTACGAGGTCCCGTCCGCGAGGCCCTGCTGCTCCAGCTGGACCTCACCCAGCAGGTCACGCAGCGCCGCCGACGCCGCGGCCGGGTACGACAGTTCGGCCGCCACCGCCCAGCGGGCCCCGGCCCGGGCCAGCACCACGGCCACCCCGGAACGCTCCCGCTCCCCGAGGTCCAGCAGCTCCGCCTCGACGCCCAGATTGGCGGCGGAGCGCAGCAGGAAGGTGAGCTCGGGATCGGCGTCGGCGGGCACGGCGACACCGGGTACGCCACAACCGTGCAACGCCCGCCGCAGCGCGTCGTACGCGAGGGCCGACAGCATGCCCCGCGCGGCGGCGTCGGTCGCGCTCGCCCCCGCGCACATCCCGGCCCCCGTGGCCTCGAACAGCCGGTCGCGGTTGTCGGCCCCGAACGGACGGACCGCCTCACCCGGCACCAGGAACCGCTCCTTGGTGAGCAGGGAAGTGGCCGCGACCCACCCGCGTACGTCGGTCTGCGCACCGCCGATGCCGGACCACGTACCGAACTCCGCCGGGGCCAGGCGGACGGCCGGCATCGGCGCGCCGGTGCGCCGGTGCGGCACGACGTGTTCGGCGTACGTCTCGGCGGCGCGATGCAGGGCGCGCAGCCGGGCCCCCGCCACGTGATGGACGTCGGCGGCGCCCAGACGGCGGGTACGCCCGTGGCCGAGGGCGAGTTCCACGACGCTGAGCTTGAGCGGTGTCTGTGTGATGCCCTCGTCGTCGTAGCGGGAGAACACACCGGCGTGCGGCCGCAGCAGCACCGAGCGGCGGTTGAGCTCCTCCACCAGGGCGTCCGCCTCGCGGGCGGTGTCGACGGTCGGCAGGTCGAGTGCGCCGCCCCCGGTGTCCAGGCTCGCGAGATCGATCACGGGGGACTCCGCCTGTGTGTCCTGCGCGCACCAGGGACACCGGGGGTGGGGCAGCAGCGGCTCCGAGGTGACGTCGAGCGACTCCACGTCCTGGATGACCAGCTGCCCTGCCGTCTCGGCGGGCAGCGCCCCCGTCGCCGTCTTGAACACCTCGTAGCCGAGCATGTTGCCGAGCATCGCGGCAAGCGGCCGCCCGGGGTGGACGCCGGGGATCTGGGTGGCGGCCGGCAGGTCCTGGGCGAGGGAACTCCACACGTCCGCGGCCTGCGCCGCGCCCTCGCCCGCGCCCAGGCGCAGCACGGCGCACGCCCAGCACCCCGTCGTCTGCGCCGACATCGACGGACCGACGACCGCGTGCCGTCCGAACGACCAGGCCGGCAGGAGGGTGCGGCCCGTGGGGACTCCGGCGCGCAGCAGCGGGAACACGACGCGTGGGGCCTCGGGTCCGCCCGTCACGACGACGACGTCGTACCCCTCGACGGCGGCCCAGGTGAGCGGGGCGGAGACGGCGAGCTCGTGGATGTCGACGGGGCAGCCGTCGGAGCCGGCGGCCGTCGCCTCGTCGGTGATCCCTTCCAGGTCGAGCCCGGGCAGCACGCCGATGGCGGCGCTGCCGTTGCGCAGCAGGCTCAGCACGCACCAGCGCGCCACCAGGTCGCTGCCGACGACGGCCACCCGTGTGTCGCGGAAGCGCTGGAAGCGCCGCGCGGCGTCGTCGGCGTAGTGGTCGGCGTACGCGATCTGGGCGGCGTAGCGACGCGCCACGTCGTCGGACGGCTCGGGCCCGTCGAACGCCTCCGGCGAGGGTCTGGGCGGGACGGACCGGGCGAAGCCCCGTTCGTACAGGGTGCCGACGAGTTCACCGACCATCGCGCGCTGCCGGTCGCCGAACCCCGTACAGATCTCGGCGACGGTGTGTTCGCCGTTGAGGTGCGGCACGAGCAGGGTGGCGAAGCGGTACGCCGACTTGGCCGTCAGGCGGAAGCCGCCGTCGGCGTTGTGGAAGAGGACACCGTCGGGCGTCTCGGTGAACAGGACGTCGCGCCGGATGCGGGGGCGGGACGCTGCGACGGCTTCGTACCGTGCGGAAGGCATGCTGATGTCACCTTTGGATGGGGGCCGGGTGGGTGGGGTGGCCGGGCGGTCGTCCGGAAGGGGACCGGTGAGAGCCAGGCCGGCGGGTGGTCGCTGGGTCAGCCGGGGGCCGCCGTGGTACCGATGCGGAGCCGTGGCGGGGGCGTCTCCAGCTGACGCGCGTAGATTTTGAGCAGTTCGTGGATGCGGTACGGCCTGGGCGGGCCTTCCTCGACGAATCCGGCGTCCGCCAGCCGTTCGAGGACCTCGTCGGACACGTCCGGGGGCGCCGCACGGGCGTTCCCGCGCTCCGTGGCCAGCAGCACGAACGCCTCCCTCAGCTCGGGACTCAGCCGGCGCAGCGCCGCCCCGAACACGCCGGGTACGGACATGAGCGGCTCGTCCGCCAGCGAGAGCCTGGCAGGCAGATCCGCGGCCAGCCAGCCGGCGCAGTCGCCGATGCCGAGGCCGGGACGCGTCAGCAGCCGGGCAGCGGCGATCCGCAGGCTCAGCGGGAAGTGACCGCACATGCGGGCCAGTTCACGGGCGGCTTGGGGTTCCGCTGCGACCCGCTCGGCGCCCAGCGTGCTGATGAGCAGGTGATGCGACTCCTCCGGGTCGAGCGTGTCGAGGCGGTGCACGACCCCGCCATGGGTGGCGATCAGCCCGGCCAGGCCGCGCCGGCTGGTCACCACGGCGACGCCCTCGCCGGGGGCGGGGAGCAGGGGGCGTATCTGCTCCGCGCTCACCGCGTCGTCGAGGACGAGCAGACGACGTCCGGGTCCGTTCAGGGGCGGAAGCTGGGCGCGGGCCTCGGAGGCGTCGACAGGACTGCCGTCCGCCCGGGTCATCCGGAGCGTGCAACAGCCGCCGGGAAAGGCCTCCTGAGCCAGGTGGGCGGCCTGGAGGGCGAGAGCCGTCTTGCCGATCCCGGGGGCTCCGGAGATCACCACCGGCCCGGCTGCCGGACCGTCGGCCGTCAACGCGCTTTGCAGAGCGGCGAGTTGAGTGCTGCGGCCGGTGAAACAGGGGACGGGGGCCACCGGGGCGATCGCGGACGGGGCGGCCGGGACGGCGGGGACCGCCGGGACCGTGGGAGCGGCGGGGGCCTGCGCCGGGGGAGGGGAGGGCGGTACCGGCGCGACGGCCGGTACCGGGAGCAGGTCGTCCGGCGACGTGGAGTGCGGTGCGCCCGCCTCGCCCGACGGGAGCGCCGGAAGGGAGGCGGTTGCGGCCTCGATCGCGGCGATGGCGCGGGCCTGCGGGGCACCGAGATCCTCGCCGCGAAGTATCGTCAGCTCCAGGCGCTGCAGGGGGGCGCCCGGGTCGATTCCGAACTCCTCCTTGAGGCGCTCCTTGACGGCTCTGATCTCCGCGAGGGCCTCGGTCTGGCGGCCGGTCCGGTAGAGGGCCTCGATCAACTGTTCGGAGAACCGCTCCCTCTCCGGGTGGCGTCTGGCCGCGTCCCAGACCTCCGACAGCACCTCGCGACATCGGCCGCGTGCCAGCTCGATGTCGCAGAGCCGCTCCAGCGCCCGCAGGCGCTCCTCGGTCAGCCGGGGCGCCTCGTCGCGGTGGAGCATGTGCGACGCCACGTTGGCCAGCACCGGCCCGTGCCACAGCGCGAGCGCCTCCCTGAGCACGTGGGACTCGGTCTCGGCGTCGCCGGCCAAGTCCGCCGAGCGGACCAGTTCACGGAAGCGGACGAGGTCGAGGGTCTCGCGGTCCATGCGCATCCGGTATCCGCCCGGGACGGCCTCGATCGCGTCGTTCGCGATCCCGTACTTCGCGAAGATCCGCCGCAGCCGCAGAACGCAGCTCTGCAGGGCGGCCCGCGCGGTGGCGGGGGGCTCGGTGTCCCAGACGGCCCGCACCAGGTACTCGGTCGACACGGCCGCGCCGGAGTGGATGAGCAGGGCCGCCAGCAGACTCGTCGGCTTGGACGGCTGCAGCACGGCGGCGTGCTCGCCATCGGCGATGCTGAGCAGCCCTAACAGCTGGAACCGCATCCTGTATTTCGCTCCGTCTGGTTTGCTGACGGGACCGGCGGGCGGCTGATCCAGCTCGCTGCCGGGACCGACAGGAATACGAGTGCAAAGGGTCGGGGGGTGCTGACGTCTTTTTGTCGCTCGATGATCCGAAAAGAAGCGCGGAACGGGGTTGACTCTGCGGCAGCGGCCATCCGGCCCCCTTTTGGGAGTGCCTTTCATGCAGGTGCCAGCGAGTACCTTAAGTGATGTCCCGGAGTCACGTCGATCCCCGAGTTCAGGAAAATCCAGCGGGCGCCGGATTTATGTCACATTCCTTGAATGCTGCACTTGGCCTGTTTGTCCACCCTGTGTCGGTGGATGTGAAGCACCCTGGTCGACAGGTGAGTTGGGAGCGGGGCCGCCCCGCCGGCTGTCGTGGTTCGTGGCCGGCCCCGGGGGCGCCGCCGCGGCGAGTAATTCCGGAGGCGAGCAGCCCGGCGGGTGGGCGCAGTGGCATGTCAGGGGCAGTGGGAAGGTGAATGAGCCTCTGCTTTGTTGCCGCTTCGCTCGAGCGGCACCATTGCGTCGACGAAATTCACTGTGGGCTACTTGGAGAAGCAAATCCCTTCCTGGCGCGGTGATGGTTCACGCTATTGCCTGTCTCGGCGAACGAGTCGCGGAGGAAGCGTTAATTCCTTCGGTCGCGCAGGCGTCGGAAAGGGCGCGGTGATGTCATCAGGCGCTCGCCCCGGCGGCCTTCCCCGCCGCCTGCGCCGGCGTGAGGACCTGGTCCGTGACGTGCAGGACGTGGTGCACCTGTTGTTCGTACGCGCGCGTTGTGGCCGAGGTCCGGCCGTTGAGGGGCCGCACGCGGGTGCGGGGCCGGCAGTAGGACGAGGCCGGAGTCGGCCACCGTCCGGGGTGTCGTTCGGCAGGGACTGTGAGGTGCCGGCGTCAGGTGCCGCCGTCGGGGAGTACTCGAGGTGTGCCGGTCGGGCCGGAGGCGGCGAGCACCGGCACCTGCGTGTTCGCGCGGTGAGCGGGCAGGAGTTCCGGATGGATTGGGTCGTCGTGCAGGGACAGGGAATTACATGGACTCCGAGCGGAACGATGCGCCGTCGATGAGCGGCACCGGCTCAGATACGGTCGAGCAGGAACTCCTCGACGGCCTCAGTGTGGACGAGCAGCGCCCCGAGCGGCCGATTCTGCTCAACGAGGACGGCAGCCCTGTGGATACCTGGCGGGACAACCATCCATACGACCACAAAGTGCGCAGAGCCGATTACGAGCGGCAGAAACGCATCCTGCAGATAGAACTGCTCAAGATGCAGCGCTGGGTGAAGGACACCGGCCAGCGGATCGTCGTGGTCTGCGAAGGCCGGGACGCGGCCGGCAAGGGCGGCACCATCCAGCGATTCACCGAGCGGCTGAATCCTCGCGGCGCCCGTGTGATCGCGTTGGAGAAGCCGACCGAAAGGGAGGCCGGCCAATGGTACTTCCAGCGCTATGTGGCGCATCTGCCTGCCCGTGGGGAGATCGTCTTCTTCGACCGGTCCTGGTACAACCGGGCGGGCGTCGAGCGGGTGATGGGCTTTTGCACGGATGACGAGTACCGCCAGTTCCTCGACCAGGCACCGCTGTTCGAGAAGCTGTTGACGGAGGACGGCATCACGCTGGTGAAATTCTGGTTCTCCGTCTCCCAGGCCGAGCAACGCACCCGGTTCGCCATCCGGCAGGTGGACCCCGTGCGCCGCTGGAAACTCTCGCCGACGGACCTCGCCTCGCTCGACCGCTGGGACGACTACACGGCGGCCAAGGTGGAGATGTTCCGTGCCACGGACACCCCCCACGCGCCGTGGACGGTGGTGAAGAACAACGACAAGCGACGCGGCCGCCTGGAAGCCATGCGCAGCCTGCTCGACCGCTGCGACTACCCGGCGAAGGACCACGCCGCCGTCGGCAAGCCCGACCCCCTGATCGTGGGTGCCGCGGACACCCTGCTGGAGGCCGGTGAGCGGCCTACCGACCTGAGCCCCACCCCGCTGGTCGGTCACCACGACGGCCCGGGGACCCATCCCCGCTGAGCCGGTGTCCGGATGAGCCAAGTGGCCGGCCCGAACGTAATCAGTACGGGAGAGGCTGGTCCCGCCTCGCCCGCGCCGCTCGGCGGCGCGCGTATTGATTCGAGGAGTACGACCGATGAGCACCGCACCACTGAACGACCGGCTGGCGGGATACCAGCCTCTTGTCCTCGGCGCGTTCCGCATCGTCCTGGGCATCCTGTTCACCAGCGAGGGTGTCGCCACCCTCTTCGGTGTCCTCGGCCGGGAGGCGAGCCCGGTGGGTGACTGGCCGTTCTGGCACGCCGGAGTGATCGAGTTGGTGTGCGGCGTTCTTGTCCTGCTCGGGGTGGCAACGCGCGGTGCGGCGTTCATCAGCTCGGGAATCATGGCGTTCGCCTACTTCACCGAGCACCAGAAGGACGGTCTCTTCCCCCTGCAGAACGGCGGTCTGTCCCCCGTGCTGTTCTGCTGGGGCTTCCTGCTCCTGGTCTTCTTCGGGCCCGGCGCCCTGTCCGTGGCGGGGCCGGCCCGCCGGAGCCGCCCGGCCGCGGAGGGTGCCCGGCTGACCGGTCCGGCCGCCTGACGCGGGCCGCGGGCCGTACCAGGGCCCGACGGCGGTGCCGGCCGGCCCCGGAGTGGCATCGCTCCTTGCTCTCCCGGCGCGGCCGAGTTGGCCTCGGACACGGACGACCTGGGCCGGTCAGGTCGCACAGGACGGTTCGCGGTCGTCGGCGTTGCCGGCGTCGTCGGCGGCGCGAGACGGAACGGACGGCGTGCTTGTGTGAGCCCTGGACGCGCCCCCCGTCGAAGGGATTGTCTTACCGCGGGGCAGGTGGCTACTTCACGCCACGCACCGCTCCGATCCGGTCTGCGTGGAAGGCGGGTGGTCACTGGTGTTGTTGCGTTTGCCGGCGTCCGTGTCCGAGGCGAGGGAGTGTCTGGCCGAGGGAGCTGTGCCGATCGGCGGGGCGACACTCGTGTGGGCCACGTGGCAGCGGGACGGCTTCCCCGCGCTGGCGATGTCGCTGCGTGACGTGCCCGAGGCCAATGTGCTGGAACGCACCGCCGTGGGCGGGGCCGTGGTGCTGCAGCGGATCGACGACCGGGTGCCCGAAGCGCTGCGCCTGGCCGCCGCCCGCGTGGGTACCGGGGCCGTCCGGCGCAGCGCGACCGTCGGCGGCAACCTCGTCGGGAGCACGCTGCGCTGCCTGCTGCCCGCGGCGCTCGTGCTGGACGCACGGGCGACGGTGCTGGAACCGGACGGTGTCCGGGAGACGGACCTGGCCGAGGTGGTGGCCAAGCGTCCCGTCCTCCTCAGCCTGCGCTGGCGCGAGCCCGTCACCAGCGCGTTCTTCAAACTGGCCGGTGCGGCGGGCGCGGAACCGCCCCTGGTGATCGCCTCGGCGGTGCACGCCGAGGACGGCGGCCGTCGCCTGCGCGTCGCCGTCCGGGACGGCTACGACGTGCTCGACGGCAGCACCATGTGCACCGGCGACACCGAGGAGACGCTGCAAGCGCTGCGGGCAACCGCTCTCGGCGACCTCTCGCCGGCCGCGTGGGACATCGTCCATGCACACGTAGCCGCTTCGCCGATCTGATCGTGACGCGCGTGGGCCGAGCCGGGCCGTTACCGCGCAGGGGCAGCCGGGCGCGCTTTCGCGTTCCCGGCCGGCCCCTTCCCGGGGGCGGAACGCTCAGCTCAGGGTGCCGGTGCGGGCCTGCTGCCAGAGGTCCACATTGCCCGCGATGAGGGCGTTTTCGTCGATCTCCCGGAGTTCGTCGTCGGTGAAGGAGAGGTTGTCCAGGGCGGCGACGTTCTGCTCCAGCTGCTCGACGCGGGAGGCGCCGATGACGAGAGAGGTGACCCGCTCGTCACGCAACGCCCAGGCCAGCGCCATCTGGGCCAGGCTCTGGCCGCGGCGGGCGGCGATGTCGTTCAGGGCGCGCAGTCGCCCGAGCGTGTCGTCGGTGAGCCAGCCGGTGTCGAAGGACTTGTCCTGGCCGGCCCGGGAGTCGTCGGGAATGCCGTCGAGGTAACGCCCGGTGAGCAGGCCCTGGGCAAGGGCGGTGAACCCGATGACGCCGAACCCTTCCTCGGCGGCGGCGTCGAGGAGGCCGTCGGTCTCGATCCACCGGTTGAGCATGTTGTAGGAGGGCTGGTGGATCAGCAGCGGGGTGCCCAGTTCGCGCAGGATGGCGGCGGCCTGCCGGGTGCGCTCGGCGTCGTAGGAGGAGATGCCGACGTAGAGGGCCTTGCCCTGCCGCACAGCGGTGTCGAGCGCGGTCATCGTCTCCTCCAGCGGCGTGGAGGCGTCCAGCCGGTGGGAATAGAAGATGTCCACGTACTCCAGCCCCATCCGCGTCAGCGACTGGTCGAGCGAGGCGAGGACGTACTTGCGTGATCCCCCGCCCTGGCCGTAGGGGCCGGGCCACATGTCCCAGCCGGCCTTGGTGGAGACGATCAGCTCGTCGCGGTAGGGCCGCAGGTCCTGCCGCAGGAGCTTGCCGAAGTTCAGTTCGGCCGCACCGTAGGGCGGGCCGTAGTTGTTGGCGAGGTCGTGGTGGGTGATCCCGAGGTCGAAGGCGCGCAGGGCGATCCGACGCTGGGCCTCGAAGGGCTTGTCGTCACCGAAGTTGTGCCAGTAGCCGAGCGACAGGACCGGCAGGTCGAGCCCGGAGCGACCGGTGCGCCGGTAGAGCATGGCACCGTCGTAGCGGCCGGAGTCCGCGACGTAGGTCGACATGAGGAGCGTCTCCAAGGTGAGCCGGAGGGGCGAACGCCCTGATCAGGGGATGCTCACTACCTTGCGGTACGGCGAATGCGAAGTCCAACACGTCTCACTCATCACACTGTGCACCGCCGTTTCTCAATGTCTCCGGGGCAACCCCGATCCGCCGCCCTGATCGGGGGAGGGCCGCCTGCCTGAGTGCGGCATCGTGCCCCAAGCCGTCCGTCTCGCGTTGTCCGTTGCGAAGAGGGGGAACGCTGTCCGTCAGGGGTGTCGACTCCCCGCGAAGCGCTTGCCTCACTGCGGTCAAGCCCAGAACCGGTCCGGAGGCGTTCACGGATGAACCACCACCCGTATCCCGAAGCAGACAGCGTCCGCCTCCCGGAAACCAGCGAGACCCGCGCCGGAAAGGTCAGGGCGCGTGTCACGGGCCTCCTCGTCGACGACCGGGGCGGCGTACGACGCGTCGGCGGTGACCTCGCTGCCCCGGGCCCGGGCGAGGGGTCGCAGCGGTGAGCGGCGGTCGCTGGGCGGGCCTCGTCTTCCCCCTGCTGTTCCTGCTGTCCGCCGCCGCCGTGGCCGTCATGCTCGCGCGCGACGCCCGCAAGCACTCGCGTCAGGACGCGAACGTGAGCGCCGAGCGCGTTGCCGTCCGTGTCCTGCTGCTCTTCGGTGACCAGGCGGAGATCGTCGCCGATGTGCCGGCGGAGGAGCGCGCAGAGCCGGAGCGCTACCCGGCCGCCGACATCGCGGCGGCGGTCGGCGTGCCGGCCAGTGACCTGCCCGGCATGCGGCTGACGGCGGAGGTCGGCAAGGACCATCGGCTCTCCGGCTGGCACCAGGCCTGACGGCAACGGCCCGCCCGCCGCGGTCGTTCGGCCGGGCGCCCGCGTTCGACCCGGTGTGTGCCTCCGGCGAGGGCGCCGACCTCGCGTTGTTCACCGTGCGCCGCGGCAGCCGGCAGGCCCGTGCGCGGCCGGGCTGGAGCCTGTGATCCACATGCGCGCTACTCCATTCGGATGCAGACTTGACCCGACGTAGCCGCCCTGAGAAAGCCCGCCCACTCTCCCCCTGGGAGGTGCCGTGGTCTTGATCGCGTTGCTTGTCCCGGCCCTACTACTGCTCCTCCTCCTTGCCATGGAAGCGTTCGAGGACCTCGTGTTCCCGCCGCCGAAGACACCACCCGCGGAGGAGGCCCCACCGGATCAGCCGGTGGGGCCGTGAACGACCGGGCCCCAGCCCCCGCACCAGCCTCGTGCGGGGGCTGGGGCTTGTCACGCGAGCGGATCGAACGCGCGCTCTTGTGACCTGTTCGTCCACCGACGTGAACCGCTGTGGATGACCGCCGACGACGGCACCCTTGCCGCTTGCGGAAGCCACCTGCTTCCATCAGGTTAGGAAAGTTTCCTATCGGTCACGCCGGTGAACGGAGTTCACGTGAAACTGAAGCTCAGGCTGTTACCCCCGGCCGCGGTGGCGGCCGCCCTCGGCGGTGCCCTGCTCCTGACCACGGCCGTGCTCCCCACCGCATCTGCCCGCGCTACGGCGAACCAGGCCGCGGCGGACACGCCGGTCTCCGTGAACGGACAGCTCACGGTGTGCGGCACCAAGCTCTGCAACAGCCATGGCAACCCCGTCCAGCTCCGCGGCATGAGCACCCACGGCACCCAGTGGTACCCGCACTGCCTGACCGGCGGTTCGCTCGACGCCCTGGCCCGGGACTGGAAGGCCGACGTCCTGCGAGTCTCGACCTACGTGCAGGAGGGAGGGTACGAGACGAATCCCACGCACTTCACCGAACTCGCCAACTCCCTGATCCAGCAGGCGACCGACCGCGGGATGTACGTGATCGTCGACTGGCACATGCTCACCCCCGGTGACCCCCACGCCAACCTGAGCAAGGCGCGGAAGTTCTTCACCGACATCGCCCGTCGCAACAAGGGCAGGAACAACATCCTCTACGAGATCGCCAACGAACCCAGCGGCGTGAGCTGGTCCCGGATCAAGAGCTACGCGGAACAGATCATCCCGACCATCCGCACCATCGACTCCGATGCCCCGGTGCTGGTCGGGACCCGTGCCTGGTCCTCGTTCGGCGTCTCCGAAGGGGCCGACGAGTCGGAGGTGGTCAGCAATCCGGTCCGGGCGTCCAACATCATGTACACCTTCCACTTCTACGCCGACTCGCACCGCGACGAGTACCTGGCAACCCTCTCCCGCGCCGCCGACGCGCTCCCCGTCTTCGTCACCGAGTTCGGCACCCAGAACTACGCCGGAGAGGGCAGCAACGACTTCGCCATGTCGCAGCGTTACCTCGATCTGATGGCGAACAAGAAGATCAGCTGGACGAACTGGAACTTCTCCGACGACCACCGCACCGGAGCGGTCTTCAAGACCGGTACCTGCAACAACCCTGGCTCCTGGGCCGGCACCGCACCTCTGAAGCCCGCCGGCGTATGGGTCCGTGAGCGCATCAGGACCCCCGACGCCTTCCCGGTCGGCTGACTCCCGCTCGGGCGTCGCCCCTGCCCCAGGTCAGAGTGGCGCCCGAGTGGACGCCACCGACAGCGCCCCTCAGCCCGCTCGCCGCGGCGCCGTACGAAGCCTGATGGTGCGTGCTTCGGGGCGCAGCGCGAACTCGGGCGACACGCGGTGGAACAGGCGGCCCGGCTGCTGACCGGAAGCGGTCCGCTCAGCCACGACGAACTGGTGGTGAGGGCCGAACTGCGGCGGCGCGCATCCGCGTAGGCGGGGCCGGGACACCCATGCGCCACCGATGTCGGCACGGGCCGCCAACTCCCACCGGCGCGGCCTGCGTCGGCGTGCCGGCCTGCTCCGTCGGGGCGGGAGCGGTGACCGGCGCGGATGATTGCCGGGCCGCTCGGACGGAGGCAGCGCGGCGGCGCATAGGGTGATCGCATGTCTGCCCCTTTGAGCCCTGCGAGAACCCGTGCCGCACTCCGTGCCTCGGCGCGCATATCGGTGGAGCTGCTGCTGGTCCTCGCGGGGACCGCGGTGGTGCTCTGGCTTCTCGGCCGGATGTGGTCGATCGTCTGGCCCCTCGTCATCGGCCTGCTCCTCACCACGCTGACCTGGCCGGCCGCCCGGTTCCTGCGCCGTCACGGATGGCCGCCCGCCCTCGCCGCGTCGGTGGTGACCGTGCTCTTCCTCGCGGTCGCCGCCGGCGCCGTGGCACTCATCGCCGTACCGGTCGCCTCGCAGTCCGGGGAGTTGACCGACGGAGTGGTCGAGGGCATCGAGCGGGTACGGGAGTGGGCCGCGGGCCCGCCGCTGAACATCGGTGACGAACAGATCACCACCGCCCTGGACACCGCCACCGAGCGTCTCCAGAGCGGCGTCGGCAGCATGCTCACCACGCTCGCCACCGGCGTGGGCACGGTCGTCAACGGTGTGGTGACCGCGGTCCTCGCCCTGTTCCTGATGTTCTTCTTCCTCAAGGACGGGCCGCGGTTCCTGCCCTGGCTCGCCCGCCAGCTGCCCGGGCGCCTCGCGGCCGACATCCCGGCCGTGGCCGAGCGCGGCTGGGACACCCTCGGTGCCTTCGTGCGCTCCCAGGCGGCGGTCGGTCTGCTGGACGCCGTCCTCATCGGCATCGGGCTCTGGGCCCTGGACGTCCCGCTGGTCCTCCCGCTCGCCGTGCTCACCTTCGTGTGCGCGTTCGTGCCGATCATCGGTGCGCTGTTCGCCGGCTTCGTGGCGGTGCTGATCGCCCTCGTGTCCAACGGGCTGACGGACGCCCTGATCGTGCTGGCGATCATCGTCGTGGTGCAGCAGCTGGAGGGGAACGTCTTCCAGCCCATGATCCAGAGCCGGGGGCTCGGCCTGCACGCGGCGGTCGTCCTGCTGGCCGTGACCCTGGGCGGCAGCCTCGCGGGCATCGTGGGCAGCCTGCTCGCCGTACCGGCCGCCGCACTGATCGCGGTGGTCTGGAACTACGTGCGCGACCAGCTGTCCGAGCCGCCGCACGACCCGCAGGCCGTTCCGGCGCCCGGCCGCGGGACCGACCCGGAACCCGCGACAGCCCCCCTCCCCTCCTGACGGCCCTCGCCCTCCCGTACGGCGGGAGGGCGACCCGGCACATCCTGCGGCGCGTGCGTCACCCGGCGTCGAATCGATGGTCGGCCCAGACATAACCTTCGGGCAGCAGGCCGGCGACGGGGACGGTGCGCAGGCGGCCGTCCGCGCCGACGATGACGTCGAGGGCGGGGAAGTAGTCGAGCAGCACCTGGCGGCACCGGCCGCACGGGGGCACGACACCGCGGTCACGGTCGCCCACCGCGACGACCGTGTCCAGCTCGTGAGCGCCTTGGGCGGCCGCGGCCCCGATGAGGACCAGTTCGGCGCAGGGTCCTCCCGTGAAGTGGTAGGCGTTCACCGCCGTGACGATGCGGCCGTCCCGGGCGCGGGCGGCGGCCGCCATGGTGTGGTTCTCGCCCCGGCAGCGGGTGCGCGCGACGTGTGCCGCGGCCTCCACGAGTTCCTGGTCGACGTGGTGGGGGTGCGTGGTCATCTTCGCCGCCTTCGTCGGCTGTCACCCCCGGGCACGCGGCGCAGGGGTGAAGAGGGTGAGGACCAAGGGCAAGAACCCCGCCGTCGTCGGCGGGGCCCTTGCCCTCGAATGAGCGGCCGTGCCCGGTGCTTCCCGGGCGAGCGCCCGGACTACGCCACTGAAGCGTCAGTCACGAGCCCGGCGCCGGGTGAGCTGTGTGGTCAGCAGGTGTGAGTCGAGCAGGGCGAGGTCGCCCGTGCGGGCGGCTTGGGCGTATGCGGTGAGCATGCGTTTGGTCAGGACGAGTGCCTCGGGGGAACGCCGGGCGAGGGGTTTCGTCCAGGCGTTGACGATGTCGTCCAGCTGCTCCAGAGGCGCCACCTTGTGCAGGAGCCCGAGCTGGTGTGCGGTGGTCGCGTCGAAGGCGTCGCAGGTCAGCATGAGTTCGCGGATCCTCGCGGCGCCGGCCTCCCAGATGAGGCGGCCCATGGCGCCGCCCCACGCGGGTGCGAGACCGATGCCGACCTCGGGCATGCGGAACTGGGCGGTGTCCGAGCCCGCGCGGAGGTCGCAGTGCGCCGCGAGTGCGAGTCCGGCGCCGACGACCTTGCCGTGGAGCCGGGCGATGGTGACGGCGTGGGTGTTCTCCAGGGCCTGACACAGCCGGTGCGCCTTGTCCGCGATGCGGCGCAGCGACCCTATGGTCGGGTCCGTCGCCAGGGCCTCCTCGAATTCCCGGCGGTCGGCTCCCAGACAGAAGTCGTCGCCCTGGGAGGCGAGGACCAGGACGCGGATGTCCGGCCGGTCGTGGAGGCTGTCGAGGACAGCGGTGAGTTGGTCCAGGACGGCGGCGCTCAGAGTGTCGTCCTGGAAGGCGGCGTTGAGCTGGACGCGCAGGACAGGGCCGGTCTGCGTGATGCCCAGGGACTCGCCCGCGGACGGGGGAGTGGGCGCGGCGGGGGCGGGGGCGGTCGAGATGTTCATGCGAGGGCGACATCCAAGTTCAGCAGGCGCCTGAACGCCACCCGGGGGGCACGGGCGGGCCGGCGGACCAGGGTGAGCCGGGGCAGGCGTGCGAGGGTCCGGCGTAGCAGGGTCTGGGCCTCCAGCCTGGCCAGGGGCGCGCCGAGGCAGTAGTGGATGCCCGCGCTGAAGGCGAGGTGGGCGGGCTTGCGGTGGGGGTCGAACAGATCGGGAAGGGCGAAGCGGGCGGGGTCCCGGTGGGCGGCGCCCACCATGAGGTGGGCCATCTCGCCCGCGCGGACCTCGACGCCCTCCAGGACACAGTCGGAGGCGGCGATCCGGCTGATCACGTGGGTCGGAGGGTCGTAACGCAGTGCCTCCTCCACGAACGCCGGGACCAGGTCGGGTCGTTCGGTGAGCAGGTCCCAGCGGTCGGGCTGTTCGACGAGGTGGAGCGTCATGGTCGACAGGAGGGTCGAGGTCGTTTCGAGGGCCGCCAGCAGGACGAACAGGGCGAGGAAGTAGACCGCTTCATCGGCCTTGTCCTGGTCAGGCTCCATGGAGTCCCAGGTCCGTATCCAGCGCGACACGGGGTCCTCGCCGGGGTGCGCGCGCCGTTCGCGCACCAGGTCGAGGAAGTAGGCGCGCAGTTCGGCCATGGCGATGTCGGATCGGGTCAACTGACTGGCGGAGGGCAGCAGTTCCTGGGTGAAGACCTGGTCGTGGGTGAGTTCCCGCAGGAGCGGCCAGTCCGCGCTCGGCAGCGCGAGCCAGTCCCCGACGGTGGCGACGGGGAGCTCCTCACACACCAGGGCCGCGAAGTCCGCCTCCCCGGCGCGCAGACGCTCGTGCACGGTGTCGAGGAAACGGTCCACGAACCCGCTCACCCGCCGTCCGATGCGGTCGATGGTGTGCCGGTCGAAGTTGCCCGCCGACCGGCGCACGCGGGTGTGCTCCGGGGGGTTGAGCGCGGGCAGGGTGCGGCTGATCTCGCGGGAGGAGGGAGCGCTCCAGCGGGTGCGTTCTCCCTGCTGCTCCCTCCACTTCGTGTCGGGTTCGAGCCAGGCGCCGCTGCGCAGCACCTGGTCGCACGTGCGGAAGGTGGTGACGAGGAAACCGCCCCAAGGGGCGGGGCTGACTCCGCCCCGCGCTTGGAGTTCCGCGTAGAGAGGGAAGGGATCGGCCTGTCCTTCAGCCGTACGGAGGCGGGAGAACAGGGAGACGGTGGCCCGACGGTCGGCCGAGCTAGCCGTGGCAGTCCCCACGATGACGGCTCCTTTCTGGTGACCAGCCGCCATACGTACCCGTGGGGTATTTGAAGCATCCAATAACACGATCGGTTCTTATGGTTACTTACATCACTCGCCCCTCACCCAGGCGCGGAAGCGGCTGAACAGACCGCCCTTGTGCTGCGGCGCGTCCTGGGCCGGCCGAGGGTGCGGGGACACCTGGGACGTGGCAGCGGACGGCTGCGCCGGCTGGGCCGCGCGCGAGGCGAGCGGCGTCGAGGGGGCGGCCGGCGGGACGGGGCGGGGCGTGAACCGCACGGGAACGGCCGTCAGGGAGCGGCTCCACGGGGCCGGCACCCAGGCGAGTTCCTTGAACGGGACACCCACCTCCATGTCGGGGAGCCGGTTGAGCAGGGACTCGACCGCCGTGGCCGCGATCATGAACGCCGGGTCCTTGGCCGGGCACGCGTGAGGACCGGCACCGAAGGCCAGGTGGGCCTTGGAGCTGAGCTGCTCGCGGTGCTCCGTCAGCTTGGGATCGGTGTTGGCCGACGCGAAGGAGATCAGCACCGGGTCGTTGGCCCGCAGCGTCCTGCCACCCAGCTCGACATCCTGAGTGGGGTAGTGGGCGGCGTAGTTGGCGATCGGCGCGTAGTTCCACAGCGTCTTCACGACCGCGTCCTCGATCGGCAGGCCGGCCGGCCACTCGTCACTGAGGTACAGGGCGCTGCTGGTGCCGATCGCCGCGGCCAGGGGCGCGGTTCCGCCGGAGAGCAGGGTGACGAGCTGGTGCAGCACCTCCTCGTCGGTCAGCCGGGCGGAGTGCACCATCAGACGGGTGGTGAGGTCCTCGCCCGGCTGGCTGCGCTTGAGGGCGATCAGTTCGGCGAGCGCGCCGCCCAGCACCTCGTCGGCACCGGCGGTGCCCTGGAAGATGCCGGTGATCCCGGTGATGACGCGGTCGCCCAGCTCCGGCGGGCAGCCGAACAGATCGCCGAACACCAGCAGCGGCAACGGCTGGGCGTAGGCGGTCATCAGCTCGGCCTCACCGGCGCGGTCGGAGCTGAACCGGCTGATCAGGTAGTCGGCCGACTGCTGGACCAGGCGTACGAGCCGGACCTCGTCGACCGTGGCGAGGCTGTCCGTGACCGCCTGCCGCAGCCGGGCGTGTGCGGCGCCGTCGCTGAACAGGGCGTTGGGGCGGTAGCCCATCATGGGCAGGGCCGGGCTGTCGGCGGGCACGCGCCCTTCGCTCAACGCGTTCCACCGGCGTGAGTCCCGCACGAACAGGGCGGGGTTCTGCAGGATGTACAGGCTCGCGTCGTAGCTGGTCACGAGCTCGACCTGCACGCCTGGCGCGATGTCGACGGGGGCGCTGTGCCCCAGCGAGCGCAGGTGGGCGTACTGGCGCTCGGGGTCGGAGCCGAACTCCGGCCCGTACAGCGGGACGTTGCCGTGAGCGGGACAGCCGGCCGGTATGCCGGCCGGGTCGGATTGCTGGTGCATGCCGTGGCTCCTAGCCAAGTATGGACATGAGGTGCTTCACGAGGGTGATGAGGGACTGCGCCGCGGAATCCTGGTCGCGGACGTCGCAGTAGTTGATGGGGGTCTCATCGGAGAGGTTGAGCGCCTCGCGTACCTCGTCGAGCGGGTAGTCGGGGGTGCCGTCGAAGCGGTTGACGCCGATGGCGTAGCCCAGTCCGAACTGCTCGACCAGGTCGAGGATGGGGAAGCTTTCGTGCAGTCGCTCGGGGTCCACCAGCACCAGTGCGCCCAGCGCGCCCCGGGACAGGCCCTCCCACATCTCCTTGAAGCGCTCCTGTCCCGGCGTTCCGAAGAGGTAGAGGACGAGGGTGTCGCTGAGGGTCAGACGACCGAAGTCCATCGCCACGGTGGTGGTCGTCTTGTCCGGGGTGCCCGACAGATCGTCGAGGCCCTCACTGGCCTCGGTGATCTCCTCCTCGGTCTGGAGGGGCTCGATCTCGGAGATGCTTCCGATGAAAGTGGTCTTCCCGACCCCGAAGTGGCCCATGACGAGGATCTTCACGGAACGGGAGACGGCTGGATCCAGATACACGGCTTACGCTCCGAATCGTGTCTTCAGGCCGTCGAGCACGGCGGTGAGCAGTTCACGGTCGACACGTTCGGCACGTGGCGCCGGATTCCTCACGAAGATCAGGCCGTCCTCCGCCATCTGCGCCAGCAGGATGCGCACGATGCCCAGGGGCAGCCGCGTGTAGCCGGAAACCTCGGCCACGGACAGGAAACCGTCGGCGATCAGGTCCATGACCGCGCGGGCCTCCGGGGACAGCGTGCGAGCCGCCGCCGAGCCCCCTTCCTGGGCGGTGACGAGTGTGGTGTGCTCGTACTCGTGCTCCGCGGGCAAGGCGCGCCCCTTCGCGATGACGAACAGAGGGACTAACGCCGACGTCAGCTCCAGCTCGCCGTCCGCTTCCTCACGCATCGCCGGCCCTCCCTCCCTGGGACACCTGCCGCGCGACGAGCGCAGGTATCACGTCACTCAGGCGCGTGGTGAACTCCTCGATGTCGCAGTCGTGCTCGGCCGCCGCCGCCAGGAAGGCACCCGCCCCGGCCGCGATCAGGAAGATCCAGCCGTGCTGGAACTCGATGACCGTCTGGCGCCACTCGTCGTCGCGCAGTCCGCCCGCGAACGGCGCCGTGGCACGGCTGTAGGCGTGGATCCCCGTCATGGCCGCGGAGATCGTGTCGGCGAGATCCCGGCCGATCCCGGTACTCGCCCCCCGGGGCAGGCCGTCCGCGCCGAGCAGCAGAGCGTGCCGGGCACCCGGCACGGAGGCGATCACCTGGTCCAGTTCGGGCAGGACGAACCCCGTTCCGCCCACCTCCCCCCGCCGCACCGCGGCATCGCCCGCGGCCGAGGCCGCGTCACCGGCGGTCACCCTCGGAGGGGAGGTGAGGTTGCTGCCGAGCCGGGCGACCAGCCGGTTCATCCGGAAGGAGATCTGCTGCATGTCGACGTCGGGCTCCGCGGCGGCGGCCAGGTAGGCGCCCTGACCGGCCCCGATCAGGAACACCCAGCCGTGCGAGAACTCGACGATCGTCTGGTTCCACAGCCGGTCCTGCGACGGTCCGGCGAAGTGGGCCGTGGCCCGGCTGAGTGACTGCATCCCGGCCATGGCGGCGGATATCGTACGGACGTCCTTCTGGTTCAGGCCGTCCGTGGACCCGCGCGGGAGGCCGTCCGCGGACAGCACCACGGCGTGCCGTGCCCGGGGCACGTTGTCCACGATGTCCTGGACCATCCACGACATGTCTGTAGTTGTCATGCCTCTTCGGACCCTTCAGGAGTCGGGGCTTCGAGGTCACGGCCCGAGAGCGTGCCGCGCTGAAATGCCCCCAACCCGCCGCCGGAGCCCCGGGAGGCCCTCCTGGGCGTCTGCTCACCGCCGGCGACGCCCCCGTCGGTGGGGACGCTGGTGATGGGCGACTTGCGCGCTCCACGCTTCGGCAGCCCGTGCACCGTACGCGGGCTGGACTGCTCACGGCCCTCACCGCGGCGGATGCTGCTCACCTGCGCCTCGGTGGCCGGCGGGGTGGTCTCCTCCATGGTCCACAACTCCTCGGGCAGCAGGACGACGGCACGCACGCCGCCGTACCGGGAGACTCCGGTGACGTCCACCTTGAAGCCGTACTGACGAGCGATCAGACCGATGACAGGGAAGCCGAACTTCGGCTGGGTGCCCAGCTGCGACAGCCGTGGGACGGCTTCGCCGGACAGCAGCGCGGTCGCCTTGTGCCGGTCCTCGTCACTCATGCTGACGCCGGCGTCGTCGATGACGATGCACAGGTTCTTCTGCACGCGCTGGAACGTCACCTCGATCGGCGCGTCCGCCTGCGAGAAGCTGGCGGCGTTGTCAAGCAGCTCGGCCACCGCCAGGGCGACCGGCGCGACGGCGGACGACTTCAGGGCGATGCCGCTCGGCTGCATGATCTCGACCCGGTGGAAGTTCCGGATCTGGCTCTGGGCGCTGCGGACGACGTCGTAGACGCTGGCAGGCTGGTTGCGCCGGCCGAGAGGCGCGCCGCACATGACGGCGATGCCCTGGGCCTTCCGGGCCATCTGCGCGTTGGCGTGGGTGACCTCCATGAGGTCGGTGAGGACGGTGTGCCCGCCGTACTTGCGCTGGATCTCGTCCAGCAGCACCGTCTGCTCGACCGCGAGGCTCTGCAGAAAGCGGGCGGCGCCCTTGAGGACCGCCTTGGTGCTTTCCTCAGCGGCCTGCTCGGCCTCCCGGATCACACCGTCCTGCTCGCCGCGGACCTT
Source organism: Streptomyces sp. NPDC047706 (assembly GCF_043204795.1). Classification (NCBI taxonomy): domain Bacteria; kingdom Bacillati; phylum Actinomycetota; class Actinomycetes; order Kitasatosporales; family Streptomycetaceae; genus Streptomyces; species Streptomyces sp. NPDC047706. Next base: position 656 of record NZ_JBIDCW010000015.1, on the reverse strand, counting down.
GGCCAGCTCGTGCTGCGCGCGGGTGAGTTCGGCCTCGGCGTAGTTCAGCCGCTGGCCCAGTGCGGCTTCCGACTCCCCCTTCCTCACCCCCAGGGCTCTGTTGCGAAGTACGAGCGCTACGACTGCGGCCATGGCGGTCACCGCTGTCGCAACCAGGCACCAAAGAAGCACGTCTTGAGTCATGGAAACCTTTCTCGGCGCATGGCATGCAGGCGTCGACGGACCTCGCAAGGGGCCCGCAACCCGTCCCACGAGGACTGCATTGCTGCTGGTGCGAGGAACACCTCGGGTCAGCACCCGAACAAAGTGGATCAAGGTCGCAGACGGCGGAATGCTATCACCGTCAACTCGGCGCGCCGTCAACCGCGTATGACGCCTTCACAGGATCAACAAGGGCGCCTGCAAGGGGCGTTGACGAAGGCCGACAACCCGGCCGGCAGCCACTGCCGCCTCGGCGGGGCCGGGCGCCGGCGGCATGGCTGCGACCGCCCTGACCGGGCGTCCGACGGGAATACCGGTGACCCGGCCGTGCGGCGGGGGGGGGGGCCCCGGCCCCCCCCCCCCCCCGCCCCGCCCCCCCCCCCCCCGGGGCCCCCCCCCCCCCCCCCCGCCCCCCCCCCGCCCCCCCCGGCGGGTCCGCAGACGCACGGCCCCCC